>CAZRYD010000006.1:0-51968 GCA_964604225.1 uncultured Caldilineaceae bacterium
ATAGAAACGCTATTTTAGCTCATCCCCCCCTTTCCTAAAATTTGGGACAGGCCCGCCCCCTACCAACCGTTTGATTTTTGTATAGAGTCAAAGTATAATGTGTCTATGTTCCAAGCCCGCAAAGACCGATTAAAGGTTGCATGGCTGAGAGCAATATCCGATATGGAGAGAGCACTTTGATTAGCTCAGACGATGAAAAAATGATGACCATGGCAGAACTGTTAGCCCAGCAGGAGAATTTGGTTCGGGTGGTTAAACCGGGCGAAATTGTCAAAGGCGTTGTTGCGCGCAAACGCTCAAACGAAATTTTGGTTGACGTTGGCGCTAAATCCGAAGGAATAGTAGACCCCAAGGATTTGAGTAATCTCAGCCCCGAGGAAGTAGACGAAATAAAAGTCGGCGATACGATTCCTGTCTATGTCGTCAGCGTCGAAAATGATCAAGAGGAAATCCATATTGTTCTTTCACTCAGTCAGGCCAGGGTGGAAAAGGATTGGGAAGAAGCAGAACGTCTTTTTGCTGCCGGGGAAACTATTGAAAGCACCGTTATCGGCAACAATAAAGGCGGTTTGATCGTGAACTTTGGCCAGGTGCGCGGCTTTGTACCGGGGTCACAGTTGCTTAACGCCCAATTTGGCGGCTCTAACAAGCCGGAACGCTGGAACCAACTCATGGGCGAAAAGCTCATCCTGAAAATTATTGAGGTTGACCGCGACCGCAACCGGCTCATCCTCTCTGAAAGAGCTGCTGCCGACGAGGCGCGCAAAAACAAAGCCAGTTTTATGGAGGAGCTGACCGAGGGCGACGTTCGCACGGGACGTGTGACCAGCCTGGCCGATTTTGGCGCTTTTGTGGATATTGGTGGGGTTGATGGCTTGATTCATCTGTCTGAGTTGGCCTGGACCCGGGTGTCGCATCCACGCGAGGTCTTAAAAGTCGGCGATGAAGTCAAAGTTTATATCTTAAATGTTGATCTTGAGCAGCAACGGGTTGCGCTGAGTCTCAAGCGGCTCCAACCGGAACCCTGGAGCCAGGTTTTTGATTATTACGAGATTAACCAGGTAGTGGATGCGGTTATCACCAAGTTAACCAATTTTGGCGCTTTTGCCCGCATCGATGACCGCATTGAAGGCTTGATCCACATCTCTGAACTTTCAGACAAAAATGTCACCCATCCCCGGGAGGTTGTTTCTGAAGGTCAGTCCATCAGGGTGCGTATTATCCATATAGATCCCGATAGACGGCGTATGGGCCTGAGTATGAAGCAGGTCGAAGAAAAAGAAAATTGGGCTTCTTATAAAGAAGCCAATGAAGCTGGGGCTAGCCAAGATACAAGCGAATCTGGCCCCGAAGAAAAAGAAGAAACGATAGAAGCGTAAAATCGGGAAATTTGTTTTCCCGATTTGCATGTATATTGCTTTCCTCAAATCAAAATAATTACCAAAGTTTTACGCAGGACTAATTAAGGAATTAACTACATGGCTGACAAATTTGATCGTTTTACCAAGCGAGCACGCCGAGTTTTAACTCTGGCTCAGGAAGAAGCGCAGCGCCTCAACCACAATTACATCGGTACGGAGCATCTTCTGTTGGGACTCGTGCGGGAAGAAAATGGCGTGGCCGTTCGCGTTTTGCGCGATTTGGGCGTCGACCCCAAGCAGGTCCGCGAGCGGGTAGAACGCACCGTAGGCCGTGGTCAGCGGGCGATGTATGGCAAATTAAGCTTGACCCCACGGACCAAACGGGTGATTGAACTGGCGGTTGATGAGGCGCGGCGGTTGGGCCATCATTACATTGGTACCGAGCATCTTCTGCTAGGTTTAGTTCGAGCCGGCGAAGGGGTAGCCGTGGACGTGCTCAAAGGGCTGGGCGTGGGCCTGGATAAAGTCCGTTCTCAGACGGCGCGGGTTATGATGGAAAGCTCCTCACAATCTGCCACCTCGACCCCCGCCCGCGAGTCTAAAGGTACTCCCCTGGTTGACCAGCTTGGGACTGACCTGACGGCTCAGGCCGAAGCGGGCAAACTAGACCCGGTGGTCGGGCGTCAGACAGAAATTGAGCGGGTTATTCAAATTCTCTCTCGCCGCACCAAAAATAACCCGGCCCTCATTGGCGAGCCGGGCGTGGGCAAAACCGCTATTGTGGAAGGCTTGGCTCAACGTATCGTCAATAATCAGGCCCCCGATACCCTCCTGGGCAAGCGGGTAGTAATGTTGGATGTCGGTTCGCTCGTAGCCGGGACGATGTATCGCGGCCAGTTTGAAGAGCGTTTAAAGCGAGTCATTGAAGAAATCAAAGAGTCTGGCGCTATCCTGTTTATTGACGAACTCCACATGCTGGTTGGCGCTGGCTCTGCTGGCAGTTCGGTTGACGCCGCCAACATTCTCAAGCCGGCCCTGGCTCGTGGGGAGTTACAGTGCATTGGCGCAACCACCCTGGATGAATATCGCAAAAATATCGAGGGGGATGCGGCGCTGGAACGGCGCTTCCAATCGGTGATGGTGGATGAACCCACCATTGAAGAGACGATTGAGATTCTTAAGGGCATTCGCAGCCGCTATGAAGCCCACCATAACCTGGAGATTACAGACGAAGCCTTGTTTGCCGCCGCCCATCTGGCCGCCCGCTACGTGCCGGATCGATTTATGCCGGATAAAGCGATCGACCTGATCGATGAGGCCTCCGCACGGGTGCGTCTTTACAAAATACCTTTTGCCTCCGAGCTGACCGATAAGGTCGTCGAGATGCGGGATTTGCCGGCTGAACGAGAACCAGCGCTTCCAGCCTCACGATTTGATGATATGCTGCGGGTGCGGGGTTCAGACGATTTGGCCGACTCGTTGGATGACCTTGACCTGGACTTTGAAGAGCCGACCCTGGAAAAACCCAAGGTTATGGAAGAAGATATTGCCGAAGTTGTTTCTATGTGGACTGGCATTCCGGTGCGTCGTCTGGCCACGGAAGAAAAAGAGCGGCTGCTTCAGATGGAAGCTGCTCTGCACAAACGGGTGATTGGACAAGACGAAGCGATTGAAGCGATTTCGAAAGCGGTACGTCGGGCCCGGGCCGGCCTGAAAGACCCCAAGCGACCGATTGGCACTTTTATCTTTCTGGGCCCGACGGGCGTGGGCAAAACCGAACTGGCCAAAGCGCTGGCCGAATTTATGTTTGGCAGTGAAGATGCCCTGGTCAAACTCGATATGAGCGAGTTTATGGAACGGCACAATGTGGCTCGCCTGGTTGGTTCACCTCCCGGCTACGTTGGCTATGAAGAAGGTGGCCAACTTACCGAAGCGGTGCGCCGCCGGCCTTACAGCGTTATTCTGTTCGACGAAATTGAAAAAGCGCACCCGGAGGCCTTTAATACCCTGTTGCAAATCATGGAAGACGGCCACTTGAGTGATGCCAAAGGTAAAAAGGTTAATTTCCGCAATACCATTCTTATTCTCACCTCCAATGTTGGCGCAGACTTGATTAAACGTGAAACCAGCCTGGGCTTTGGGGTTAAGAAAGACACCAAAGTTGGCGAAGAAGATGCTTATCAAAAAATGCGCAAAAAGGTTGTCAGCGAAATGGAGCGCATGTTCCGGCCCGAATTTCGCAACCGGCTAGATGGCACCATTATTTTCCGGGCGCTAAGCCGGGAAGAAATCACCCAAATTGTTGATTTGCTCCTTAACCTGGTTCAGGAGCGGTTGAAGGAACAAGAACTTTCCCTGACCGTTACTGAGGCGGTCAAACACCTGGTAGCGGAAGAGGGCTATGATCCCGACTTTGGAGCGCGCCCGCTGCGCCGGGTGATCCAGGCCAAAATTGAAGACGCCCTATCTGAAGGTATCTTGGCCGGCGATTTTGCTATCGGCGATACCGTTCAGGCCGACGTTGAGGAGGGTAAGATTGTATTCAAGGTTATTCAACCGGGTAACAAAGAACAAGCAGAAAAACTCTCAGCGCCAATGATTTAAAAAGGCTTCTGACAGAATCTTTTATAAAAATCGAACAGGTCCTGCTGTAGGTAGGGCCTGTTTTTTTGTGAGCAGGTTTCGACGAGGAATGATGACTCAAATACCAATTGCAGCTCAAATGTATACCGTTCGCCAGGCCGCTGCCGAAGATTTACGCGGCGCGCTGCGGCGAGTAGCCAAGCTTGGCTATGCCGGGGTCGAGTTAGCCGGCACTTTTGGGATGACGGCGACCGAATTGTCCCAAACGCTCAACGATTTGGGGCTAAAAAGCGTTAGCGCCCATGTGCCCCTGACTGATTTACGTCAAAATTTGGCTTGGGAAATTGATTATTATCTGGCCGTGGGCGTGAATTTTCTGATTTGCCCCTGGCTGCCCCCGGAGCAACGAGGCAATGAAGCGGATTATCGGGCTCTGGGAGCCGAATTAAACCGCATCGGCGAGGTCTGCCGGACCAGAGGATTACAATTATGTTATCATCATCACGATTTTGAACTGGTTCAATTTAACGGCAAGTACGCCCTGGATATTTTGCTTGCAGAGAGCGATCCGACCAATCTCCAGCTTGAGGCAGACACCTACTGGCTAAAATTTGGCGGCGAAGACCCGGCCACTTATATCCGGCGCTGGCCGGGCCGAGTGCCACTGATTCACCTTAAGGACATGACCGCCACTCAGCCACCTACCTTTGGCGAGGTAGGTACCGGGATCTTAGATTGGTCGAGTATCTTTGCCGCAGCCAACGAGGTTGGGGCTAAATGGTATCTGGTGGAACAGGATAAATGTCCCGGTGATCCGTTTGAGAGTTTAAAGATTAGTTTGGAGAAATTGCAGAAGCTTTTGAGCTAAACGGTGAGGTTTTATCCAGACACAACAAAAAGGCCGAGGATATTCCCCTCGGCCTTTTGTTTTTAATTATAACTTTCTTTGGGTGATTCTTTTACCTGACTGAAGATCGTTTCAATGAGGTGACTAGAGCTAAAAGGCTTGGTCAGATAGGCACTGGCTCCCATCCCGGTAGCTCTGGCGGCTTCCTCTTCCTGGCCCAGAGCGGTCACCACAATAATGGGGATATGCTGCGTTTTTGGGTCCGTTTTGGCCGCTGCCAGGAACTCATGCCCATCCATAAGCGGCATTGAAATATCACAAGTCACCACATCGGGGGTTTTTTCTCGGAGAAGGCGTAACCCCTGTAAACCATCGGCAGCTTCCAACGTTTTAAATCCTGCCTGCTCGAGCATCCGGGCTACCAAACGACGAATGTGGACGGCATCATCAATGATCAGAACGGTTATCGGCACGTCTACACAACCAATTTTAGACCAAATTTTGTTGAGCGTCTTCGGGGGTAGCGTAAATATTAAAAACCCGATCCAGCATGGTCAGGCGAAATACCGTGTGAGCCTGGGGTTGAACCCCACTCAAAACAATATTTCCGCCATTTTCGCGAGCCAAGCGTAAACCAGAGACCAACGCAGCCAGTCCAGAGCTATCAATGAAAGGCACATCTTGCAGGTCAACAATAACATTGAGATGGCCTGTCTCAATAAGGTTTTTTAGAATGACTTTAACTTCTGAACTGCTACTGGCATCAAGTCTGCCCTTAAGACATACAATTGCCAAGTTTGGCTTAAGAGCCTGGTGCGAAATATCCATTTCAGGTTGGCCTTTCACCCCTACTTCAGGCTGTTTAGGGCATCCTCTACACTGTCATGTATCTCAAAAACACGATCAAACATGGTTAGTTCAAAGAGTAACCGCGCTTGAGACTGGGGGGCAGCTAACTTTAAATTAGAAGCTTCCCCGCCCAATGTTTTTAGCCCTGAAACCAAAGCAGCCAAACCGGAGCTGTCGATAAAAGGAACCTCTTGCAGGTCAACAACTACCGTAGCAACCCCCTGGTCAACTAAGTTTCTAAAGGCTTGCTTTGCTTCTTCAGCAGAACGGGCATTTAAGGCGCCATTCAGAGAGACAACGCTCATGGTGGGGGATACGGATTTGAAAGTAATTTCCATAAATCTACTCCTGATACATTTGCATGATATGGTGAGTATTCAGCCTTCAACAATCAACTTTTAACTCTGGCTGAGCATCAATTGCCAACACTTAAATTGTTAGCCCTATTGTAATCGCTAAAGAATTAGAACGCAATTTACACAGGGTAGGTCAAGTAATTTTCAGTTCAGAACGGCTATACAAACTTTTCCAGATGCCAATGGTTACCTCGTTCCGAATGGCGATCATAAGTTACTACGTCCATAATCTGTCGAACGATATGTAAGCCATAGCCTCCCTCAATGAGTTGATAGGGATTAGTGCTTGGTTCGGGAATGGTAGATGGATCAAAACTTTTGCCGGTATCATAGAAATCTAAATACACACCCCGATTCAGCAACGTAATGCGACCGGTTATTTCACCTTTTTTGCCGGCATAGGCGTGCTGGATAATATTTGTGCAAATTTCTGAGATAGCTAATTCTAACAGATAGATAAAGTCGTTGGCCTTAGAGCCAGGTGGTAAAGTAGGCAACTGGCGACAGGTATGAGTAATTTCTTTGGAAATTTCGACCAGATATTTGGTATCGGCCGGGTATGAAAAATCGATTGTTTTCAGAATCGTTCCGGCCACTTTAGAGGCTGTTGTTTCAGCTTGAGGCAGCATTTTGACAACCAAGAGGGTGGCGTCATCTCGGCCCAAAGAGTCTCCCCGGAATTTGGTAATTTCGGCCTGGATATGTTGCTCTAACTTTTCGGGCGACTCGTGGGCATTAGCTTCAACAAGTTGAATCAGGCGATTTAAGCCAAATAGTTCACCGTCGGGCGACTCGGCTTCGGTGATGCCATCGGTATAAAATAAAATAGTGTCGCCGGGCTTCAGCGTGACAACACGCGTCGACTCTCCCCGATAAGAGATACCTATTGGCGGTGAAGTAGCTTTTAATTGTTCAGCCATCTCGGTTTCGACCCGCCAGAGAATGGCTGGAGTATGACCGGCGCTGGCGTAGCTAAGTGTGCCGGCGGCAGCATCAATAGTGGCCACAAAAACGGTCACAAAAGAGTCCGCCCGGCTTAGATCCTGGTACAAGACACTGTTAGCCTGATGGATAATGGAGTGGGGTGAGTCGCCCCGCATCGCTTCGACGCGCAGCATGGTCCGGGTAACCGAGGTGAGCATGGCCGCCGGAATGCCCTTCCCGGCCACATCGCCAATAATAATGGTGAGCTGTCGGTCGCTAACCGTGATAAAATCATAAAAATCCCCACCCACTTCTGAAGCTGGAATGGACACCACTGCAATGGACATGCCCCCCATTTGTGGCAGTTTAGTGGGCAAAAGACTCTCTTGAATTTCGGCGGCAATTTCCAACTCACGACTCAAACGTTCCTCAACAATCAAGCGCTGATGCACCAAAAAATTCTTGATGATCGAGGCAACTTGCTGGGCCAGAGCGGCCAAGAGTTTGGCATCACCGGCCGTAAAATTTTTGTTAGCCTTGTTAATCAGGCCAAGCGCAGCCTCACAATCTTCATCGGCAATGGTCAGAGGGGTAGCCAGGATGGTTTCAATTGACGCGGGGGCTTCGGGCCAAAGTTGGCGACAACTGGTATAATCATTACCAAGCACCACCCGGTTAGCTTGAACCAGTTTATCCAATAAAGATTCTTTGCACAGATACTGTTCAATCGGATACGCCCCGCCAGTGGCACAATCAAAAGCGTCCAGACGCCGCAACAAGACAAAACTGTCTTCGGTATTAACTACTTTTTGGATTTCTTGGAGAATTGATTTGAGGGCGGCCAACAAATTAGAGGTAAGGGCTAGATTTTGAGTGACCCGATAAATCAGCTCCAGTTGATCCCAAGCGCCGATTAACTCATCGGTCATCCCTTGCAGGGCTTCATCGTCAACCAGGCGAGCGACAATAGTTTTGGCCGCCCAAGTTAACATCGGTATGTCGGCCTCTTGAATATCATACGCCAAAAGATAACCCAAGACCCGCTGACCGTCGGTAAGGGGTACAGTTAGTATAGTTTTATTTGAGTCGGTTAGAAAAGTAGGTTTATCAGGGGAAACCCGCTGGACAAGCTCCCGCCAATTCGTCTGATGCGCACCATTGTGGTAGGAGGTCAGCAAATCTCCTTCAAGCGAGAGAACTAACAAATCACCCCCAACGGTCTCACGCCAGTGTTGAGCAAACTCATTAAATAAATTAAGCCTTGCTACGGTTAAGTTCGGCATCAAAATTGTGTGCCTCACCCAGGATAAAGATAGTTCAATTATACCACATTTTGGGGCACGTATAGCAGTGCTTTCCCTATTTTAAGTTTTGGCTTGAGCCTTCAGGAGTTCTTCTCGGTGAAATGAATTTATTGATTATGGCTCACACTGTGCTATAATAGGCCCACTTTCCATTTTGTTTGAGGAGAAGATATGTCATCCCCGGCTGATCCAATTTTATTTCAGGCAGGCCCGTTTATCATTCGTTGGTATGGGCTGTTGATTGTGGCGGGCGCCTTGGCCGCCGCCTATATTACCTCGCTTGAAGCACATCGCAAAAAAGAGAACCCAGAACACGCCTGGAATCTGTTGATTTGGTGTTTAATCTTTGGTATCATCGGCGCCCGCCTGTATCATGTGCTTTCTTCACCGGCGGGAGGCAGTCGCGGCTTCGCCTATTATTTTTTTGAACATCCTTTTACTACCGTCACCGTCTTTGGCGTGGCGATTCCCTTTCCCAGTGCCTTGATGATTTGGGAAGGTGGTATTGGCATTTATGGCGCTTTAGTGGGTGGCATCCTGGCCGTTTTCATTTATACCCGCCGTCACAAATTAAATTTCTGGCGTTGGTTAGATAACCTAGCCCCCGGTATGCTGCTGGCCCAAGCTATTGGCCGCTGGGGTAACTTTTTCAATCAAGAACTTTACGGCCCGCCCACCGATTTGCCCTGGGGCATCACCATTACCAATGCCAACCAGCGTATCCCCCCTTACAATGACCTGACCACTTACCCCCTGGAAACCACCACCTTTCATCCAGTTTTTCTCTACGAGTCGCTCTGGAATCTGGTGGGCTTTGGGATTCTGATGTGGGTGGCGCGCAAATACGCCAAGAAATTGTTGGATGGCGACCTCGTTTCCCTATATCTTATCTGGTATTCCATCGGGCGGATTCTCATCGAATTCTTGCGCCCCGATGCCTGGACGATTGGAACCATCCCAACCGCCCAGATTGTGGGGGGGGTATTGATCCTGATCGGTATCGGCCTCATGATCTATCGCCGCCGCCGCCCGGAGTTGGCCACCAATCCCTACACCCATCCGACGCCCCAACCCAAACGCCGCCGCCCGGCCCGGTCGTGAACGCAATGATCCAAAAACCCGGCCCTCATGTCGTTTTTCTTGTTTTGGACACCCATCGCCGCGACCGACTCAGCACCTACGGCTATGCCCGTCACACTTCGCCCAACATCGACGCCTTTGCCCAACAAGCCACGGTTTTTGAAAACGGCATCTCGCCGGCTCAATGGACTATTCCCGCCCACACCTCCCTCTTCACCGGCGAATACCCCACCACCCATCAAACCCTGCAAGCCCACTCCACGCTGGACAGCCGCTTTGACACATTGGCCCAACTTTTAAGTCTCAATGGCTACCAGACCATTGGCTTCTGTAATAACCCGTTGGTTGGTATCCTCAATAACGGCTTAAAGCGTGGTTTCAACACTTTTTACAATTACAGCGGCGCGGTCCCTTCGCTGCCGCGTTCCTCAAACCGGCTGCCCTGGCCGCTGAACGGCATCTGGGAGTGGTACACTCAACTCCTGCGCAAAGCCTCATATCCGGTGCAGAATGTTTTTGCCCATTCAGAGTTTTGGTTTCGGCTCTTTATGCACCCCCGGCTGGTCTCCTTGTGGACCTGGCTGGCTAACTTTAAGGGCGACACGGCCAAAACGGTGCGTGACGTGCACGAGTGTCTCAGCCGGGTACAAACCAGCCCGACCGCCAAACCCCACTTCCTCTTTGTCAATTTGATGCAGACTCACACCCCCTACACCCTGCCCGAAACCTATATCGACCAGTTCGCCCCTTATCTCAAAGAGGATCGAGCCGTGCGTGATTTTGTGCGTAGCTACAATTCTCAGGCTTTCCGCTGGTTATTACCCCTCGAAGAGCGTTTCAAGCCGATGGAGTCGAGGGTGCTGAATGATCTGTATGATGCCGAGGTGGCCTATCAAGATCACCTCCTCGGTCCGTTGTTGGAGTTTTTAAGCCGCCAGGACAATGTGCTGACCATTATTGTAGCCGACCACGGCGAGGGTCTGGGCGAGCACAGCTTTATGGGTCATTCCTTTGTGACCTATCAGGAGTTGATTCATGTCCCGCTTATCATCAAGTTTCCCGCTCAGATGGCCGCCGGGCAGCGGGTCGGCAAAACCGTTTCCACCCGGCGCATCTTTCACACCGTTCTCGATACCGCCAAAATCCAGCCGGTCGAATTGGCCTCCCGCCCAGCCTCGGAGCTGAAACAGTTGAGCCTGACCCGTACGCTGCAGGGACATAACCCGGAACACGAGGTTGTCTTCAGCGAGGCTTACCCGCCGAATACATTTCTGGGCATGATGGAAACGCACACGCCCCGCATGATTGAAACCTTCCACTGCAAGCTCAATCGCTGGGCCATCTACGATGATGAGGATCGCTACAAACTGGTCCGGATTGAGGGCATTAGAGATGAATTGTATGATCTAGTAGCCGACCCCTATGAGGAAACAGATATTGCGGCTACACAACCACAACGGGCCGGTCAACTGGCCCACCAACTGGAGCACGCACTTGCCAAAGCCGCTACTCGCCGTCCCGAAAGCTGGCCAGCCAGCCCAACCCTTACTTTTGAGGACGACGAAAATTTACGGCGACAACTGCGGGCTTTAGGATACCTTGAGTAAAACATAGAAGCCTGGAGGGCTGGCAATAACAAAATCCTCCAGTCTCAGTAGATCCAAAATTGAGGTGCCAGCATCCTCAGATGCGGCTCCGTTCGGCATCTAAGGATGCCTTACTCCTCGGAAATTGGATCTATCGAGTCTTCCAACCCTGCTTATTCTTTTTTGAGGTAAATTAGACATGCCTGATCCAATTATTTTTACGCTCACTCTGGGTTCGCTCCAAATTCCGGTGCGCTGGTATGGCCTGCTGGTGGTCAGCGGCGCGCTGGCGGCGGCCTGGTATGCGGCCTGGTACATTAAACGCAAAGGCGAAAATCCTGAGATCGTCTGGGATGCCCTGGTCTGGCTACTCGTTTCCGGCATTGTGGGCGCCAGGATTTGGTATGTGGTGGCCGATATTATCGGCGGCTCGCGACGTTATCTGGATGATCCCCTCTCAGTCATCTATGTTAACCAGGGTGGCTTAAATATCCTGGGCGGGGTGATGTTGGCCGCCGTGGTGGGCTGGTACTACTGCAAGCGCAACAAAATTGACTTCTGGCTGCTGGCTGATGCCGTCGGTCCCGGCGCGTTGTTGGGCCAAGCCATTGGTCGGTTGGGCAACTACATCAACCAGGAATTGTACGGCCCACCGACCACCCTACCCTGGGGCATTCCCATCGAACAGGCGCACCGCATGACTCCCTGGAATGATATGACCCAATATCCTTTTGAGACCACTCGCTTCCACCCTACCTTTGCCTATGAAATGATCTGGAATCTGGTTTTTGTCGGGCTGCTCACCTGGGTCATCGTCAAATATGGCGACCGGCTGAAGATCGGCGTTATCGCCGCCAGTAGTTTGATCATTGCTGGGGTGGGTCGTGCCTGGATTGAGCTTTTCCGCCCGGATCAACCCCGCTTTTTCGACACTGCGGTCAGTACTTCAATGCTTGTTTCGCTAATTTTTGCCCTGGTCGGCGTGTTTATCCTGCTGGTCAAACTGGGTAAAATCAGCGTGCCGTTCATGAGCGCCGGCTCTGCCGACTACGTACGCCGGCCCGTCCGCCGCCCTCCCAGGGAGCGCATGCGCCGGCAAGAGAAGTGACCCAAAGGTGTGACCAGATGAGGACAGGAAAATTTAGTCTTTTATCGCCTCACCATTTGAGAGGATAAGTCAATGTTAACTATTACCGTCGAGTATTGTCGGGTTTGAAACTACACCCCTCGGGCCGTGAGCCTACTGAATGAACTGCTGGCCGACAAGGAGCTTGAAGCTCAAATCGAGTCGCTTACCCTGATTCCCGCCAGCGGAGGCAAATTTGAGGTTGCCGTCAATGGTGAGTTGGTTTTCTCCAAAAAGGGGCTGGGGCGCCACGCCGAGCCAGGGGAGGTGCATGGTTTGGTGAAGACAAAAGTAGACTAAAGTTTCTTTAGCCACCGCTCCAACAAAGCAAAAAACGCATACGGATCAACCACCGTATAATTCGGATGCAAGATCTCGCCATTCTTCCCCAAAATCTGCCCGGCTGCATCCTGGGCCTGCAGCCGGTCCCGCACCCCCCATAAAAAAGTAGCCGCTTGAAACGAGGAACGAAAAGCCAGAAAGGGTGGGCGGCCCTGCTCCAAAACCACCCGCTGGTAAGCATTGTGGACGGCCTCGGCGGCTACATCGGGCGTGCCGGCCAGCGTTTCGGTAGCTATGGCTGAAAGTGGCGTGCCGAGTTGCAGGCGTGGCCAGGGTTCATCGATCTCGTAATCGGGAGTGAGGATACCAACCGGAGCCAGAAAGGTAAACGCATCCAGCCGAAGCTGCGACATGGCCGCACCGTTGCCGTTGAGCAAAAAACCCTGGGTATCGTAGCCGTATTGGCGGTAAAATTCACGGCTCCGTCCCAGCCAACGCAGCAGGTCCACCTCCGTTAACGCATCGGGGTTGAGGTAGCCCGCCCCACTGTTGGCGGCCACAAAAAAATCCTGGCCGCTTTGGCTGGCGTAGAGATAAGTCATGATCCCTGGAATGTCCTCAACCAAAGCCGGATTCAAGCTCCAGGCCAGCGGAATCTCGCCTCGCCGCGCGTCCAGCCAGGGCGATGCCGCATAGTTGGCCAGCAAGACTTCCACCGGGTGGGCCAGGTCATAATCCCCGGCATAGAAAAGCACAAAAGTGCGATCATTGGCCACTCGACCCTCTGGGGTTAGATAGCCTTTTTTGATTAATTCCGCCGTCGAGGGCGGGTTGGGGGCAGTGCGCAGCGCCGGACGCGGGCCAAATTTATGCACCGACACGTTGGCCAGGGCCAGGCCAAAGACGTCGCCGCCGCCGCCTTGCAAATAGGCCCCGTGCTGCGAAAAAAGCCAGGTACTTTCCCACTCACCTTTGATGGGCGTGTGTTGGCTGGAACCAACCCCCGGCTCAGCAGCATATTTTTCATACCAGGGAATGAAACCCCACACTTTAATCAACTTCCCCCTGGCCTGGGTCTTCGCCGCCTCGATAATGGTTTTGAGGGTGGCCGCGTCTGTACCGAGGGGTTGGGTGGGATCGTCATTGGGCGTTTCGTCGGCCCACGGAGACAGGTCAAAAGCAAAGCCGCGCTGCTGCACTACATAATCCCGCTCCAGCGCATACACCCCGCCGCGAGTCATCTGGTTTTGGGTGTAGCGCGTCGCCGGCCAGCCGTCTTCAAGGTAGGCCAGAAAGAGAGGGTTGGTTCGGCCGGTATCGAGGTATTTTTCTTTGGCCCAGAGGTAGGCATCGGTTTTAGGCGAGCCGGAGGAAGGCGTGGTGCTGTCGGGCAGCCCGGCTACCCCCGGTTTGAACATTCCCACCAGTGACTCCTTGACTGACAGGCGAGTCGTAATTTCTGACTCAATCTCGCTGCCGGCCCGCAAAACCGCCAAATTCTCCACTCCGGCAATGGTCGTCGCCACGTTGAGCGTCGCCGGAACGGCCGGGTCCCACAGGACCAGACCTTCTACCTCAGCGGCAAAGGTGGTCAAGACCTCGTCTAGTGTTTCCAGTTTGATGATCCGGGTCTCGGCTAACCAGCTGTAGGGTTGGCCGGCCTCCTGATACTTCGCCAGCCAGAAAGCATCAATACCCGGCGTGTCCAGGCGTTGGTGGTCGTGATTCAGATAGAGGCGGGGCCGGTCTCGATTGACCAGGCCTTGCAAGGTAGCCAGGAAAACCAGAGTATCGTAATCACGCAACAAATCTTCAAAAGTTTTACCCGGTGGGGGTGGGCCATCGGCACGGCAAGGGCTGGGTTCGCCCGTCAGAGCGACGCAATACTCGTAATGGTTGAGGTGCAAGTCGCTGGCATCGAAAACGTACAGGCGGTCGGGAGTGGGATCGGCTGGCCTGGGGGCCAAGGTGCAAGCAGAGAGCAGGACAATAAAAAGGAGACATGAGAGGTGAGCCGTGAACCGTGATATGATATTTTTAGGCATTACGCATCACGTTTCACGTCTTTTTCATTCCGGCATATGGCTGATAAAGTAGTACATCACCACGCCCCAAATCGCGAAAACGACGATGACGAGGATCGAAGTAATCGGGGCGCTCATGAATAGGAGCCACGAGGTCCACACTGCTGCCCCACCCGCGCCCAGAGCGACCACGGTTGTGGGAATGGCCCGGATGAGGAACCAGTTGGTAGGTGAGATTTCGCCCAGGCGAGGCATGCGGCCAATAAAAAAAGACATCAATGCGCCCCAGCCACCAAAAAAGAGGATCGTGACAATGGCGGTGACCAACGGATTCTGCACAAACGTCCAGGCCGCCCAGATACCCAGGCCACCCGCACCCAAAACGAGCAACGTAGCCGGGACTACCCAAACCAGAAACCAGGTTGTCAGCGAGCCTTCGCTGACCTTGCCGCTGCCCAAACAGGTTTGACATAACTTTTTCTGAACTTTGAATTCTCCCGTGCCAACTTCACCATGCTTATTACAGCGTTTACACTCCGAACCATCCGGCAGCAGTTTGCTGCCACCGCAATCGGGGCAGCGGGTCATAATTTCTCGTCTAATTTCTCTCTGGCCGGTACCTTGGCAATCTCGACAAATGGGCATACTTAACTTCTCCACCAAAAATTATTGCTTAAGTTTAGCATAAAACTACAGGGGGGTAAAGCGATTCGACCCTAAATCATCGGTTCAAACGAGGTTTGGTTATTTAGGCCAAATTCGGTAAAATGTCTATCAAGTCTAAACCCAAATGACCGCCACTGGACGACCGAAGACTGCCGCCGGAGCTTAGGGGCTGATGGTGGCGGCCTGCCGTCTGTGGTCGGCGGTCAGGATTTCTAGTGACCCTCAAGTACGTTCTCAAAAATCTCAATCGACGCAAAATCCGCACGATTCTCATGCTGCTGGCCCTAATTGTCGGCGTGGGCGCTTTGGTGGCCTTAAACGCCACGGTGGATGTTTATGAACGTTTCTATGTGGCCACCATCAGCAACAGCGCCGGCGACTATGACCTGGTCATTACCAAAAGTAAGATTGAACCCAACCTGCTCATCGACGAACCAAGCGTCATACCCTTCATCCAGGCCAGTGATACGGTAGTCAAACGCGTCGTACCCCGGATCCAGGGCATTGTGGATGTAGACGCGCCGCAGCGGGGAGGTGAGGAAGCCAGGGGAGCAGAGAAGCAAGGGAGCAGAGAAGCAGAGGGAATAACAACTGCCAACAACGAATTGGCCTCAGCAAGTCTGGCGGGTAGTCCGCCAACGCAGGATGCCAGACCCGGCCCGGAAACCATCCACGGCAGCGCCCAATTTGTCGCCTTGAACCGGGCCATTGATGATCTGGGCGATTTTGAGGTGATTAGCGGCACGCTCAACTTTGAACCTGGTTATGCGGTGGTGCTGCAAGAAACCGCCGATACCTTTGGTTTGCGCCCTGGCGACACCTTTGACATCAGTTATGCCCTGCCCGTGCCCCGCCAAAAAGGCGTCGAGAGCGCCGCCAACATCAGCAATCGGCACGCCCGCACCACTCTGACCGTTAGCGCCATCGCTTTGCAGCGTGGCGTCACCGGGCTGGAAGGCAACGACGGCGTGCTGGTTGACCTGGACTACGCCCGCCAATGGCTGGGCATTCCGGGCCAGGCCGAGCGCATTGTGGTTGCTTTTGACGAAGGTATCTACAGCGATAATGACCCTCAGGCCGCAGCTTTTCGCGCCCGGACCCTCTCTGAGAAAATTCAAGACCTGCTAGGTGATAGTTATGACTACAACCTGCCGCGCGCCACTATCCTCAGCAACACCTTTGAAGCCTTCATCTTCTTTCAAGCCCTGGTCTCGATTTACGGCATTTTGTCCCTGAGCGTCGTTGGGCTGCTGGTCCGGACGATGGTGATGACCAATGTGCGCGAGCAAACCCGCGATCTGGCCCTTTTTCGGATTTTGGGCGCGCCGCGCGCTTATTTATTCACGCTTGTCGCTGTGGAAGTGGCGACGCTCGGCCTGATTGGTATCGGCCTGGGAACCGTCCTGGGCCAGGTCATGACCAACTTCGTCATCGTACCGTTCATTGCTCAGGAGGCCCATGTGCCCATCGCCGATGTCCCTCCCGTTTCGACCCAAGCCCTGCTCGTCTCGGTCGCTACGGCGGCAGTGGTGCTGGTCATCAGCGCCTATGCCCCGGCTCGACGCGCCGCCAGCACCAAAATCATGTATGCCATCAATCCCGGTGTGGCCGAGGGCCTGGGGCTGGACGACCTGGCCAAGCTGCGCGAGCGCCGGGTTGATTTCAAGATTTTTTGGGGTGGGTTGGTGGCGCTGTTTTACCCGGCCCTCATCTTTTTCGCCTTCCCTCTGGCCTTCACCTTTGGCGTCCTCTGGCTGCAAGCCACCCTGATTTTTGGCTCGCTACTCCTGCTGATTGTCGGCACTTCCCTCCTGTTCTTCCCGGTCACGCTGCCCCTGGAGCGGCTGCTGATCGGCCTGGTCAAGCTGGTCAACGGCCAGATAGGTTTCTTTGCCCAGCGCAACATCATTCGCGGCCAAAATCGCAACACCCTGATCAGCCTAATGATTGTCATTAGCGCCACCCTGCCGACCTTTTTTGCCACCAGCCTGGCCATCGAAACGGCCAACACGCCCACCGATACCCGTCTCAGCAACGGCACGCCGCTGGTTATTCGCAAATCGGGCGCGGCGCTGCTGGCCCAGGATGACGAGGGACCCGGCCCGCCCCGCGAAGCCACACCCGCCGAGGTCAAAGATCGCTTTACCCGCGAACTGCTGGACGAGCTTCGAGCCAACGGCGCACTCGGCCCTAATGTAGCCGTCAGTTATCGCTTCGACACCCAGATTCGCGATGACGTAGGGCTGCGCAACGTGGGGGTGCGGGTCTACGGGGTGGACGGCAGCCTGCCCGAAATCACCTACCCCGAAGGTATCGAATGGATTGGGCCTGGCGGCCCCGCCAGTTTTGACGAATTGCAAGCCGACCCGAATACCGTCATCGTCAGCCAGGGCTTGTCCGAATATTTTGAACGGGGTGTCGGTGACACGCTGCGCTTGAAAGGTGAGGGACTGGATCACGAACGGATTGTGCGTATTGTGGGGGTGCTGGGTCGCTTCTCCGGCTTCGACGGCTTTACCTCCAAGCGCACCTGGGCTGAAGATGGCCGCACTGATCTGTTTCTCAATCACACTGCCTTCCGCGAGCTGACCCGCGACCCGCTGGACGGTCCCTACGACCCGACCTACCCCATCGTGGAGCGCTTGATGGCTGCGCCCAATCTGCGCCTCGGCATTGCCGAACTGCCCGAAGAGGCCGGCAAAGCTGCCATCAAACAGGTCGCCACCGATTTACGCAAAACTTATAGTTTGACCGAAAACGTCAGCGTCCGCTCCACGCCGGAGGATATTGAAACCGCCGAAGCCAGCGCCCAGCAGATTCGGGTGGTCATTCTGGTGTTGACCACCCTCAGCTTCCTGCTGGCCATTTTTGGCGTTTTTGTGGTCACTTACATTTCGGTCTATACCCGCCGCAGCGAGATTGCCATGCTCAAAGCCATCGGCGACTCAAATCGCCACCTTTTTGGCATGTTCCTCAGCGAAGCCCTGGTCATGACCCTCAGCGCTACCCTTACCGGCATTGCGGCCGGTATCCTCTTGGGCTACATTTTCCGCTACTCCAACTCTTTCCGCAGCGAAACCCCCACCGTGCCCGCCTTTGATCAGATTGTAACGCCCTACATGCTTATTTTGATGGCCACCGCGGCGCTGGTCAGTACACTGTTTGCTACCTGGGGTTATTTGCGGCGTAAAGCCATCGAGATTATTCGGGCAATTTGAGCCGCTCAATTCCAAGCTCAGCTTTAGTCTAAAAGTCATCTTTTTTGCTTCACTAACCTGTGCTAAACTACACCATAGAGCGCCTGTTAAATTTGTAACTTCTCCCTTCCAGGCCAACATGACCTTTGGGAAAATTAATTGAGTACCTTAGACAAGGTTTTGTATGACTTTTGCAGCTAGTATGACCTAAATTTTTATGATAGGATGATTGTTAGACCCCCTAATAGATAAAAGCTCTGATCGGTCGGGGGACACCTTTAAATCGAACATTTCTCTACGGTACCTTAACTACGCTTGCTAAGGAAAATGGACCACGACACCCGTTCTTCAACTTCCTCTACTGTCCGCCTCTTTAAACGATTGAGCGCCGGTATTGGCGCCAAAATCGTTCTCCCTTATTTTTTGCTCACCCTGGCCATCGCCGGGGTGGGTGCTTTTATTGTCGTCAGACTCACCACAGATTCCCTCCAGGAACGCTTTCATAATCAATTGCTCGATGCCGGTCGGATTGTCTCCGAGCGGATGGTCGATTATGAGGAAGAACGGTTAAAGGTCTTACGAGCCGTGGCCGGCACTCAGGGCGTACCGACGAACCTGGTTGCGGCTGATCGGGCCGGATTGGCCAGCCGGGTGCCGCAAATTATCGCCAACAGCCCCACCGACGCGGTTGAGCTGCTCGACCGGCAGGGTAAAGAAATCTATGGTTGGCAGCGCCCGCCCAACCAGATTGGTCTTAACGGTGAAGAGCGGGCCGGGGCCGACTTTTCCCAAGTAGCCGAGGTGCGTCGAGTTCTGGATGGCTACACCGATACTTATGGCGAGAAACGCATCTTGCTCAGCCAAACACCTTATGGTCTGATGCTTTTTACAGTCGGGCCGGTTTACCAAGATGACCAACTGGTTGGAGCCGTCCTGGTTGGTACCTACATCCACGAAATGGTAGTCGACCTCAGTGAAAGCGCGGTCGCCAAAGTAACCCTGTATAATGCCCAGGGCCGGGTCATTGACACCCTCCTGGGCGGGGACCAGCAAGCCATCTCCGACGTGCTGCGGGAGCCGCCCGGCCGCTATGAAGCTGTTGTTACCCAACTGCGCGAGTCCCCCGAAACCCATGTCATTGTAGTCGCCAAGGCAGAAAATGAAGTTCCGCTCAAGCGAGTTCAGGTTTTGGGCCAGGAGTATACGTTAGCTTACGGCGATTGGCGGGTACGTGGCCAGTCGCTTGGTCTTTTTAGTGTGGCTCTGCCGACCAACTTCATTGTCAGCGCCGCTGCTACCAGCCGCAATCTGCTGAGCCTCCTTTTTTCCGTGGCCACCATCGCCGTGTTTTTATTAGGTTTTGTCATCGCCCAACGGATTATCCAGCCCTTGCGCCGCCTGGTCGAAACCTCGGTTGCTGTGGCCGAAGGCAATTTGGCTCAACGAACCGGCATTCAGAGCGAAGATGAAATCGGCAGCCTGGCCCATTCTTTCGACTTGATGACCGAGCGCCTGGCCGAGCGCAATCAACAGTTGGTCAATCAGGCCAGCAAACTAACCGCTATTCTTGACAGCATTGGCGACGGAGTCATTGTGCTGGATCAACAGGGTGTTATCATCACTGCCAACCCGGTCGCCCGGCGGTTTCTGAGCGGCGATTCCAGCAGTTTCCTGGCGGAGATCTTACGTGAATTGCCCTCTCCCCTAATCTTTGACCCGGAAGATAAGGGGGGAGTCAATAAAGCCCAGGAACTGGCTAAACTTCGACACCCCCGCCGCTACAAATGGGGTAAACGGGTCTTGAGTGCCGTGATTGCGCCGGTAAAAACGCCCGGCGGTGAGGCTCTGGGCACGGTTATTGCGCTACGCGATGTAACGCGTGAAGTTGAAGCTGAGGCATTAAAAGATGGCTTTATCACCGGCATTTCTCATGATTTGCGTACACCCCTGACAGCCATTAAAGGCTATAGCGATCTACTGGTATTAACGGCCAACGGCCATCTGCCCCAGGATCAGGCCCAATTTGTGCAAATCATCAATCGCAACGCCAATGTCTTGCTCCGACATGTCAATCAAATCATCGATATTTCGGAGCTTCAAGCCGGCAGCCTGAAGCTGAACAAAGAGTCCCTCAACTTCTCAGATTTGGTTAAGCAGAGCGCCGAGAACTGGCGCGAGCGGATCGAAGCCAAGGGTTTGTCTTATCAGGTTAAATTGCCGGAGATAGATTTATCCATTCATGGCGATCCCAATCGCTTGAGTTGGGCCTTGGATAACCTCTTGAGCAATGCCTACAACTATACCTTCAACGGTGGGGTTGAAGTACAGTTATTTCAACAGGCAGGTCAGGCCAGATTGGATGTGACGGACACCGGTATTGGGGTGGATGAAGCCGACCAGCCTTATCTTTTTACCCGCTTCTTCCGGGCCGACCACGAGGCCGCCTATCAAATCGCCGGCGTGGGCCTGGGTTTGTTTATCTGTCAGGCCTTGATTGAACTGCACGACGGCCGAATCTGGGCTAAAAGCCAACCGGCTGTGGGCAGCACCTTCAGCCTGGCTCTGCCTTTGCTGGAGCCAGGAGCCACAGCGCCAGCTCATTCTGGCCAACAAACTTTACCCCAATCAGCATCCGAAATGAGCTATGGCCTCACCTCCATCTCCTCCTGAAAGAAAGAGGCGATCACGTCGCCGCTGGGCCTGGCTGCCGCTCTTATTAGCCTTATTGCTGAGCTTTGGCTGCGTCTTTTGCTCAACCTGGTGGGCGCTCTGGTGGCCCGACCGGTTGGCTCCGGCCAGCTTATTAGCCCAGCAGCAAGCTAATTATCGGCGCGGTTCCGCCGATGAGGTTAAGTTTGCCATATTGGATCCCAATGTCGGGGCTCAAGCTGCGACCGATATCGCCCGGCTACATCTGACTCCGACCCAATTAGAGGATAATCCTGCCGACCCATCTTTTGTCATCGGGCTTTTGCCGGCCACACCGACTCCCACCCCCCGACCGGGGGCACTGCCGCTGCCCCAAACGACAAACACACCCGGCAGCGTGAGTCCGCCTGCTACCCTTGCTCCCTCGCCGTTGGCGACCGTCAATAGCACGGCCACCAGTGTTTCACCGGCTAGCGCCACCGCCGCTATTCCCGCTCAAACAGTTACAGCGCCAGCCAATACACCCACGCCTCTGGCTGCGGCTACCTCAACGCCAGCATCGACTCAGACCCCAGCGGCGACATCGCCTACACCGCCGCCTCTGTCGACTGCGACTTCGGTCCCTCCAACCTCGCCACCCTCTGCCCCAACCAGTCCTCCAAAGCCCAAGCCGACTTCTACCCCTACGCCTGCACCCACGTTGACGCCAACCAGCACTGCTACGGCGACGGCTACCCCGACGAACACAACCACGGCGACTGACACCCCGACAGGTACGGCCACATCGACCTCAACACCAACGGATACGGTCACGCCAACCGCAACCAATACGTCGACTGCAACACCTCTTCCAGCGGGATTTGTACTGGCGCTGTGTGGAACAGGCATCAGCATGGATGGAAATCTCAACGAGGCAGCCTGGAGCGGCTCTAGCACCTCTGTGTCCAAAGTGGTCTTAGGGGGTCCCGCCCTGGTGACCGCAAACTACTTGGTGCGTTGGGACACCACTTATATGTATATTGGCATAGATGTTGTGGACAGTGCGATATATGCCGACTCAAACCCATCTTATTGGGACGATGACGCCGTAGAGATGTTCTTCGACATCAATAACAATCACTCCACCACCTACCAGGCTGATGATCTTCAATTCATCGTGGGCTGGAGCGATCCATCCCAATACTTCCTAAAGAACTTGACCGGAGGATATTATAGCAACGGCACGTCAGGTGTATCATTTGCGTTAACTTCAACCGCGACTGGCTACTCAGTGGAGGTAGCAATTCCGTGGAGTCGGCTGGGGACAACCCCAAGTGGCGGAAATGTTTATGGGTTCGACTTGGGAGTGGATGGTGATCAGGATGGAGGCAATCGTGAAGTCCAAATGATGTGGCAAGGCACGGCCAATAATTATCTGGATACCAGCGCCTTTGGGCAACTATTATTGGATAACTGCACGCCTTAAGCTCATTTGGAGGGAAGGTCATAGTCAATTAGCTTATCGTTTTGAGCTATTTAATTCTGCAAGGTATAGTATAATGTATTGATGATAGTTACACCTGTGGCGTCGAGCTCAAAGATGCTAAATCCGAGCAATTCAACCGCTTTTTAGGAGAAAGATACCCATGAAAAAACCGCTAATCCTGGTTGCCGAAGATGAACTGGACGTGAGAGAATTGATCCTTAGGGCCTTTGAATTTAGCGGCTTTGACGTGGTTGGCGTGCCCGATGGTGAACAGGCGGTCAAAGCAGGACTCAAAAATAACCCGGATTTAATTTTGCTGGACGTGCGTATGCCCAAGATGACCGGCTTTGAAGCGTGCCAGAAGCTCAAAGCTGACGAAACCACAAAAAATATTCCGGTAGTCTTTCTGTCAGCGCATGGGCAGGAAGCCGAAGTCAATACGGGTCTGGCCTTGGGGGCCGAAAAATATCTGGTCAAACCATTTGATGTGAGTGATCTGATCGGCCAAATTAAAGGCGTCTTAAACAAATACGGCAAGCCAAATTAGCGACTGCCGCCACCCCTTTTTCTATTCCCCAAAATCCCAAAAAGTGTTTGCCTTAAGCTCAAAAAGGGGTATAATAATCCCCCTATCCTACTTGTAAAAAATTCCACAAATAATTTCACAAACTAAGAACGGCGCTCTGTGGCAACACGGGCAGGAGGTTTCTTTACATGGGCGTAATGAATGCAGGTGTATTGACCCTTTATCGGTCGTCTATTGGCAAAAAGGTAATCATGGCCCTGACCGGACTGATTGGCATTGGGTTTGTCTTTTTTCACATGTATGGCAATCTCAAAGCGTTTGTGGGGCCAGAGTATTTTAATGCCTATGCCGAGGGCTTGCGTGAGCTGGGCGCGCCTATCTTTGGCCATACTCACCTGCTCTGGGTAGCGCGGATTGTGTTATTGGGAGCGGTGGGGTTACATGTTTGGGCGGCCTGGTCTCTCTACCTGGAGAGTGAACGAGCCAGGTCGACCAAATACGTAAAGCATGCTACCTTACAGGCCAACCCGGCGGCACTCTACATTCGCTTCGGCGGCGTGGTGATCTTTTTGTTCCTACTTCTCCACCTGATGCATTTCACCTGGGGTGTGGCCGGCGTGCATCCCAATTTTATCCCCAGCGATGCTTACCACAATCTGGTGGTCGGCTTCCAATCATATGCGTATCTGCCGGCTATTTTTTACGTTGTGGCCACCATTGCTTTGGGGTTCCACCTGCATCACGGCGCTTGGAGTATGTTTCAAACCCTTGGCCTTAATAATCAAACATATACCCAACCTCTGCGGGCCTTAAGCCTGGTTTTGGCGCTCGTAATTTCGGTTGGCTTTGCGGCTGTCCCGCTGGCCGTAATGGTCGGGATTATCAAGTAAAAGAGGAATTAATGATGGCGACGACAACACAACCTGAAGTTAAAATTGGCTCCGTGCCCAAGTTTGCCGAAGCGACACTCGATGCAGGTATTCCATCCGGCCCTATTCAGGAAAAGTGGGACAAACATCGCTTTGAGATGAAGCTGGTCAACCCGGCCAACCGGCGCAAATTTACGGTTATTATCGTCGGCTCTGGCCTGGCCGGAGGTTCGGCGGCGGCCACGCTGGCCGAACAGGGCTACAATGTTGAATGTTACTGCTACCAGGATAGCCCGCGCCGGGCCCACAGTGTGGCCGCCCAGGGCGGCATCAACGCGGCCAAAAATTACCGCAACGACGGCGACAGCATCTTCCGCCTCTTTTATGACACGGTCAAAGGCGGCGACTACCGCTCCCGCGAAGCCAATGTCTATCGTCTGGCCCAGGTGAGCAACAACATCATCGATCAATGCGTGGCTCAAGGCGTGCCTTTTGCCCGCGAATACGGCGGCTTGCTCGATAACCGTTCCTTTGGCGGGGCCCAGGTTTCACGAACCTTTTATGCCCGTGGGCAAACCGGCCAGCAATTGCTGCTGGGCGCCTATCAAGCCCTGGAACGACAGATTGGGCTGGGCACGGTTAAAATGTACCCCCGCACCGAAATGTTAGACGTAGTGGTCGTCAATGGCCGGGCGCGAGGGATTGTCACCCGCGACATGATCACCGGCAAAATCGAGCCTCATATTGGCGACGCAGTGGTGCTGGCCACCGGCGGCTACAGCAATGTCTATTACCTCTCGACCAACGCCAAGGGCTGCAACGCGACCGCCATCTGGCGAGCCTACAAACGTGGCGCTTTCTTTGCCAACCCCTGCTTTACCCAAATCCACCCGACCTGCATTCCCCCCTCGGGCGAACATCAATCGAAATTGACCCTGATGAGTGAATCGCTGCGCAACGATGGCCGCATCTGGGTGCCCCGCCAGAAAGGCGACACCCGCTATCCCAACGACATCCCTGAGAGCGAGCGCAACTACTACCTGGAGGAGCGTTATCCCGCCTTTGGCAACCTGGTGCCGCGTGACATCGCTTCGCGCGCGGCCAAACGGGTGGTTGACGACGGGTATGGCGTCGGCGAGCTAAAAAATGGAGTCTACCTGGGCTTTTCTGATGCCATCACACGTCTGGGCAAAAAAGTCATTCAGGAACGCTACGGTAACCTGTTCGACATCTACAAGAGTATTACCGGTGAAGATGCTTACGAAATGCCGATGCGCATCTATCCGGCTTTGCACTACACCATGGGCGGGCTGTGGGTTGACTACAACCTGATGAGCACCATCCCCGGCCTGTTTGTGATTGGCGAGGCTAACTTCTCCGATCACGGGGCCAACCGCCTGGGCGCCAGCGCCTTAATGCAGGGCCTGGCCGATGGCTACTTTATCCTCCCTTATACCCTGGGCAATTACCTGGCTTCGACCAAACTGGAAGCCGTTGACGCCGGTAACGTGGCTTTTAAGGAGACGGAAGCGGAAATTAATGACCGGATTCGGCGTTTGCTCAGCCTCAAAGGCAAGCGAACGGTTAGTTCCTTCCATCGCGAATTAGGCCATGTCATGTGGGATCATTGTGGGATGGGCCGCACCGAAGTCAGCTTAAAAGAAGCCTTGCGCCGTATCCCGGAAATTCGAGCCGAGTTTTGGGAAAATATCAATGTGCCCGGCGAAAGCAATGACCTGAACCAAAGCCTGGAAATGGCCGGCCGGGTAGCTGACTTTTTGGAACTAGCCGAACTGATCTGCCTTGACGCCCTGCACCGCAACGAGTCCTGCGGCGGTCATTTCCGTGAAGAGTACCAGACCGAAGAGGGCGAGGCTCTGCGTGACGACGAAAATTTTGCCTATGCCGCTGCCTGGCAATACACCGGCGATGAGAGCGAACCACTGCTCAATAAAGAATCACTCAGCTTTGAATATGTCAAGCTATCACAGCGCAGTTACAAGTAAAGGAAGATTAAAGGCTGGCAGTCTGGGAAAAAGTTACTGACCAACCTTCCACCAAACCGGGGAGCAAATAAAACGATGAAACTACACCTCAAAGTATGGCGACAGAAGAATACTCAAACAGAGGGTCGCCTGGCAGATTATGAACTAGACGATGTTAGCCCGGACTCCTCTTTTCTGGAAATGCTCGATTTACTCAATGAGGATCTCACCGAAAAGGGTCAGGAGCCGGTAGCTTTTGATCACGATTGCCGTGAGGGTATTTGCGGCACGTGCAGCCTGATGATTAATGGCGTGGCCCACGGCCAAAATCACGGCGAAGTGGCTATCACCACCTGCCAGTTGCATATGCGCCACTTTAAAGATGGCGACACTATCGTCATCGAACCCTGGCGGGCCAAAGCCTTTCCCATTGTTAAAGATTTGGTGGTAAACCGGAGCGCCTTTGACCGGATTATTCAAGCGGGCGGCTTTGTGTCCGTTTCAACTGGCAGCGCGCCCGACGGCAACGCCATTCCTGTGTCCAAGAAAGACGCCGACCGGGCCATGGACGCCGCTGCCTGTATCGGCTGTGGGGCGTGTGTGGCCGCTTGCCCCAATGCTTCGGCCATGCTCTTTACCGCGGCCAAAGTTTCACACCTCAACCTATTGCCCCAGGGCCAGGTTGAACGCTATCAGCGGGTGGTCAACATGGTCAATGTGATGGATGAAGAGGGCTTTGGTAGCTGTACCAACATCGGCGAGTGCTCCGCTGTTTGCCCTAAAGAGATCAGCCTGGATTTCATTGCCAAGATGAACGGTGATTTAATCAAAGCCACCCTGTTGGGGGTAAGTCCCGACAGCAGATAGGCAGTAGCAATTTAATGAATTACCGAATCCTCTCATTTTGTTAAAACAACTGTCCAAATAGAGCTGAGAACAAGCGCTGAAGGGTGAATTACTTCAGCGCTTTTCTTTAGTGGCGATTAAAAGTGATGTGGGCTGCCAGCAAACTGACCCCCAACATAAAGACTAACCCGGCCAGAATGATTATTAAGAATATTGCGCTGGAAGATAGTTGAAGTATCATTTTCCCCCTGACCTTTCTATGGATAAATTGGGCTGACCTTCTCTTCACTACAAGTCGCAGTATACTTTAGCTCCACTAACAATTGTTGTAGATTTGCTACGAATTTTTTTATTTCCGCCGATTGTCGTTAAAATTAAAATTACGATTTTCCGTAGTTCAACTACCAACTTTTGGCGCGCTTGGCTTTTACAATTGATCTATACGTTTGTTTCTTACTGTTGTCTAAATGAAATAACCCCGGAAACTTGTCTGAGTTCTGGGGAGTTTGGTTTACGCACGGTAAACGTAGCCAAATAGTCAGCCTAAACTTACCAGTGAAAGAATCCCCCCATGACCAACTCTGAATTCAAACAATTATTAAAAGAAGGCATCGATAGTGTGGCTAACCGGCAGGGTAAGAAGGTCTGCATTGTCGAGGAAGAAATTGGCGAAGCGCTGCACGTATCGCCCCACACGGTCCAGCGTTGGAAGCGGGGCTATATCCCCAACGATATGCAGCGCCTGGAATATCTGGCTGCCTATTGCCAGCGACAGGGCCGGGTAGATCGCAATTGGGGCCGGCGTTTTTTGACCCAGGGGGGCTATCCCGCCTCAGAAGCCGTCTTGGATCGGCTGTTTCCACCCGCTCCCGCTGCGACAGGCGAGCGCGAGATGCCGCGGGTTTATCACAATCTGCCGCCCCGCTACGGCGAATTTATTGGCCGGGAGGCCGAGGTAGCCCGCGTCTTGGAGTGGGTTCAAACCTCACGTTGGCCTTTGGCTTCGATTGAGGGTATGGGCGGCATTGGCAAAACCAGCCTAGCCATCGAAGTGGCCCACCGCTGCCTGCCCGGCTCCTACCAGGCTATTGCCCAACCTTTTGAGGCCGTAGTCTGGACCTCGGCCCGCGATTACGCCGACTTTAACCTCCGCCTGGACCACCTGCTGGACACAATTACCCGCGTACTGGATTATCCCCACCTGGCCCAGCTTCCACCTGAACAAAAAATTGGCGCGGTAGACAAATTATTGCGCAGCCATCGCACCCTGGTGCTGGCCGATAATCTCGAAACCGTGACCGATTTAGCCCTGGTCAAATTCCTGGAGCAAATCCCCGAACCGAGTCTGGCCCTGGTGACGACCCGCTACAAGCAGTTGCGCCGCGTCTGGGATATTCCCCTGTACGGTCTCAAAGATGAAGAAACCCTCACCCTGATTCGCCGCCACAGTCACCGCATTGGGCTGGAGGTTGTGGCCGGGGCAGATGATGACACCCTGCAACGGCTGGCCGCCGCCACCGGCAATAATCCCAAAGCGGTCGAGTTGTCGCTGGGTCTGATCAAACAAAAAGGGCTGCCCTTCCACACGGTGGTGGACGAGTTGTATCACGCCAGCCAGGTGGTCAGCGAGGTTTTTGATTATATCTTTGCCGAAGCCTGGAAATTGCTCGACGACGAAACGCGCCGGGTATTATTGGCCATGTCAATATTTGTCTCTTCGGCCAGCCGGGCGGCGCTCTCGGCGGTGGCCAGGGTAGCCGATTTCAATTTCTATCAAGCCATTGAAGAACTGGTCGGCATGTCGTTGTTGGAAGCCAGTGAAGCGCTGGATGTCAGCCAGCAGCGTTATTGGCTGCACCCCTTAACCCAAATCTTTACCCGGCATCAACTGGGGGTAGACTTGTCCCTGAATGTTTTGCGCCATAATGGTGAGGCTAACCCGGAAAAAATCGTCGAGCTAAAATCAAATTTCTGTACTTTCTTTGCGGCCTGGAGCCAGAAAAATGCCGGGCAGGGCTTTTGGGATTTTGCCTCGTGGAGTGCCGAGCAGTATGCCGAGATCCACCAGGAGTTGCCCAATCTGGTGATTGCCCTGGAATGGGCTTATGAGAATAAAATTTGGGCCCAGGTACTGGCTCTGGCTAAAGCGGTCGTTCATCCGGTTTATTACCAGGGCCATCCCGACAAGCGCCTCAAGTGCAGCGAGTACGCTTTGACCGCCGCCCGCGAGTTGCGGCTGCGCGAGGATGAGGTTTGGTTTAGCATTCACGGTTTAGGCTCCATTTATCTACTGCGGGGTGAATACAAAACGACCGAGAAATATCTGGCTCAGGGTTTGCAATTGGCCGAGAAAATCAATCTGCGCGACGCTATTGCCCTGGGGCATACTTATAGGGCCTACAAAGCCTTACAAATGGACGATCTGGCCGAGGCTCGGAAAAACGTAGACCTGGCCTTGAGCAGCGCCCAGGAACCTCTTTTTAAGTACCGGGCCCACCAGGCTGCCGGCCACGTAGCCCGCTATACCCAGGATTTTGAGCAGGCCAAAACTTACTACCTTAAAGGAATTGAGTATATGGCCGGCACCCGCTACCACGACCCTTCTTCTGAGGTATGGTTGGGGTTTGCGGAGCTGGGGCTGGCCCAGTACGAGAAAGCTGTTAACCATTTTCGCCACTATCTCGACGCCCATGGCAAATATGGCAACCACCGCGTGGTGGGTATGGCTAAAGTAGGGTTAGCCCTCTATTACGAAGCCACAGGACACCTCCAACAAGCCGCCGACCTGGCCCACGAAGCTTTTGATTTGCTGACCCATATGAACGCCCAGTGGGAGCTCAAACAGGTGCGTGAGTTAATCAAACGCCTGGCGCAGGAGTCGTAAGACCTGCGCTGTGGGTGTTGCCAAGCCTTTCAGCCTGTGATACACTATGCACAAGCTAAATTGGCAATTGCCAATTGACAATGGTCAATTGTTAATTTTTAGGGATACCGATGGCTGCTCAAAACTACGACGACGCTTTTCTGTTAGACCTTTACCGCAAAATGGTTATGATCCGTGAGTTTGAGCTGCGGGCCATCAACGAGCGGCGGGCCGGGCTGATTCCCGGTTTTATCCATAGCTGCGTGGGCCAAGAAGCCACGGCGGTAGGCGCCTGCGCCGCCCTTACCCCCGCCGACGTCATCACCAGCACCCATCGCGGCCACGGCCATTTGATTGCCAAAGGCGGCCAGCCCAAATATATGATGGCCGAACTGGCGGCCCGCATCACCGGCTACTGCGGCGGCAAGGGCGGTAGTCTGCACATGACCGATTTTGACCTGGGCATTTTGGGAGCCAACGGCATTGTGGCCGGCGGCATTCCGATCGCCGTAGGCGCAGCCCTGGCTTTTCAGCAGCGCCGGGAGGCGCGGGTCGCCCTGGCCTTTTTTGGCGATGGCGCCACCAACGAGGGCGCTTTTCACGAGGCGCTCAACCTGGCCGGGTTGTGGAAATTGCCCATTATCTTCTTTTGCGAGAATAACCTCTACGGTGAAGGCTCGCCGCAGCATACCCAAGCGCCGCTTAAAGACCTGGCCGAGCGAGCCGCCAGCTATGCCTTCCCCGGGGTAATTGTGGACGGTAATGATGTGCTGACCGTGTTTGAAGCCACCCGCCAGGCCGCCGACCGCGCCCGCGCCGGCCAGGGGCCGACTTTAATTGAGGGCAAAACTTATCGCTTCCGCGGCCATTACGAAGGCGACCCGATGCTGTACCGCGACAAGACCGAGGTTGAAGCCTGGCGCCAGCGTGACCCACTCTCCAACTTTCGCCACTATTTGCTCCGGCAGGCCGCCTGCGCCGAGTCTGATCTGCAAAATCTCGAAGCAGCCATCAAAACCGAATTAGATGAAGCGGTGACCTTTGCCGCGGACAGTCCCACCCCTGCCCCGGAGACAGCACTTGAGGGAGTCTATGGCGAAACCTGGGATGGGCGCGTATTTTGAGAAGTCACCTTGCCACGTTTTGTCGCTAACCAGCGACGCCTTAACCCTGACAAGACTTAACGCGGTTGGGTGCTCAAAACGCATGCTGAGTAGGCGTTAGCCGTATCGAAGCGGCGTTTTGAGCAGTTCGCACCCTTCGATACGCCTTTTCAAGGCTACTCAGGCTGCGAACTGCGTAAATCCTGCCTGATATTCAAGCCGCCACGCTAAAGACCTGGCCAAAAAGGGAGATCGTTCAGATGAAATATCATGTGCGCCAAGTTTGGCAGAGAGTTGTTGCCACAAGTTCTCAATTCAAATTGTTAGCAGCCTCGCCGCAGCTATTCATCATCTTACCTCTAGTTCTGCCCACCTGGCCTGGCCAGGAGTCGGTCAGGTGGTTCCTGATGATGGTGATCGCTTTGATCGTGCTCCTTTTTGTGGCGGTAGCAGTCTTATTACCGCTCACGCTGCGCCTGACCCGACAGGGCCAACGAAAAAAGCCGCAACCTGCCCCAACCCCTACGCTAGAACCGGCAATACCTTCGTCTGACTCACTGCCTGACACCGTCGAATCTATCCCCGTTGTCCCGCTTGAGGATTTGGCGGCCACCGAGCCGGGCCTGCGTTCCATCAAAGCGGAGCGCGAGCCGGAGACGCTGCCGGCCTCAGGCCCACGCCCGGCCCAGATTGGTTGGCAGATTGCCGGTTTGACCGATACCGGGCTGCGGCGAGAACTCAACGAGGACAACATGCTGTTGTGGGAAGCCGAGGACATGCCCTGCGGCCTCTACGTGGTGGCCGACGGCATGGGCGGCCATGATGCCGGCGAGATAGCCAGCAGTTTAACCGTCGATGCCATCCGGCAGCATTTTATCAATCATGCCCCGCCCAGCCAGGCTGGCTCTTACGATGAGTGGCTGACCAACGCGGTGATGACCGCCAACCAGACCGTTTTGGACAGTCAGGGCGACCGCACCGAAGAACGCAAAATGGGCTCGACCCTGGTGATGGCCCTAGTGATGAATGGTCAGGCCCACATTGCCAATGTGGGCGACAGTCGCGCCTATCACCTGAACAGCGCCGGGATACAGCAAATCAGCGTGGACCACTCGCTGGTGGAGCGGCTGATCCAGATTGGCCAACTAACCCGGGAAGAGGCCCGCACCCACAAGCAGAAAAATGTTATTTACAGCACCATCGGCGATAAGCTGGACATGGAAATGGGCTTGTATCATGTCGCCTTGCAGCCGGGGGAGCGGCTGTTGCTCTGCTCCGATGGCTTGAGCGGCATGCTGACCGACGAGGAGATTTTGGCCGTCAGCCGCAGCCAGCCCGACCCCGCCGCGGCTTGCAAAGCCCTGATCGAAGCGGCCAAAAGGGCCGGTGGCTACGATAATATCACCGCAGTGATGGTGCAGATGGCTGCGGGCTAAAGCCCGAATTTGCCACCACCAGCGAGCGATTTCAACCCTCGATTCTTGGTCTCGCCTTCAAGCCAGAAGGCAGCCTGCCAGGTTAAGCCAGCCTGATAAAATCTTATAGCGGCTTCCCGATAAAACTGGGTTTCAAGAGAGGTTTGCGGCATTATAGGGATGCCCGATAATCCCATAATCGGGATGCCTGCTATTTCAAAGTTGGGCGGCGAAGAAACGATCGCTGTGTGCAGTTTCTTACAACATAAATTGAGGCGTAGTCCTTATGCAGAAAACAGTTACTTTCATTGCTCATAATATCACAAGGGAGTTTTTAACCGATCATCTTAAAGGGCATTTTAGATTCTCTGTAATTGATTCATCACTCATCGGCACTCCGAAGGAACGAAGCAGTATTCACACTGTTGAAGTAACAATGACTGACTATTTAATGGATTATTGGAGATTAGCCGGTGCTGTGGATCCTACTATTGTTACAGATGATATGATTAAGGTAGCATTTCAAGTCGCTGAGGATTATATTATCGAACAGCTAGAAAAAGGCCCTCTGCCAGAAGGAAAACTACCGCCTAAATTTATGAGTACAGAGAACTCATCTAAATCTTGCCCCTATAAAATCGCTAATATTTCTTATCCTGAAAAAACTACCTTTACCGTAGAATTATCGGAAAGCACAGAGTCCTTGATAACAAACAACAAGGAGGTTCTGCGTCAAGAACTGCGCCAGCATCAATCCAACTTGAATAAGCTAAGAGAGCAAGCGGCTATCTACGCGCTCGGCGAAACACCTTTGCATCTTCTGAATAAAATAGAGCATGAAAAAGAGAGGATTGCTGCACTTCAGGCCGAGTTGGGTTACAATTCGTGAAACTGGCAGCCAAAATCACATCATTGCTTAAAAATTAGTTGGGTATTTGATGAAAGGTGATTACAATGTTTGAAGATAAGCCGAAAGCTACGAAAACACACTTAAAAAGAGTACAAGCTTTGAAAGCCGAAATAATAAGGATGTTAAATTCAGAAACAAAACCAAAGTTAAAATCGTCTGATGATCCACCTATAGTGGATGAAATTCCAGTTGGAAGGTATCCTAACTTAGTTATAGTGCCGACAACTGACAAAGACAGGGAAATGTTACGCCGTAGATTGAAAGAGATTGAAGAAGAAGAAAGACGGGTTGAAGCGGAATTAACAGCAAAAACCAAAGCCACTCCAAAATCAACTGCTAGTACTCATTCAACAAGTAAATCGAAGCGCAGATAAACACAATCTTTAGGATAATACACTGCCCAGAGTCATACTAGAGAGCGCCGAATTAATCTGTGCATTCGAGGTTGGTTTTAATCCGTAACTACGGCCTACCGATGTAGTACAGTTGTCAAGTAGCAGAACCTTAAAATTGTAAAAAGAGGCACGGGTAAAGGCTGAAAAAAGAGACAGCTTGAACCAAACCGACCTCAAACCAGGGGTTGAGCGGGAACTTTTAATTGTTATCTTAACTACAGAGATAACTTTTAAATGGGTTATCCAGTATTTTTGGAAACAGAACGTCCGATACCAAATCGGGCGTTTTTTTATTGGCATCACAAATTGCTATACCCAAAACAAATAAAAGTTAAACAAGCTATAACCAGTTGAGGCAACAGGCAATAAATATATAAGGTTTCCCAAAAAGAATCCATTGACTACCTGTTTAAGGATAGAGTACACTTTAGAATGGGGTAACACCTCATGTGTTTGATAAAGGACTGATCTACAGTAGACAGGGAAGGTTATCCATGTCAGCTTATAGCAAAGGAATATTGGAGTCTGTATGGAGGCTTATCGCGGATATAAAAGAGAGTCTGCCTTTGTTGACGGCAGAGGAGCAAACAAGGCTATCATGGCTCAAAGTGATTAGGTCTTACGCCGAGGTGCCCGACGTTTACCGGAGTTCATTTGAAGGGTTAGTTAGCGATCGTCAGTTTCCTTATACCGTGCTTACGCCTTCGTACGCAGGTTTCATTAATAGAGAAATTGAGAAGCTAGTCTGCTGTTTCGATGGTAAGATTTATGTGTGGCAGGAAGTAACGGGTCTTCTTACCCACACCTGTTATGCCGTTAAGGATGTCAGCTATGTCGAAGTCGGGAAGGTATTGTTGCAGTCGTGGGTCAAGATAAGTGGGGTGGCCGACAGGGGTATGCCCAACAGTTCTGAATTTAAGTTCAACACGGTTACCGAGCATCTGTTCGCGCCCCTGGTGGAAAAAATAAGACCGGCGGCAGGCTGTTCCCAGGGGATAGACCAGGCCCTAGAACGATCCAATTTCAATTTTCTCAGTCGAGCGAATCTGAAACTCATGAATTACGCCCGCCGCAGCATCTTGCCCGGCGAACAGGTTATCGCCAGCCTGTTGCAGCCTGAAATTTGGGCCAAAGTGTTGACCCTGTTCAACAAAACATTCTATCATACTATCTCCCCGGCCCATTTGAGTATTCTAACCGACCGGGAACTCATCCTTATCAAAGAAGACCCTGAAAAAGGGTCCGACAATGGCACGCGCTACGGCGGCATCTGGACGTACATCCCGCTGAACAAAATCGCGGCGGTGTCACTGGGTGAGCGTGACTATAACACCCTCACTTTGTCCATCCACCTGCCCGAAAATGACGTAGTGAGCTCCATCTTCACCCTGACTAACCGGTCAGAACTGGAGCAATTTGTGGGCCGGTTAGAGAAAATACGACATAATCAGTAATACTTAAGCGTTTGAGTTTGGCGCTTTTGGAGAGGCATGCGTATGCAGCGAGTCATAGGCATACGGCGACTGGTGCCGGAAATAAGTCTCGTACAGCTCGGCATAGTGCCCTCCCTGGCCCATTAATTCGTTGTGGCTGCCCTGCTCAATAATTCGACCCTTTTGCAGCACCAAAATTCGGTCCACCGAGCGCACGGTGGAGAGGCGGTGGGCGATCAGGATAGAGGTGGTGGACTTCAAAATCAAATCCATGGCCTCCTGGATTTGGAATTCGGTGAAAGGGTCAATGCTGGCGGTGGCTTCGTCCAAAATGAAAACGGCGGGCTGCTGGACCAGCACTCGAGTCAACGCCACCAACTGCCGCTGCCCCATCGACAGGCGTGCACCCCGCTCGCCCACATCGGTTTGCAACCCCTCCGGCAGCGTCTCCAGCCATTCACCGTGTCCAATCCGGCGGGCGACGGCCTCAATCTCGGCATCGCTCAACTCGGGGCGGGCGTAGCGAATGTTATCGGCCACGCTGCCGGCAAAGAGAAACGGCACCTGCGAGACAATCCCCAACTGTTTACGGTAACTGGTCAAATCAAAAGTGCGGATGTCCTGCCCATCCACCCGAATTTGCCCGGCTTGAAATTCATAAAAACGGGTGATGAGTTTGACCAGGCTGCTTTTGCCCGCACCGGTGTGACCTACCAGGGCCACACTCTCGCCGGGGGCGATGTGCAGCGAGAAATCTTCCAACACTTGCTCCTGCCTGCTGTAACGGAAGCTGACTCGCTCAAACTCAATCTCACCGCCCAGCTTGCCGACCGGCTGGGCGTCGCTTTGCCGCACCAGCGGCTGGGCATCAATTAAGGCAAAAACGCGCTCCGAGGCCGACAGGCCGGACTGAAATTGGCTCCAAAAAGAGGACAGGTTGATGACCGGAAACCAGAAACGGTCCACGCTTTGCATAAACAGGTACCAGGCCCCCATCGTCACCAGGCCCGCCCCCACCGAGACACCGCCCCAATAGAGCAGCGCCGCCGTGCCAAAGCTGGACATGACACTCAACACCGGAAACACGTTTGACAGCACAAAGCCCCGGCGCAAATTAACCTGGTAGGATTGCTGATTGACCTGGCTGAAAGCCTTGTAAATAGCTTCTTCTTGCCGGAAGTTTTTGGCAATACTGATGCCGGTAACTGTTTCTTGAATGGCCGCATTCACCTCGGCCAGCACCCGGAAACCCTTACGGGTGACATACCGGGCTGCTTTACGAAAACCCACCGTCATCAGCCCCACAAACGGGGTCAGTGCCAGCAGAGTCAGGGTTAATTGCCAGGAGATGTTGATTAAGACGACCAACAGCACCAACACCAACAGCACCTGGGTCACCAGGTCACTGACCAATTGGACCACCTGAGCAAATTCCTGGGTGTCGGAAGTGATGCGACTGATTATGCGGCCAGACTCAAACTCGTCAAAAAAGGTCAGATCGTGATTGATACTGGCAGTAAAGGCATCGCGGCGCAACTGTGAAACCACATCGCCGATGAGACGAGCCATCAGCCACCGCCACATCCAATTAGCCAGCCACACCCCCACACCCAGCACAGTCATAATGCTTACGAGTACCCAAATCAAGAGGTCGCTCGGCTGCCCCGCCAACGCCTCAATCCCCCTGGAAATAATCAACGGCTGGGCCGCCCCGGCCAGGGAAACCACACTGACAAAAACGGTAATGATCAGCAGCCGCCGGCGATACACCCAAAAATAAGCGCCAATCCGCCGGAAAAGCTCGCCATCGCTATAGGTTCGGTCGTAGGCTTCGGTATCTAAGCCGCTAAAAACGGACACCCCTGGCCTCCTTACTCATACCTGGCAAAAATATTGCGATACGCCTCGGATTCTTGCAGTAATGTTTCATGATCGCCGATCATGGCCACCCGGCCTTTCCGCAGCACCACAATCAAATCAGCCCAGCGAATCTGGGATAGGCGGTGGGTGATGAGCAGGGTGGTGCGACCCTCCGCCGCCCGCTCGATAGCCCGTTGAATCTTGTCTTCGGTGGCGCTGTCAATAGCGCTGGTCGAGTCGTCCAAAATGAGAATGCGCGGATTGGTCAAAAAGGCACGGGCCAGGGCCAGCCGCTGGCGCTGCCCGCCGGATAGGGTGACGCCGCGCCCGCCGACGACCGTATCGTAACCATCCTGAAAATTCATGATGAACTCGTGGGCCTGAGCTGCTCTAGCCGCCGCTTCGATCTCCGGCCGGGTCGCCTCCGGGCAGCCGAAGGCAATATTTTCGGCAATGGACCGGGAGAACAGGTAAACATCCTGCTCGATGATTGAGATTTGTTTGCGCAGCGCCTCCAAATTCCAATCGCGTACATTGACCCCGCCAATGGTAATCTGGCCGCTGGTGACATCGTAGGTCCGGTTGATGAGCTTGGAGATGGTACTTTTCCCGGCGCCTGTCTGGCCAACAATGGCCACCGTTTGCCCCGGCTGGATGCAAAAGCTGACCTCCTCCAGGGCGGGGCTGCTGCCGTTATAGCTAAACGTGACCCGGTCAAAGCGGATACTGCCGTCCAGCGGCCTCTCAAAACCGCCGATATTTTGATCGAGTGCGGTTTCGGTATTGAGCAGCTCTAACACCCGGCGGGCGCTGGAGACACCCGAAGAAACCTGCGAATAGGCAAACTGCGAGGTAAAAGTGGGGAACTGAAAGAGGATCAACATGGCGTTAAAAGCTACCACCTGCCCCACGTCGAGTTGGCCCCCTTGATACAGCAGCAGACCATGCAGCAACCCGGCGGCTTGTAACAGGCCCAACAGCAGCAGCGGAAAGAACCTGGCCTCGACATCGCCCTGCCAGACATAAGCGTTTCGCCAGCGGTTCAGCGCCTGGTCAAAGCGGCTGATCTCTTTGGCTTCCTGTGCCGCACCCTTAACCGTTTCAATGCCGTCGATTGCTTCGGCCAGAGTGGCATTGAGGCGGCCAAACTCTCGCCGCACCGACTCGGTAGCCGGGCGTAAACGCATGAGATAGCCACGCAGCAGCAAAATGTAGACCACCACATAAAGAGCCGGCACCAGCAGTAGTTGGGGATGAATGGAAGGCACCAGGATAAAAGGGGCAATCATAAAATTGGCCGAACCGATGACCAGGTTCAAGCCGGGGTTGAACAAAAAGTTTATCTCGCGCACATCGTTGGTGGCGCGAGCCATCAAATCGCCGGTGGCCTGGCTGTCGTGAAAGGACATGCTTTTGCCGATGAGGTTGAGATACAACTCATCACGAGTATCCCGTTCCACCCGCTGGCCGATGATCTCACTGCAAAAGTTGCGCCCCAGCATAAACACGCCCCGGACAACCTGCGAGGCAATCAGCGAGATGGCTACCCAGCCCAAAGCCCCAAAATCCGGCGATTGAGTCATCAGCTCAAAGCCCTGCCCGATATACAGGGCTACGACCCCGGCCCCCAGGGCATTGCCCAAGGCCCCGATAAACACGCCGGCAATGAAAATCTTGTGGCGCAACACGTGCGACAAAATCCAGCGTACCGGCCCCCGCCGGTCCGACTGCCAGGGACGAGTGATGGAAAATTCAGCGGCAGTTGATGCAGTCATCGGATGTCTTCACCGAGTCAAACACAAATATACCCCTACACGAAAACAACGAAGGGGAGTGCCTAAAACGTAACGTGAATGGCTTCCTGGGAAGCCATTCACGTTATTTGCTTCATCAAATGTCAAATTTCCGTCAGGGGATGATAGACTTGCTGAGAGGCTTTGTCAAAGTGGAACGCAGAGCTTTTTGACACAAGAGCGGCTCGCCGCAGAGATCATCCTGCCGCAACCGCCGCCGCGCCCACCATCAGGCTGACGACCTCATCGGAGTTGGTTTCTGCGGTAATCAGTTCGCCCACTTTGCGCCCGCGCCGCATGACCACAATCCGGTCGGCGACGGCGAAGATATCTTGCAGGTTGTGGCTGATGATAATCACCGGCACATTCTGCTCGCGCAGGGTGCGCACCAGTTCATAGACTTTGCGCTGCTCGGCCACGGCCAGGGCGGCGGTTGGTTCATCCATAATCATCAAGCGAGCGTTCCAATAGACCGCCCGGGCGATGGCTACGGCCTGGCGTTGGCCGCCCGACATCTGACGCATCGGGCGCTGCAAGTTGGGAATATGGATGTCGAGTTGGCTCAGGACAGTCTCCGACTCCGCCAGCATATGCTTCCGGTCTACCACGTTGAGGAGGCCCAACTGCCGGCGCATCGGCTCGCGGCCCAAGAAGATGTTAATCGTAGCATCCAGGTTCTCGCATAGAGCCAAGTCCTGGTAAATGGTTTCGATACCCTGCTTGCGGGCCTCCATGGGTGTGGCGAAGTGGACCTCCTGGCCTGCCAGGAAGATTTTGCCGCCGTCCGGGTGATAGACGCCGGAGACCATCTTGATCAACGTAGACTTACCCGCGCCGTTGTCGCCCACCAGACCGATTACTTCACCAGGAAAGACCTCCAGGCTCACATTGTCCACGGCTACCAGGCCGCCGAAATGCTTATGCAGGTCAATGATTTTTAAGAGAGGCTGCTGTTCAGTCATTAGCGTCAATCTCCTAGTCCAATAGCCTTGACTTGGCCTGGTCTACCAGCACGGCCAGAATGATCACAATGCCGATGGCGATGAACTGCCAGAAGGCGTTAATGCCCAGGATGACAAAGCCGTTAGTGATGACGGCGATGATCAGGGCGCCGATCAGGGTCCCCATGATAGTGCCCTCGCCGCCGAAGAGCGAGGCGCCGCCAATGACCACGGCGGCAATCGAGGTGATCAGCAAAGCTTCGCCAGCGTTGGCCGCGCCATTGGTAAAGCGCACGTTGTACACCAGGCCGGCGATAGCAGCCATACCGGCCGAAAGCATATAGATATTAATCGTGTGGCGCTGCACCGGGATACCGGCCCGCAGCGAGGCCTCTTTGTTGCCGCCAATGGCGTAGGTATATAAGCCGAACTTCGTCCGGGACAGCACCCAGTAGCAGGCGATCACCAAGATGATACAGAAAGTCACTGGGTGGGGCAAGATGCCGAGCACGTCGCGTAACTGCGTGGCTCCCAGGCCGGCGGGTTGGTTCAGAAAAGAGATTCCGGCCTCCGGATGATAGTACAGCAAATAGCCGTTTCCAATCTGGCCCAGATTCTGGACTAAAATGGGCTGGGGCATGCCGCCGGAAAGGACAAAGCCGATACCTCGGGCGATGCTAAACATACCCAGCGTGGCAATGAAGGGTGGCACATTCAGCCTAGCGATAATCAAGCCGTTAACCAGGCCGGCGATCAAGCCCGAGGCCACAGCGGCCGCCATCCCGATAATCACGGCCAGGGGCATCGGTAGTGTCTGAGCAAGGCTCGTCATCACGAGGGCCCCAACTACCGAGGCCATACCCATCACGAAACCGGTCGAGAGGTCAATGCCGGCCGCAAGGATCACGAAGGTCTGGCCCAGAGCCATAATCAGCACGATGGCCATGTTAGCCAGGATGCTCTGCAGGTTGAAGGCGGAGAGGAACCCTTCCCCGGTCAAGGAGAAGAACACCAACAGACTTGCCAAGAATAACCAAGCCCAGGCTTGCCCGATGGTCTGAACTGCACGACGTCCAGCGGACTGGGGCGGTGCAGGTGATACAGAGACTTCCGAAACTTCCATGTTACTCCTGTAATTGTGTTGGTTTGAGCTTCACCTTACACCTACCCTGCCCCTCCCTTTCCAGGAGTGGAAGAGGGAGGGGCAACCTGACATCTTAGTCACAGTTGAGGGATAGGTAAGGTCTAAGTTAGGAGCTTACTTGCTCTTGTAGATAGCGCCCTGGGCTTCCGGGGTATCCACATTATCGCGGGTGATGACCACATAGCCGGTGGGTACACGCGGCGCAATGGAACTCTCCCGTCCGGTCAGGGCCATATAAGCATAGTTGACGGCAATCGTGCCAATGTCACCCGGCTTCTGGGCAATGACCATGTCAACCACCCCGTTGCGCAGGTCCTCAATCGCCGCCTCCGGCGCATCAAAGTTGGCTACCTTGACCACCCCGGCCAGCCCGGCGTTGGAGACAGCCTGGGCCGCCCCACGAGCACTGAACAGGTTGGTGCCAAAAATGGCGTTCAGATCAGGCTCCCGTTGCAGCACCGCCGCCGTCTGTTCCGCCGCAATGGCCGAACTGTCGTCGTTGAAGTCCACTCCGACCAGGGTCACCGCCCCACCGGTCGCCTCAATGGCCTCCTCACAGCCTTGCTGCCGCTGGTCGGTCGTACTGATGCCCGGCTTCACGTTCTGGATGTAGATCTTGCCCTGGCCACCCATACCCTCGATCAGAGCCTCGCAGGCAATCTTGCCGCCCAACACATTGTCCGAACCAACATACGACAGCGGGAACGTCACCGGCCCATTGACATAATCCCCATCGCCAATGAAGGTATCCACCGAGATTACCTTGATCCCGGCATCAGAGGCCCGCTTCATCGGCTCGACCATCGCCTGCTTGTCCGTGGCCGCAATCAGCAGCGCATCAATCCCCCTGGCGATCATCGCATCCACTATCGGCGTCTGCAAGGTCGCATCGAACTGCTCAGGTCCATCGGCCAGGAACTCCATCCCCAACTTGTCGGCCATGGCCTTGGCCCCCTTCTCCATCGTAATGTAGAAACCATCATTCTTCACCCCATACGCCAACGCCACCGTGAATTTCTCCTCCGGCGCAGCCGGGGCAGCCGGGGCAGCGCCGGCCAGGGAAGCTTCAGCCGCAGCCGCGGATGGAATGCACAGCTTCCAACCCGCTTCAATCACATTAACGTCCTCAATTTTGGCGTAGCTACTATCGGTGGCAGCCATGGCATTAGTGGCATCGGCAATCGCCTGAAAAGCCAGGGGGTTGCCAAAGAACTTCTCGGCAATCTTCGAGAGCGAGTCCTCAGCCTGTACCGTCACATCCGACTCGCAGGTAACCTCCTGAGCTAAACTGGCCACTGGATTTATAGCCAGGATCAAAGCCAAGACGGCGATGATACTGAGCAGGTTTACTATTTTTTTCATTGTCATATCTCCTCTTACTTCCTTTTGATTAAGTTAGGACTAAAAGTTGCCTATAGAACAGTGTTAGTTTGTTGGGACAAGTTATTAACCTGTCCTACCAGGAGCTTGGGGGCTTTTGTGGGTAGACCCTCACCTCCTTCCACCATTAAATTTTAGTCGACCCCATCCCCCCTGATAAGGTCGAGAACTTCCTGACGAGTAGGAGTACCCTCCATCGGTCCAAGCTTGGTCACCGCCAGCGCCCCAACGGCATTGGCAAAGCGACCCGCCTCTCGCAGATTAAGCCCATCCAACAAAGCCACCGTAAAACCACCAGAAAAGGCATCTCCGGCCCCGGTTGGATCAACTTCGGTCACCGGAAAGCTGGGCACTTCAAAATCGGTGTCCCCTTGAAAAATACGGCAACCTTGCTCACCTTGCTTGAGCACGACAACCTTACCCATCTCGGCCCACCAGCGGCAGCCTTCTTCGTCGCTGGCCGCGCCGGTGAGCATCATCGCTTCGGTTTTGCTGGGCAGAATCACGTCGGCCCGCTCGATGACCGGGCGGCACAACTCCCGCACCTCTTCTACCGTCAACACTTCGGGCCGAATATTGGGATCGAAGCTGACTTGCGCCCCGGCCGGCAGATAATGCATGGCCTGATAGCAGGCGTCGCGGGCCAGTTCGGTGATAGCCAAGTTACAGCCGGTCAGGTGCAGCCATTTGGCTTCTTTGAAATATTCAGATTGAACGTAAGGAGGACTGAGTTGTCCGGCAGCAGCATGCCGCCAGTGGTAAATAAATTTGCGACTGCCGTCGCTGAAGTAGGTGACAAAAGCCACCCCGGTGGTGTGCTGGGGTAGAATTTGACCACAAGAGAAGTCAACCCCATCTCTGGCAAAGCGATTCAGCAGGCAGCGTCCAAAATCATCCTGCCCAACCGCCCCAATAAAACCGGCCGAACGGCCCAGACGGGCCACGGCATCAATGTAAATCGGCGTATCACCACTGGGAAAGGGACCGACAAAGGTGCCGCTTTGATCCAGCGGCTCATCGCGGTTCACCCGCATCACCTCGACCAGCATATTCCCCATTGAAATGACTTCAGGTAGCGCCATAGCTAATATTTTTTTCCTTTAGCCATTTGCAACCCACTCAACTCAGTCTTAGATAGCTCAAAACTGAGCTGGAGGTGAGCTTTTCTTCAGTGAAAATCCAATCCATGTTAGCACACTCACCCTGGTTTGTCAATAATCCCTTGAACAACCTCGCAACTTATTTCTAACAAAATCTTTTGACTTCGTAAGTAAAATTGGGTTATAATGACTAGAGCGGTTTCGATCTCGAAAATCTATGGCGTTTTCAGGGCCAGGGAGGGGTAATATGCCCACCGATAACCGTTTAGAACAAATTGTGGCTCTGGTTGAAGAGCGTGGCTTTGTATCCGTTAAAGAGTTGAGCAAGCTTCAGGGGGTTTCAGAAGTAACCATCCGGCGTGATTTGCAGCAACTCCAGCATGAGGGGCGGCTGCGACGAACCTACGGTGGGGTCATTTCCTTGAGTCCAGCTTCGTTGTCCGGTTCCAAGACCCCCTTACGGCAACAACCTTCCTCTTTAGTAGAAGGTTTTTTAACCGATAGAGTTGATGTGTTGATTGCCACCTCGCTCGATCCTCACTCGGATGCCATTCTCTTAGATAGAGCCGCCAAAAAAAACATCCCAGTCATTGCCGAGTCGCTGGGCATGCCTGGGGTAAAAACGGTTGTAGCTGTAGATAATTACCAGGCAGGGATAACTGTGGGACGTTGGGCCGGCAACTACGCGGGCCAGCATTTCGAGGGACAAGCGAGTGTTTTAGATCTGACCTATTATTTAAGCAATACTCAAGCTCGCAGCCACGGTTTTATTGACGGCCTAAAAGAAGTTTTGCCGTCAGCCCAAGTGATCCTTTCCATCAACGCGCAATCGAGCTGGCCGACCGCTTACCAATTGGCTACCGATGCCTTAAAAGTTTATCCCCAAATCAACATTATTTTTGCCATCAATGACGCCACGGCCTGGGGCGCGATTCGAGCGTGTCAGGATTTGGGGGTCAACCCGGACTCCTTACTTGTTTTAACCTTTGGCCTGGAAGGCAATACGCTGAAGAATGCCTTGATCTCGAATAAATACTGCAAAATGGGGCTGGCCATGTTTCCCGAAATTGTTGGCCCGGTGTGCATCGAAGCTGCCGTCAAGGCTTACCGCGATCTGCCGATGGCCGATCATCTGGTCACGCCGCATCTTAACCTCACTCCCGATACCCTAGCACAATTCTACACCCAAAGCGGAACTGGCTGGCAAATACGGATGGATGCGGTTAACCAGCAACTATCTATCCCCCTCAACATAGATCGGACCACCCCCAGGGCGGCTGAGACCCTGCCCAAATGTATTGGCTTTGTGGTGCCATTCAGCGAGCATGAATGGTACAAGAATCTCATCGCTTGTATGCAGGCTCACGCCGATCATTTAGGGATTGAGTTGGAGATTGTAGATGCGGCTCAACATCTAAAAAATGAGGTGGCTCTGAGAAAACGAGGCATTGCTCAAGCAGCCGCTGCCCTGGTCCAACCCGGCAACGTCCTCTTAATAGATGGCGGCCAGATTACCACCTATTTAGCCGAAGAACTGACTCAAAAAGAGAACATCACCGTCATTACCAACTCTGTTTCTGTATTTGACGTTTTGCGCGATTGCCCCAATATCACCCTGATTTCAACCGGTGGTTTATTGCGCCATCCCAGCGAAACCCTCATTGGGCCAACCGCCGAAGCAGTTCTCCGTGAGCTGCGCGCCGACAAATTATTCTTAGCCGTGGCCGGTATTTCGCTTGATTTTGGCCTATCCCATACCAATCTGGCTGAAGTCACCATGAAACAAGCCATGATCCGCGCCGCTCGCGAAGTTATCCTGCTGGCGGATCATACCAAATTCAGGCAAGAGTCGGTCATCCAGGTGGCTGCGGCCAATGTCGTCCACAAACTAATCACCGATAACGCCTTACCGGCCAGTATTCGCTTGGAATTAACCAAATTAGGGGTAGAAATTATTCTGGCAGCAGCCTAAAAACTTGGCCAGATGTTTTGAGCCGGTTACTGAACGATAATCGTGACCGGTACATCCGAACTGGAACCATCTTTTTTGATTACCCGCAAGGTGTAAGTGGTAGTGCCATTCGGGCACACCTGGCGGCTGCCCTGCCCGGTTGCTGGCGCGCCGTCCAGGTAAACTGCGCTGACATTTTCCACGCTCCAACTCAAAATGGCGCAACCGCCCGCCCCCAATGTAGTTCGATCCGCCTGAAAGAAGATGGCGGGGGCCGAAGTCGGCGCCACCGTAGGCGGGAGAGTCCCCTCTGCGCTGGCCAAGTCGTCAATGTAGATGGTCCCGCTGCCGCTGAAATCATCCGAGCCGTCGTCGAGCACCAGGGCCTGAAAACTGAGCGGGTAATCAATGGTGCTGTTACTGGGGCCGTCAATGTGGCCCGCCGGCCAGGGCTGGTCGGGGCTGAGTAAGGCGGTCATTTGCTGCCAGCCTTTGTGCTTGATCTGGCCAAAAGAAAACTGCCAGGTTTCACCCGCACTGTCTTTAACCCACAGATTCAAAAAGTGAGCCGCTCCGTCCCCATAAACCCAGGCCGTGATTTGATTAGGTCGGCCGCCCAAAGGCTGCGACCACAAAAAGACCACATAGTCATTGCCCGGCGTAGAGAATTTATAATCGAGTTGTCCGGCCGATCGGCCACTGTGGGCTTGGCTGGTCGACTTTTCAAAAGTGCCATTGGGTTCGTCCCCCCGCCGCCACGTGGAAGAAGTCTCAAAATCGTTGAAGGTACCTTTGGGGGCTGACGCCTCTATTTTGGCCGCCTGAGCCGCCTGAGTCTGGGCTGTCGCCGCAATTTGAGCTTCAACTGTCTGGGTTGCCTGGGCGGCGGCTGTGGCTGTGGCAGCGTTGGCTGCCGCCGCTTCAAGCTCGGCCGCCTGGGCTGATGCCTGGGCGGCAGCCGTTTCGGTCGCGCTGACCGCTTGCGCGGCTGCCGTGGCGGTCGCTGCAACCTGGGCCGCCGCCGTCACCGTGGCCTCCACCGCCGACTGCACCCCGGCAATCAGTTCGGCCTCGCGCGTTTGTTGAGCCAGGGTTGCCTCAGCAACGGCGGTCGCTGCTTGGGCAGTTTGGGTGGGAGCCGTCACCGCCGCCACCTCGGTGGCCTGGGCTGCCGCCGTGCTGGTCGCATTGACAATGGCTGCCGTAGTTTCAGTCGCTTTGATGATTGCGGCTGTAGCGGTGGCATTGAGGCTGGCGGTCCGCTGCTGTGCTTCATCCGCTGAGGCTCTATTTCGGCTGAAGATAAAAGCGCCCACAGCAATACCCACCAACACCAAAAGCAGCACCACGATGCCGCCAAGCAACAGTGGCGTGGAAAGACCCCGTTTGCTTGGAACCTCCACCGCAGTTGCCGTGTTTGGGGGCGGCGACAAGGTGACGCCCACCGGCTGAATCGGTCCGGTAGGCGGTTTTTCGCGCGCCGGAAAGCGACCGGTGGTATGGTCAATTTCCTCAATTTGAGGACGAGGGGCCAGGGTAGGCAAAGGCAGGTATTCTTCGCCGGGCTTGAGACCCACCGCCTCACGCAAAGCCGCCGCCATCTCGCCGGCCCTCTGGTAGCGATCGGCCGGGTCTTTACTCATAGCTTTGAAGATAATCTGCTCCACACTGGCGGGCAGGTCGGGCGCCAGACGGCGGGGCGGGGGAATGGGTTCGCTGATGTGCTTGAGGATAATCACAAAGGGGGTGTCGGCATCAAAGGGGGCCTCACCGGTGACGGCTTCGTACAGCATCACCCCCAACGAGTAAATATCACTGCGCGCGTCGCCGTGCTGCCCCTGTCCCTGTTCCGGCGACATATAGGCCGGCGTGCCGGATAGCGCCCCGGTTTGGGTGTATTGGGTCCCGCCGATGATACGGGTAATGCCGAAATCGGTCAGCACCACCTGCCCCTGCTGGTTAATCATCACATTAGCCGGCTTGAGGTCGCGATGAACCATATTCCGGGAGTGGGCATAATCAATGGCGCTGCACAGGGCCGTAAAAATACGGGCAATTTCTTTGAGGGTGAAAGGTTTGCCCGCTGTTTTGCGCGCTTGCAACTCATCTCTGAGGGTGGGTCCATCGATAAATTCCATGGCCATAAAGTAGGTCTCACCCTCACGGTCAAAATCAAAAGCCTGCACAATGTTGGGATGGCGCAACTTGCCCACAGCCAGAGCTTCTCGCTCAAAGCGGGCCACAAAATTCTTTTCATCGACCATGTGGCTGTGCAGAACTTTGATGCTCACATAGCGATTCAAACCAGGCTGGTAGGCTTTATAGACCTCTGCCATCCCGCCGCGGCCCAAGCGGGCCACAATTCGATATTTGCCCAGGGTGCTGCCGATTAAACTTGCCATCTCTACACGCTCAAATGAGTGGGATATAAGCCATTATAGCACAAAATTCTCCGGCAAGGCTATAGTACTATGCCAACAACAGAATTCTACCAAACAAAGTACCACTAACGTGCCAAGCCGCATTAACTTGAACATAGAACCAGGTATTTGTCAATGAGCACACTGGGTGCAAAGGCTGTCGGCTCGAATCGAGGCGTGGCAGTGAGTGCCTTCGTTATGGACCCAATCGAAGCCGGCGCAGTGAGCCAGTGCGCACAGGCGGCCATAGCGGCTCTGGTCAACCGGCCAGGTGGTCATGTCGATGGCCCGGCCTTCGTAGTGGAGCGAATAACGGCGGCTCGGCTCCGATTCGGGCGGGTCGTGCGACAGCAGCGAGTCGTAGGCATCGGTGACCCGCAACTCAAACACGCCCTGCCACTCGGCTTCGACCAATTTTCTCAGACGTTCCAGGGGTAGCAGCATAGCCGGATGCATCAGGATGTCTTCCGTATCGTAAGGGGGGTCTTCTTCGCGCTTGAAGACAATCGAGGCGTCTAACAGCCCGACCAGCCGGTTGTAGCCACACGAGTCGCGCTCAAGGTGGCAGAGCATCGGGGTTGAGGCCGTGCGTTCTGTTTCGGTGTAACTCCCACTGGCAGCGATATGTTCGTCTTTCTCCAGGTTGGGTAGGAGGCACGGTAGCATGGCCGTGGCGACAAAAATCGGCGTGGGGAGGGTGGCAACAACGAGTGTGGGCAGAGGGGCGGGACGAGGGGTAGCTGCCGACGGGGGGATAACTGTGGGCACAGTTTGGGCCAGCGGCGGCGCGGACAGGTTAATCCGCACGCAGGCCAGGGTGGTGAAGGCTAAAACAAGGAAGCCGAGATAGGATTTACCGGTCACTCATCACCATAGTAACTATCTACCGGCCTTGACGGGTCAAGCGGCCAGTTTTTGCCCGGCTGCCAGGGAAACCATTTTTGTCCATCGTGGCTGCTGCTTAAAAGATAACTGCCCGTGGCTGCCTGGCTCTGGCCGGAGGTATCGTAAACGTAAACCGTCCCCTGGGCATTGACCAAAATCCGCCCATCTTGGGTCCAGCGCGGCAGGTCGAGGTTCAAGCCAGGGGGTGGTTTGAGCAAAGTTACCACACCATCACCCAGGCGCACCAAGCCCACCGTCCCGCAGGAGGAGGTACACCCCTGGAGGCGCTTGGCCACAAAAGCGAGATACTGGCCATCCGGCGACCAAACCACACCGCCGACCAGGTCAATCTTATCGTCATCTTCCAACAGCACCCGGCTGTTCGCGCCATCGGCGGTGATCGTGTAGAGTTTGACCTTCTCGGTAATGGCAATTTGCGCGCCATCGGGCGAAAAGCTCTCGCTGACCGTTGGCAGCAGCAAGCGCCGGATGAGTTGTTTGTAGCCCAGCGTATCCTGCACAAAGCGGCGGCTGGCGCTGGCCGGCGCGGTGGGCGTCCCGGCTGGTAATCCCGGTAGTGAGACCGCCGCCGGCAAAACGCCGGACGCTGGCGCCATAGCTGTTGCGACGGGTGGCGGTGGGTCGTTTGAGGCTACCGGCGAGCCTCCTGCATTGGGTTGTGTCAACAGGGCAGGAATGGCGACCACCGGAATGTTGCCATCGAGGTTATAGGTAGCCACCACATTATTGCAGACCCAGGCAAAATAGCCTTCGGGGGTAACCACCAGCCACCAGGATGAGTCTTGATTGCGCCCGACAATTTCCAGGCTTTCACCTTTGGCTAACCGGCCAACCCGGAAGTAGTTGTCGCTGGGGCCGCTGCGCAGATTGACCGCTCCCGCTTGAGCTATCACAATCGGTCGAGGCAGCGGTGGCGGAGGAAGTGGGGTTGGGGTGGGGACATAAGGGGCACTGGCCCGGAGGGCAATGAGCTTACCCGTGAGCAAGTCCACTCTCTCCTGTAAAAGAGCTATCTCTGCTGGCGGCAGCGAGGCTTGAACTGAACTAGCCGGGACCGCCTGGACAAATTCCTGAGTCAAACCGAGGCTCACCACATTGGCGAAAGCACAGATCCCGCAGAACAGCAGGGTCATAATCAACATGCCAAGGCCAAGCAGCAACCCTACCTGCGTGCCGCAACCGCCAATGACTAACTTGCCAAAATTGTTATTCCAAAAAGGAGGCATAACTCCAACCTACTCCGCCTTAATCACTATTGTAACTATCGGCCCGCTCAGACACCCCGGCCCGCCAGATTCGACCCGGTTGCCAGGGAAACCATTTCTGACCTTCGTGGCTGGCGCTCAAAATGTAAACTCCTGCGGCCTGTTGGTATTCACCGTAGATGTTGTACACGTAGGCCAGGCCATTGGCCGGCTCGCCCGGATGCGTGTTGACCAGTAAACGCCCATCCTGGGTCCAGCGGGGCATGTCCGTATCCAGAGTCTCCTCCGGGGGAGTCAGATAGGTGATTGACTTGTCGGCCAGATTGAGCAGTCCCACGGCCCGGCAGGGCTGGCAATATCTCCGTTGTTTGAAACCAAGCACAAAGGCAATATATTGGCCATCGGGCGACCAGACTAACCCGCCAATCGGTCCACGTTCGTCGTTATCTTCCAGCCAAATCTCAGTAAAAGCCCCGGCCGTCCCAATTGTGTAGATTCTAATCCGCTCGGTCATGGCAATCCGGCTGCCATCCGGCGAAATACTGGCGCTGACCGGCGGGGTCAGCAGGCTGCTTTTTACCTTTTGGTAGGCGGGCAGGTCTTCCACGTATTGGCGGCTGGCGTCAGCGGCGGGGGTCGGCGTTCCGGGGGGCAGGGTCGGGGTTGGGACCGGGGTAAGCGTAGGGGCAAGGGGCAAGGTTGGGGAGGCTACGATAACCGAACCGAAAGCGGCCGGCTGAGCCAGTTCGGAGGGGGTGGTCACCACCGGAATCGTATCGTTGACGTTGACGGCTGTAACCAGCGCATTGAAAGCCCAGGCAAAGCGGCCATTGGGCAGAGCCACCAACCACCAGGTTGAGGCGGCGTTGCGCCCGACGATCTCCCTGTGTTCACCGGCTGACATGACGCCAACCGGGTCGTAATCAAGCCCGGGGCCGCTGTACAGGCTGACCGGATTTTGGACGGCCATAACCACGGGTAGTCCACCGACGGGTAAAGGTTGTGGAGGCGGGACCGGCTCCGCCAGTTGCAGCGTCTCAACCTGAGCCAGGAGAGAGTCTACCTGCTCAAGCAAGGGGCCAACCTCGGCGGACGAGGCAGGGACTACCCCAGGAGCACCGGGCGCAGCGGTCTGCGCCAAATCGCCGGTCAAGCCCAGGCTGACCACGTTGGTTATCACGCAAACAGCGCAAAACAGCAAAACTGCCAGCAGTCCTGCCAGAGTCAACAGCAGCCCAAACTGAGCGCCACAGCCGCCAATGACCAGTTTGCCAAAACTACTTTTCCAAAAAGGGGGCATCAGCGCCACCAGTCCTGCTTAGACCGGGCATCCAGAAACTTGCCGTTGTCGCGGATGGCCACAATTAGTTGATCCGAGGCCACGCCGACCGGCGTGTCAAGCGTCAAACCGGGCAACTCGTTACCTTTGCTCTCGCGAAACTTGGCCACCAAGTTGGGATCGGTATGCAAGCCCAGATAATGCACCGTGTAACCTTTAACCACGCTACCGGCGCGGGCATACAAAAAGGTCAAGCTATCCTCGGAGGCGTAGAGCACCATAGCGTAATACTTGCCGGCATAAATATCGCCCTTTTTGGGCGGAATAAAGACAGCTTCCCCTGGCGTAGTTTTAAGACCCACCAGCGCCAGATGATCCTCTTTGAGCAGCTTACCTTTACAGTTGCAGCCCCAATCCCAATCATGGATGGTATAGGCTTTGACAAAGTCAGGTTTAAACACGCTGGCAAAATTGGGTGCATCCGGGTCTATACCCGAACCGGGGATGTCTACCAGGGCAAGGTCCACGTCAAGGGGCTGTGGGTCGCGCAATTTTAGGTTCAGGTCGCCGTGTTCTTCGGCGGGACGACTTTCGCGCTGCCCCTCAATGGGGATGAGATCATACGAATTTGAGGAGGTCGCCGGGGGGACAAACTCCTGCGCTGTTTCTTCCTGAGAGGCAGCCGCAACCGCAGCCGGCGTGGCCGGCGGCGCGACTGTGACGGCTGCCGGCGGCGGTGGAGCCGGCTGTATCCCCGCGGCGCCGGTGTCCGCCTGGGGAGCGCCCATCGCTACGGCGGTCGGCAGGCTGGTTGGCGAGGCGATGGGTACCGCCGGCGGTGGCGCTCCTATCGCCGGGGTAACCTCTGCCCGCGACTCGGCTACCTGGGTGGCCAGGGCCGCCAGGGTAGCCACTTGTTCCTCAACGGGCGAGGTCGTAGCCAGAGGGGTAGCGGTGCTGGTGGGCGCTGGTGTGTTGGTGGGGATCGCCGCCAACATGCTGGTCGGGATCAGCAGCGGCGATTCGCTGGGGCCGGGAGCGGGCCGGCTGATCGACACCTCCAGTCCCGACAACTCCCAACCCAAATAGACATTCAAAGTGACAGAGGCGGCCAGCAAGATCAGCAAGACCAGGGAGAAGATAGTCATAAAGCTCAAAGACACTCCCCAGAAAAACCATAGCAGACATCCGCCCAGCCTGCCCTCTGCCCCGGCCGTTTCATGTGTGGCATCGTTGGCCATGACCCGCTCCTCCCAAAAGCTATCAACTTGGCTGTTAGCCTAACTTAATAATCTCAGGACTTTCGCTCGTATGTCATTTTGAGCGACCGCAGGGAGCGAAAAAT
>CAZRYD010000007.1:0-1303 GCA_964604225.1 uncultured Caldilineaceae bacterium
CACTCGGGTCTTGACTGTATAAAAAAACATACGAAGGCAATGACGAATTACCAGAAAGTGTCACTCTTAAAACCCCGTCAATATAATAAAGGGTTTGAGTCGGCCCCCACTCGATCCGATAAAGGTGATACTGGTTTAAAGTGGGCGGTGGATCTTCGATAAATTGATCTATTAAAGTCCCATTCCCACCATCGCGCGCGCGCGCATAGATACGGCTATCATCTTGAGTAACAAAAACTCGGATCGAGGTATTCTCCGCTATTGGCTCGGTGTAATACAACGGTGGATTTATCCGATAAAAGCCGAGGTCAGGCCAGCCGGGTGGGTCACTGTTTACCTGCGCCAGGGCGCGGGCTTCGAAGAAGCGGTAAGATTGGTCAAAACTCATTTGGGAGCGCAGAGCAATCGCTTCAAGCGTCACTACCCCATTCGCCTCGACGGCGCTCCCACTGGGGCCCCCAGGTTGAGAATCGGTCTGCAACCAGAGCGAGCTATTCACCACCGTGTCATCAAAGTTATCCTCCAACACTGTGCCTGCCAGGCGGATTTCGCCCCCGGCAACGTTGCCGATAGTGATTCCAGTTAACCCAGGAGCAGCTTGGACGCCAGGCAGCACGCTACAACTCGCCTCAAAATCAGCCGCTGTGGTGTGGGTCATAGTTCCATTTGCTCCCCCTTGAGCCGCAGCTCGACGGGGGGGGATGGTCACCAGCGCCAACAGCATTGCCAAACTTAGGGCCACCAACAACAGCCCCGGTAGAGAGGTGCTAAATATCGCTTTGAGAATGCGCAAGACACGCCAGCGGATCTCAACTGGAATAAGAAACAAGTTGATCATGGCACCGTCCTATTCTTTACGAAGTACGGAAATGAATACCCTTCAATTTTATTAGAAACACGTTTGAAAACGGTGTGAGGCTCATATAAACTTACTTAGAAAAGCGTATGAAAAAGGTTTGAGTTCCATAAGGAAACCGGCACGTCAACTCTTTTGATGGGTCTCTAACCAGGACAGTAAACTTGTCCACGCGCCAGAGTGAAACTTTTCCGGCCAGTCTGGAGCGGACCAATCAATTGGCCCATGCGAAATGTCGAACAAAGTATGTTCCGTTTGAGGGGCTACATAGAAACTGGCTCCGTAAGCGTAGGCGGCCTGATGCGCCTGCACTGCGCCTACGCCAATGGCGGATAAGTTGGGTTCACTGTCGGAGACAATAATGTGAATAGGCGTCTTAACAGCCAGCACCTCTTCGTATTCCAGCAAGCTGGATAGAAGAACAACTCCGGTAGGGGGATGGATCTG
>CAZRYD010000007.1:1403-29812 GCA_964604225.1 uncultured Caldilineaceae bacterium
CTCGAAAGCTCCGTTTTAGATTCCGGCTCAGCCACTCCAATTGGCGACATGGCCGGAACCAGGATAGTCAATTCAAAATCGCCGCTGTTGGGAGCGAGTAGCTCAAAGGTGAGCCGCCGGGCCACCTGATCCCAGGCCAGGTGATGTAGTTGGGTCTGGTCCCGGCACCGGACAAAATCCAGGAAACGAGCTCCATTCCAGATGGGCAAACCCCGTTCAGCGGCATAGGCCAGGGTCCCTTTCGCCCAGGCTTCAACCTCAGCCCGAACCGGGCTGGTGGGATGGTAGAAATCCAGATGGAACTGGGTAACCAGGGCGGTGTGATACTTTATGGCGTTGTCAATCATTTGCCGAGAGACGTCAATAGCTGCCTGAGAGTCTAAACCCTCATAACCACTATTAACATCCTTCAGCAACTGCTCATCAATCAACTCGGTGAGCAATTGGTAGACATCAATGATTTGGCCCATCTCATCAACCATCTTCATCGGCCGGCCACTGCCGGTAAAATAACCTCGCGCCCACTGCCCATCTTCAGTACGCAAGAGGGAACCCATCTGGTAAAAGTCGAAATTTAGGCCAAATCCATAGCTCGCCTGTACTTTAGCTGTTTCCACCCAGCCATCCCATAGCACCCGGTGTGTGCGCACCGACTTACTTGCCGGTAAGGTATAGCCTTCGGCCTCAAAAGCGGCCACATAAGCCTGATACCCCGCTGCGACACCTTCCTCTACATAAGGATGCAGGCTAAATTCGTGACCGCGAGCGCGCCACTGTTCTACTTGAGCTGGGGTGGGTAACTCTTCGGGGTCAGTTGGAAAGGGATCGAGCCAGTTCTTAACTTGCTGCACAGCCAGGCCGGCGGTTCGCCGTAAAGGGTTTTCGGAGCGAGGACGAGGGGTGTAGAGAATACTCATGGCTCCGTCATAGCTTTCCACCAGCGGCAAAACGGCTTCGATATTCACCACCGGGTTCGCATGTGAGTCGCCGGTGGCTATGAGCATAGCCGGGCTGGCATTGGGGAAATACCACAAACGAGGCAGCGGCAACTTGTCACTGACCAACTGAGTAATTAACTGGCTGAGCAGTCGCGTTTGTTCATCGGCTTGGGGGATAGACATGCGATTTAGGTCAATCCAGCCAAAGAAAGTTTCTTGTGCCCGAATGCCTTCAGCCCCATCCCGCTCCTGGCCCACCAACATCGGATTGCCCTGACGGGTGTAAGCCACACTGCGGGCCAGGTCAAAAGCCCACATTGCGGCGTAGCCCTGACCAAGCCGCCGTACTGTAACCGCTGGCAGGCCGGTTGGCGTGACAATATCGCGGTAAAGCCAGGCAATCACCTCAGCTTCTACTGGCCGGTAGTGACTCGCCTGACCATGAAATTGCAATGTTTCGGTTGCTAAACCTAGCCCGATGGGCTGATTTTGATTGATTTGAATATAACCTTCGGCGGTTATGCTTTCTTCGGGTTTAACGCCGAGTAGAGAAGCCAGGCCCGGGCCTGGCCGCATGGCTACCAGGCATCCCCCTTCAACCACATATGCTGTTAATATCTCGATCTGATTTGCCTCAAGGGGACCCTCAGCCAGCAACACCAGGGCATACTGCTGTAAGGACTCTTGAGCAATAGTCTTGATATCGGAAAAGTGAAAGAGATTCAGACCTTCGGTGTGTAAGATTTCCCCCAGATAAGGTCCAAAAGGGTTGATGGCCTGGTTAGTCACGATTAAAAAGGGGGCACCCTCCACAACAGGGGCGGCAGAGAACTTATCTGTCAACGATGATTGCTCCAGGGTTTTGCCTTGCCAGCGAAGATAGCCCAGCCCGGCTGCCGTTCCCACCACACCCACAGCGGTCAAGTATTGTAAAAGTTGGCGTCGGTTCATCTGCATCTTCTAATGTCGCTTCATGGTAACGATAATGGCGACCACTCCGATGACCAGCAGGGTCGGAACTAAACTCATGAGCAGTAGAGTTATTTCATCATTATCTGTATAGATTGAGCCAAGGGTTCCAGGTGGGATAGAGATTTGCGCCTGGGCAGGGTCAAGAGTCGGCACCGAGGTAGGCGATGGTTTGGGTGTAGGAGTCCGGGTTGGCATGACTAATATTTCGGACGTCGGGGTTGGGGTAGAGGTCGGCCAAACAATTGGGGCCACTGCTGGCGCTGTAGATGAACCTCGGCTATACCAAATCTGGTATCGTTGATTGTCCGAGTCCCAAATATGGGCTTTGTCTCGCACAAACCAGACTACATGGAGTTGATTGCCATTACCGATGGCGATACGTGGCCACTCCGGCACATCACCGGTCAGCGCCACTATAGTCTCTGGTGATGACCAAGCGGTGCCATTCCAATTGAGATGTAAGACTTCGAGAGAGGTTTGCTTTTCAGACTTGCGCCCTACCAGAACTAAGTGAGGATTACCGGCACTGTCAGAGGCCATAGCATAATCATCAAGCCTGGAGGGATAAACGGACGATCCACCCCATATACCAGGAAGAATACGCGGCGGTGACCAGGAGCGGCCTTGATCTTGTGAAATCTGATAGTAAATCAAATCCTCGGGTAAGCCTAACCACACTACCAACAACTTATCTTTACCTTGAAGACCAATAGCAATATTTTTAGCCCAATTATTGGGAGAAATAAACTCAGTTGGAAAGGTCCAGGTATTTCCCTGGTCGTAGGAAGCTGAGTACATAACCTTTGTTGGATCCTCCAGTTGGCCATACGCACCGCCGATACCAGCTTCCCAAACCACGTGGAGGTTATCTTGTCCGTCAATGATTATTTGTGGCTTGGCTGCGCCGGTAGGTAAAATGGAGATTTCAGTTAGATTCGACCAGGTGATGCCGTTATCCAATGACTTCCGATGGAAGACATGGTAACAAACTTCACAGGTCGAGCTTGGGACGTTTTCTGTATAGACAAGATGTAATGCTCCCTGACTATCTGCAGCCAAATAAGAAAAATAACCCACCTGATTCGCGCTAATCCGGCGAGGCGACAGCCAAGAATCGGCATTATACGCGGTTTGTACTGGCGCATGTGAATAATAAACGCTCGTACCTCGATAGGCCGTATGCAATATACCTTGCTGGTCAACAAAAAAAATCGGACGAGTTGCTTCGCCAATGCCTAATTCAGGGACGGCAATATCAACAACTTCACTCCATTTCTTTCCATCCTGGCTAGTGGTATATAGTACTGCATCGTAACTTTTGCCATTGGCTATTTTAACCGCAGAGGCCCAAACAACATGGATTTGGCCTGTCGCATCTACTGTAATATCGGGAAACCAGCCGCTGACCTCAGGCAATGAGAGCCTGACAGGTTTACCCCACTGGCTCGCTTCTTGAGCCAGAGAGGGTTGCCCTACGACCAGCATCAAGCCGGCTATAAGTCCTCCAATGACTAGTCTTTTAATCACCTTATCGGGCAATTTTCCTGTAAGTGTTTGAACTACAGTTCTCCACATCGGCTCTATCCTTAAAAATCAGCGTTGCTTTAAAAAAGCAAGGATGTAATAGTGAATTAGTCAGGCAATAACCCAAATGAGTCTATCCCAAGATAAAATCGCTGTTGCGGCCCCAACTCCATGGATTGCATTTGACCCCCATGGGGTAGTGGGAGTGACGTTTCTAAATCAGGAGTCTGATTAAAAGCTACCAACTCAGGATCAAAGATAATAATATGGGCTTGATCTTTTGCATCAAGACGCAAACCCAAATCAGTCGATGAGAAAATACGGATTTCCTCTGTTTTGTTGGTCGGAACACCGGCGTCTATTTCCCATTTACTACCAATGTTAAACGATAAGGTAGAATACTCAGGTAAATAGTACTCTACATGATGCCAGTTAGCTGCCAAAATGATGGTTGACTGGGGATTAAAATTCTTCGTAATAGTCTTAAAACGATCTTGGTAATAATGATCGGAATTAGTTAATGTATTCCGGGTGAGAAAACGTTGCCTCTCCAGTCCAAATGGATACTCGGGTAGCCAATAGAAGATCGTTACATTACAGGTAACCAGCACTATGGCTGTTACAGCCAGCCAACGAGGCTTTTGGCTTAGCCAGTTGGTTAGTCCATAGGCGCTGAATAATAACAATGCTGGTAGGAAAACAAACACCAACCCCTGTTGGCCCATATGAACTAAAGCGTAGAACAGCAGAGCTGGAATCATCCACAAGAACAAAAATAACGACCGTTCCCAGCCTAGTTGTCCCTGCCTCCGACGGAGTTGAAGAACAACATAAACCACCGCCGGTAGCGCCGCCAAGCTCCAGGCGTAGGTAGTATATAGAGTCAACTTAATGAGATTACGTTGAACTCCCCACCAGCCGGCGCCCAGAAAAATTGAGGTGGTTCGCTGAAAGCGTTCGGTGAAATCACCAACAATTTCCATATAGGTTGACAAACCACCGCTCAAAATCATCAACGGAATAAACCAACCCAAACAGATAATGCCTCCTAATATCCCGGCGATCAAAAAACGTCGCCAACCCACACCGCGCACGGCAAAGAGAAATACAGGAGCCAAAAAAATGAGGGTCTGTTGACGTATTCCCCCGGCCAAGGCCAAAGCTACAACTGCCGGATAAAGGAAACGATAATCACCTCGCATTGTTTTGTACATCCACCAAACACTGACTACCACTAGAAGGGTATCAAGGGTATGAGGCAGGGCAATTTCGCTGTAAAACCAAAATAGCGGAGAAGTGGCCAGAAATAACGCAGCAAGTAACCCTACAGACCGATCAAACATGACCTCTCCCATATAAAACAGGGCTACCACTGCCAGGGTGCTGGAAACAAGGCTAATCCCCACCATAGCCATTTGAGCATCGCCAACAATGCTATCCACTAACCGACAAAGCCAAACGTAGACGATATAGCCGGGGGGTTGGGGTTGTTCTTTGGCCAGGTTGAATTCCTGGATAGCGTAGGCAAAGTTAATCGAGTCCCAGTGATAGAGAATTTCACTCCGAAAGGGCAACCGGGTGGCTAGCGCTAACACAAATAAGAGGCCAGCTATAACCCAACCTTGCGTCCACCATTGCGCAAGTTGAAGGTTGAACGATAAAGTCATTTTGCCAGGGTTGGTTACAGGGGTATCTTCCATCGTCACGTTAAACTTTCTCTATAAGATATACAAGCAATGGTTTCATCAAAACTATTCTGAAAGGACTTGATAAATTATCACCAACGATGAGTTATACACAGGTCGTAAGAAAGATGCGCTCTCTGGGGCATAACTACCCAGGCTACGTTCAACCGGCCCATAGAAAATATAATCCACACTATATTTTTGTAAGATTTCTTGCCGTTGGGTGTCGCTCGTATCAACGGCAAAAAACTGCTCGACCATCTCCTCTTTATGATAAAAGTCGACCGTTTGCGCCCAGTGAGCTAAAAAGGCGTGCAAGCCGGTTAAAGCAGGGATATACTGGCCGATAGTTAGCGAGCTAAGAGCCACGTCATCCGGCCTGGCATTGGTTTCGAGCCACTCTATCGCGGCGATTTCTTCTTTATGGAGATAATAAGGATAATCGTGCCGCCCCAGGTCTACAAAGCGCCATAAGAACAGATAGATATTGGTAGGTACAACGAGCAGTAGCAGGATTATCACCAGGCCGCGCTGAATTAGTTTGGGGTCTCGAAAAATAGATTTTGGATTCGTGACTCTGGCTTTAATCGCTCTTTCAACAAAAGGTACGACGTAACGGAAGAGGCCCAGTGTTGCCAGGATAGCTATGGGTAGCTGCCAACCGTTGAGCATATGAATCTGATAGTCGGTGGGAATGTAGATCAATAGAAAATTGGCCAAAAACCAGGTTTTCAGGAACAGATCGTTATCGTTTAACCCCTTCAGGCGGAAAGGGTTCTCTTTGATAACCGTAAAGACAGCCAGCAAGAAAAGCGGGCCAAGCAAAACCGACAACAGCAATGGATTGGGCGTATAAACGTCGGCATTGGCGAACTGGGCCAGCACTTCTTTCCATAATGGGTCAAGCGAGGTCAGCAGAACAGAATAAAGAGCCGGCCACCATGAAATAAAACCGATGATAACGGTGCTCTTGATAAGATAGAAGGGCAACTGCCGGTCGCGCAGAGTCAGCAAGATGATATAACTGCCCAGGATGCCGTAGACCAAGACCAGGTCATAGGCATGTTGCCAGCCAAAAAAGAGGGCCACTAGCCCGGCCAGCACTGCATAGCGCAATTGCCCGCGGGCCTGTCCTCGCAAAATCAAGTCAAACACAAAAATATATAAGGCTGCCCCAATAAAGTGAGGAAAAGCCAGAATGCCCAAAAAGGTATTTCCTTCGGCAATATAGACGAGGAGGGGAAAAGGGGGATCATCCATGTGCCAGAGATATTTCAGCCCAATCAGCACCCAACCAAAACCGGAGGTAAAGGTGACTAACAAAAAGGCGGCCCGCCGCATCCGTTGATCTTTGAGAAACCAGGCACAGACTCGATAGACCAGGAGCAAAAACAAGACGCTGCCGACGATGCGTAATATTTGGAACGTCTCGGCGTAGCCCAAGCCCAACAGCCAGCTCAGCCGCCCCAGTCCCCACCACAACAGATTAAAAAAGACCGGCTGATTAGGTTCAGGCGTCAATTTGTTGGCCGACAGGTGAGCATGGGTCAATTCACGCATCCACGAGAAATATTGGCCGTGGTCGGGCACGTTCACCATAATGCCCATAAACTGCTTATCGGGGGGTGTGGTTAGATAAGCGTATAGATAGGGCACACTGGTTATCATCAACACGAGGATGATGGTCGCTCCTACAAATCGCCATTCAGATACATTTGTGGCTGCCGCCGACATAAGCGCCTTCTGATCGGCCGTAGCAGCCAGTGGTTTAAGCGTTTCGGTCCTCATCCAATTTATCTCCTAACGGGAGGATACCATACCCGGCTGACTCGATAGTTCTGTTGAAAATTTACTTGGATCTTGCCGACGCCATAACCACCATCCTCCACTTATCAAGATGAAGATGACCAGCAACGGTAACAGGCTCCACCAGCCGGGCAGCCCCAGGATAGTGCCAAAATTGCGCGCGATGTGGCCTTCCTGCCAATTTGGCCAAGCATATTCCAGTAGGGGATTATAAATCGTATCTGAAGGAAAAGCCTGCTCGGCCAAGGTCAAGCCCCAGATGGCCATAAACGACCAACTTAATAAGAGGATAACCAACACTCTAAAGCCTACCCGGTTACTCCACCATTGAAAAACAAAGATAATCGGCAGGGTCATGAATGGCAGCATCGGTAAGAGGTAACGAGGTCCAATAGCATACCCCCCCCACCACATCACCGACGAGGCATTAAAAAAGAAAATGGTCAAGACAACAGTCACAGCAATCCACCACTCAACTTGGTACTGCCTGGAACGCCACCACAAGCCAAAACCAGGGATAGTCAACAGCAACCAGGGAGAGAGAATGAAAAGTCCCCGGAATAGGCCAAAAGTGATACCCCAGATCGCTTCCCAATGGGGCAGGCTCAGGCTCATAAAACCGGTCTGGTGCTGCTGCGTCCACAGCTCTGAATGACTGTAGCCTAATTCTAGCGGTCCCCCAAAAACAGCCGTATTATAGGTCATCCAACCAGCAGCCACTAAGCCGCCTGTCAGCGTCACCCAACCAATCTTTGACCACTGTCCGTGACGATACAGCGCATAGAAGGTATAAAGATACAAAATACCCGCTACCAGCAGCGTAGGATACTCAGTCACTACGCTATAGCCCAGTAACAAACCAATGATGAGTAAACGTTGAAGGGTGAAGTTAGAAGGTTTTAACTTCAACTGAGTAAAGACCAGATAAAATGCTCCAAAGAGAAGCGCTGTGCTGAGTTGATGCCCATAAAAGGCTCCGGCGTAAGCAAAGGCGGGGGTTAGCAAGCCATAGCCCAAGACTAAAGCGAACCGTGACCCTACCTCAGGAGTAAAATATGCCAGCAGGCGATATATCAATACACCCAACACCGCCGAAGGGATAACCGAGACGACAAAGGTTATTGCCACCTGAGCTAGAGCAAACTGAACTTTCTGCTTCAGGATGCCAGAGCCGTCTTGGCGTAAAGTCGCTTTGAAGGCTTCATTGTCAGCCAGCCGGGTTATCAGGTTGTCAATTTGGGGTAAATTAAAGAAAAGACGCAAACCTGCATAAATCGGTATCCCCAAGAAGGCTGCGCCAGGCGCTTTGTCACTATAGTAATGATCACCCACTTTGGCGTAATCAACGGTATTGTGAACATACTTATCAATCTGAAAGGTCCCCTCGTCCACTACGGCCACAACCATATTCAGGCGAGAGTTTTGGTTAGGGTCGGCCCAGCGCGGAAAAGTGTAACTATAGCAAATCAACAGCAGCAAAAATAAAATGATTTCACTGCCGCGTTGTTTCATCTGATAACTCGTTTTTAACAGCGTTTTTATTATTGGCATGATTGATTCCGTAAAGTTCTCATATTTCGAATCCATCCTGATCGCTCGGACAGAAGGGCTGAGCTGCTGGTACACCCCATAACTTACCACATATTCATTGGAACTCAATGTGAGGCTAATTAGAAAAAAGTTAAGAAATAGATAGAAACGAGGCGTATCGGATCAAACTGAGCCAGACATAACGCTGATAATATAACTTGACTCTCAAGTGATAATCCGCTGATAAACAGTCTCTAAGGGCAGACAGGCCTGCCGGTAATCATACTGACGCTCAATCAGGCGACGTCCATTATTCCCCAGACGTGTGGCATTATCAGAATTATCAAGCAATTGGAGGACGGCTTCAGCAAAATCCTGGGGGGTGTCGGCTATAAAAATGTCCTGGCCAGGAGTCACTGCAATCCCCTCACATCCCAAACGGGTTGAAACAATTGGCAACCCTTGAGCAAGGGCATTGAGAATTTTTACCCGCATACCTCCTCCGGCCCGCAGTGGTACAACCATAACTCCAGCCTGCTCCAGATACGTAGTGGGATCCTCTACATAACCAGTCACATTAATCCCTGTGCCATTGCCGCCCAGGTCCAAAATTTCCTGCGATGGCCGAGCGCCAACAACATCAAAAATAACATTCGGACGTTTAGCCCGAATGAGGGGGTAAACCTGATGTACAAACCAAAGGATGCCGTCAATATTGGGCGGCCAATACATCGTACCAATGTGTAAAATATGGTTAGCGCCGGCCTGACGAGTAACGGACCTTACTTCATCGGTATCTACGGTGATAGGAATCACCGTAATATCTGCCACTCCTCCAATGGCTTCCTCAAGCGCCCCTTTATCTTCTTCACTAACAGCCAATACTGCATCAAATTCGCGGCAGACCTGAGCCTCGTACTTTTTGAGTAACTGCCAATCACGGCCAAGTAGCCATTTTTTAGGCCCTGGTCCCATGGTCTGCCACAATCGCTGATAAAGTAGCCAGAGGGCATTATGAGCATCAAGTACCTTGCGCGCTCCGGGGACAAGGGCGGCATACTGGGCCATATTCAGTTGATCGGCATGGGCAATATCAAAGCGCTGTTCCCTGGCCAAACGAGCGACTAATTGGCGCATAGCCGCCCGATCATCGCGGAGCATCATCCAGGGCTGGCCGCTGAGCAGGCTACGAACCATGGCCATTCCATCATGCTGTACACCCCGTTCCATAGGTACCGTATTCACGGTGTGGCAATAAGACTCTAGCTGTTTGATTTCAGCCGACTGATCACCTCGCACAAAGGAAACCAGAGTTACTTCATGATGTTGGGCCAAAAATTTCAAAACATTCCAGGTTTTTACTTTGGGGCCGCTGTCCGGTGGGTAGGGTAATACTTGGGTCAACAACAAAACCTTCATTTATGCCTCACGAAGTTCAATGACTAGATGGTGAAGTGAAACAACCGGACGACCATACTTGCCGCCGCTAAACTGGCGTAACAACCCATACGTTACTACCTTAATTGCGGTCAGCCCGTAAATTTGCCATTTGAGCAGGTTGGCTGCCAAGTTTCCGTAGTGTTTGCGAAAGAAGCGGACACGGCTGCGATAGAGATCGGCTTCACGTTGTACTTGACGGTTTTGACTGCTACCGCCCCCCAGGTGAATTACCTTCGCCGTAGGGTGATACCATACCTGCCAGCCTTTTTCTTGGATAGCGTAGCACCAATCCACCTCTTCTGCATACATAAAATAGCCTTCATCCAACCCACCTACCTCTTCAACTGTTTCACGACGTACTAACATACAGGCTCCCTCGACATAGTCTACAGTTTGCGGACCTTTTTCCTCCTCAGGACCATGGCTGGGATACCAGGGACCATACAACATTCGTCCCAAGCCGGATAGAATCAGGAACTCCTGCCAGAGAGTGGGAAAGTGAGTATGTGAAGCCTGAAATGTTCTATTAGCATTCAACAAATGCGCCCCTACCAAGCCCAGTTTTGATTCCCGTTCAGCTAAGGTCAGCATTGACTGCACAGCCTTGGGTAGAAGCAACGCATCTGTATTGAGCAAAAGCATATATCGTCCCCGACTCACGGCCATACCCTGGTTATTTGCCCTGGCGAAACCAACATTCTCGCGATTTTGAATCAGACGCACCTGTGGAAATTGGTCTTGCAGCATGGCCTGACTGCCATCGGTTGAATTGTTGTCAACCACGATGATTTCAACAGACAGTTCGTCCAAAGTCGCCTTAATCGAATTTAGGCAATCGGCCAGTAGTTGACGCGTATTCCAGTTGACAATAATAACTGAAAGATCAACCATTATCTTCAAGCCCCAACTTGGGTTGAGTTATGTGGTTCAGCGCCACAGTCGTCCCCATGAATAGCCAACTATAAACGGCGTGATCATAACCGGCGATAGTTTGAGTGTAGGCAAAGGGAAACAGCCAATCACCGAAACCCATTATTACAATACAACCCACGGTGCCAGCCAAAGCGGCATTGGCCAATCCTTCAACAAAATCGCCTCTTCCTCTTAACCTTAGACATAGTTTATATCCCAGCCAAGCCAATCTAAAAAAGAACCAGAGACTAAATAAAAATCCAAACAATCCTGTTTGGGCAATAATATCAATATAATTACTATGGGTAGCCATACCATCATCAGGATAATAATTCATATAGTAGGCAGCGTAGCCAGCCGGTCCGGTACCCAAGAGCAAGTGCTTACCAGTCACACGCCAGTTGACCTCCCAGGCAGCCAAACGAGTATGTCCGCTTTCTTCAGACTCAGCCTCAAGAACGCTACCCAAGTAGTAATCAGCATTGAGACCGATCAGAATTACGGCCAAGACGAGACCAATTAAGAGCAACTTCTTAGAACGCATGAAGACAATAATCCCAAGGGCCACAAAACTTGGCAACCAGCCAGCTAACCAGCTAATCTGTTGGCCAAAGCGAAGATATAGCCACAGGCCAGCTAGAACCAATAATAAGCTACGCCTTGACCATGATAATTTACGATTAAAAAGTACCAGGCTCACTGAAATTGAAATCACCCACATCGAAAACAAACCACCTGTGTTGACTCGTAGGTCCGGACCCCCATATTCCTCAATTACACCGATTACACCAGCAATCAACACAATGGCCACCATGGCTTTCAATGGTTTCAAATCCTGGATATGATTGGCCACAAGCAAAAAGGTACCGGGTAACATAATCATAACAACTGCCGAAGCCACTTGTACCACAGGAAAACTCTTCCAGGTATATAATAGAGGATCTCGGTAGGCAAAACTCCACACCAGGGCAAATAGCGTGATAGCCATAAAACCGAGCAAAGGTTTATTGACTGGCGAGGGTTTTAAACTTAAGCGTTTGTCTAGCAATAACATTTTCAAGACCCAGTTACCAATAAATACCAAGCTTAATAACAGGCTAATAACTAAGGGGCTACCTGTGCCTGTAGGCAAGCCAAAAGGCACAAACGCGGCTGCCGATAAGACAACGACTGGTCCTAATTCAAGCCGAGGCAGTAAAAAGTTTAAGGCGAGCAGCCCTATAGGAGCGGCCAAAATAATAACCAACAAAAGCTCTTGTTCAGCTACTAAAACGCCAACAATTGGGGCGAGCAGTAATACGCCAATGCTTACAACCCAACGCCAAAAAAGACCCGACCGTGAGTGGAGATAACCCAGACCGATCGCTCGTGACTTGGCCAATGTATCAAAGATGAAATCTGTGCTGTTAGCTACCGGCTTTAACATTTCCGTTTACTACCACCCTCTCGACGAACTCATTAAATTGCTGCCCAATCATCTGCCAATCATACCTGGCAGCAACGGCGCTGCGGCCATTACAACTGAGGGTTTCTCGCAACCCTGGATTTTGTAGTAAGCGTAACACCACCGCAGCAAAGTCAGCAGGATCATTGGCAATTAAAATTTCCTTTTCTGGCGTAAGGTCTAAACCTTCGGCCCCCTTACTGGTGGCTACTACCGGCGTGCCTGCGGCCAGCGCCTCCAATATCTTGAGCCGTGTTCCTCCCCCTTCACGCAATGGAACGACACTTACCCAGCTCTGGGTCAGTCTGGGGCGAATGTCGTCCAGATAGCCGGTGAAGATAACGCCTTTGTTAGCTGGCAAGCGGTGAATGGGCACACCATCTATCTTACCCGTGATGAAAAGTTTGACCTGCGGCCGTTCCGTTTGGATTAAAGGAAATATCTCATGCAAGAAAAAGTCAACGGCGTCAAAGTTAGCCTTATAAGTAAGCGCGCCGGAGTAAATTAGCGTATCTATTTCCGGTGAATCGAAGTTTCCTTCATAATGACCCACATCCACCCCGTTTGGCACCACTTCAACTGGCTGGAAATCAGGAGCGACTTGCCGCACCCGCTCCGCTTCCCCTTTGGAAACAACAGTGCAGGCGTCGAAAGCATTCAACAAATCGGCGGTATAATGAGCCAACTTCCACCAGGTCAATCCATATCGCAACTTTTTTAGGGGGTGTGTTTGCCTGGCAAACCCCTCGTAAAGGGTTGTTAATTCCACCTCTTCGAAGACTTTGATAGCGTCCGGCACGACTAGCGCGTAAGGCGCCATATCTATCTGCGAGGCAATAACCACATCATATCTACGCTCCTGGCTGGCCTGCTCGACACATCTTTGCAGGTTGGCGTTATAAGTATCAATAACCGACCGAGGCTTCGGCGAGAAAAAACCTGCCAGGGCTTTAAGACGACCCGGTTGAAATGAGCGATAAGGAATAGTATTTACCCGGTTGAAATAACCATTCATAGCCACCATCTGCTCATTTGTCACTGTCTCCGAGACAAAGGAAATTAAATCGACTTCATGGCATGCGGATAAATACTTGAGCAGATTAAAGATACGAATTTTGGAGCCGTTATCCGGCGGAAATGGATACCAGCGTGAGATAAAGAGAATTTTCATAAGGCAGCTATCGTGATTATAACAGATGGAGGTTTGAAATCGGTTTGCAGATAAACTCTATTTCGCTGGGAGCTAAATCTATCACCGAAAAGTGAATGTAGTTATGACACTATTACCTTGCCAAAGTTACCGCGTCCATAATCAAAGATGGCTCGGAGCATAGCTCGGCGCTGAGGGGCTTTGTGACGCCACCTTGGTTTAACCGTCCAACTAATTAGGGTGCGGCAGTAATCAAACATAGTTCTCAACCAGGGTCGTAACCCCATTCGCGCTAAGTGGAGAAACAATAGCCTGTTCCGGACCATATAATAATGTACTTGTGAGGATGCTTCTCTGGCCACAGGCGAGATTTTGTGCCATACTTTAGCTTGTGGTACCACTACGATTTGGAAACCAGCGCGGCTAACTCGCACACACCATTCAGTTTCCTCATAATAGGCAAAAAAACGCGGGTCGAGCAACCCTACCTGCTGAATCACCGGCAACTTGATTAACAAAGCGCATCCAGTCACAAAGTCAACCGGGTAGGGAGTTAGGCCAAATTGTCCATGATCCACCTCGTTCAAACCAATCATACGGGTGTCGCCACGTTGCCAATCAATCTCCCCACCCGCCGACCAGATAACATTAGGCCGGTCAAAGTAATAAATAGTTGGACCGACAATGCCTACATGGGGATCTGTTTCAGCCGCCTCGACCAGTAGCTTTAAAAAATCGGGCGCAACTTCGGTGTCGTTGTTCAGTAACAGGGCATAATTCGCCTCGATGGTAGCGGCGTGTTCCAGGCCAACATTGTTGCCGCCCACGTAGCCCAAGTTGGCCCCGGTTTCGATGAGCATGACTTCGGGGAAGTTGGTTCGAATAGCGGCGACCGAGTCATCGTTGGAGCCGTTGTCCACAACGATGATATGATAGGCCGGGTAGTCAAGACGGCGTAGCGAAGCCAGGCAGCCCAAGGTGTCCTCGCGTCCATTCCAGTTAAGAATAATAATGACCACATTGGGGAACATAGAGGTTGTGTGGCTAAGGGATGGGGTAGGCAAGGAGGCTGATCGTTCGTTCATCGGGATACATCCACTCTAAGGCGCTGATGCAGACTCTACCATAGACCCACTATTATCTGCTTTGGAGGTCTGAAGGTCCAGACAGACACCTGAATTATCCTTTTCGTCCAGAACGGATTGATAAATCTCTACAAGTTCGGCCATCTCCGCTTCCAGGGTTAGAGGCGGAGCCATATTTTTTTGCCATTGGCTTAATAGTTGTGGGTCGTCAAGGATCATTCTCAGTTTTTGGGCCAAATTATCAGCGTTATTAGGTATAAATAACAAACCGGTCTTTTGATCAATTACCAATTCTGCCATCCCACCCAGGTCAGAAGTGACCACTGGCGTTTGGTGGGCAAAGGCTTCTAAAATCACGTTAGGACTATTTTCGTACCAAATTGAAGGGACAACCAAGACATCTATTTCCTCATAAATCTGGCTAATCTGATGATTGCTAAAAGTTCCCATAAACTGAATTTGCTTATCCAGACCAACCTTCTTTTGTAAGTCGCGATAAAAATCAGGAAACTGGCTGACATCACCGTATAATTTCAATAGAGGGGCTACCTTAGACATGGAGTGAAGCTGCAAAAAAGCTTCGATTAAGACATGCACCCCCTTGTGGGAAGCGATTTGGCCAATATAGCCAATTCGCAACTGGGTTGAAGGAGATTTTTTAAGGGGATACTGCGGCACATGCGCTAATCCTTGCCGTATAAAGCGCATGCTTTTAGCCCCAAAGCCCTTACTTTCATAAGTCTGTTTAAGAAAATTGGAGGGACAGATGGCTACATTCACCTCATTCAGCGCCGCTCGCAGAGTCGCTACCCGCTCCTCAACTTTAGCCACTCGCTCTGCCACAGCCGGATGGGATTGCGCCCAGCCCCAGACCACATCCGCCAAGAGTGGAATTTTTTGAGCGGGTAATCTAAAACGTCGCTGCTCCTCCAAAGTGCAACGCAGACAATCCAGCGGGGAATTTTCCGTGCATACTTTTCCAGAAGTCCGGTACAGGGTATGCCGCTGGCACAGAAACCAAAAATCGGTCAGGGTGGCCACAATCGGGATAGGCTGACTTCGCGCCGCTTTGATGGCGGCGGCGGTCATCAGGTAGCCGCTAATCAAATGCAGGATGTCCGGCTTGACTTCAGCCAAATATTGGCTTAGATGAGCTTCAATCCATGGATTATCATATTCCCATTTAACCGAGTCGGGCGCGTTGGGTAAGTTAAGAAACAAACGCCGCACGCGCAGGGAGTCAAATTCCTCATCAATCCAACGCAAATCCGCCGTACTTGTATCACTCACCGACTCGACACAGATCACTTGGACTGTATGCCCTTGACTCTGTAACCACTTGGCTGTTCGGTGCGCCCGCCACTCGGCGCCTCCGGTATAATGTGGGGGAAAGTGATGGACGGCAATAACTATTTTCATGACCGCTACCTCCCAACCCTAGCCACTTTAGACGGTCTCCTTAACCGGTTGAGAAGCGCCCCGTCTGCCCGTTAACCGCAGTATCATCGCCCATTCGGGTTCACCAAGCAAGCGCAACCCCAACACCAACCCTCCATACACTCCAGCACCTAAGGCAATCAAGATGAACTGATTCAGGTCACCAGCCAGTTTTAGCACCAAGCCCATCAAGCCCGCTGCAGTTAGGGCACGCACCAGCACCCAGGTCATATTGGGCAATTTCAGCTTTCGTTTTAATAAAAAGTGGAACTGCAGGGCGCCAATCAAATCGGTGATCACCGTGACTATGGAGGCGCCCACCAAACCGTAGTGCGGGATAGCGTAAAAATTTAAGATAACGTTGGCGATGGCGTTGATGCCATAGATCCGCGCGGCCGCGCGTTCTTCACCAACGATTGTAGTCATATTACCACAAAAGGAGCTAAACATAAGCAGGGGGACGTCCCAAATTAAGATTTGGAGGGCCAGCGCCGATGGCAAAAATTCATCGGTGTAAAGAAAGCGGATGAGCGCATAAGCGATGATCATACCGCCGACGGCGAGCGGCAATGACAATATCGCTATGAACTTAACTGAACGATAATACCAGCGTTCAACCTGAACGGGATCATTAACATACGTTCGTGACAATGACGGGACAATAGCCTCATTAAAGCCACTGACAAAGAACATCAAGGAGAAAACCAAATTGTAGGCTACGTTGTACCAACCGACCACATACTCCGGCTGGTACCAGGACAGCATCACTGTATCGATACTAAAGGCAATAGTTAAGGTTAATGAAATCAGCCCGAAGGGTAGACTGGCTCGAATCAGATGTGACCAAGTCCGAGGCTGGATCTGAAACGAGAGAGAGGCCAGACGGTGACGACGGATGCCCCAGAGGGCCAATCCAATCTGAAGGGGAATGCTGATCAAATTAGCGACGATTAGGGCAATGAAGCTAAAACCATTGAGCAAGAAAATGGTACTCAACACCATGAAAATGACTCGCCCCAAAATGCTTCGGGCCGTAACGTAATCCAGACGCTCGTTGGCTGTGAGTACTGCGATCAAAGGAGCCAGAAATGCAGACAATAAGAAGCTGAAGGTGTAGATAAAGATACCCAAGACCAGCTCCGGCGAATACCCAACCATCACCCCACTGAGGGTGATGCCGATAATCCCGAGAACGGCCAGCAAAGTGCGCAATGTAACCAGATCCCAGAAGAGGGACTGGGTTTTACTACGGTCTCGAGCGATCTCGCGCATCACGTATTGGGTCATGCCGAGTTCAGCAAATATTTGAAAGAGGCCGACAAAGGCCAGGACAATCGAGTATTGGCCGAAGCTTTCATCACCCAATTGACGAATGACATAAATGTTAAATAGAAAGGTTACTGCTTTGAGAACAATCTCTCCGATGGTGATGTAGACGGTGTTCTTAAAGATGGTTTGGGCCAGTCCTGGCTCTGATTGATTTTCAGTTATAGCAGATTCGGACACAAAATACTCCTTACGCGATAGTTAGAAGACGACAGATTGTAACAGAAGTCAAATTGATCTCTTTCTACACCACTTATCCAGTTACGGAGTAGACAAAAATCTTTTTTGGAACAAATCCAGGTTCAAAAGATTCCAGGTAAACCAGCCAGGTTCCTCTACTATTTGCCTAAAGTCAGCCGCGCTCATATATCCTGGCCGTTCCATATTGTGGACCATATCTCTCAACACGCCATCCTTCATCCACTCAAACAATTCTTTGCTAAATCCACCGTCGCGTTTGGGCAATTGCGTTGTTTGATAACCCAACCGCTTTTCAATCAATTGTTTGGCCAGCCATTTGGACTGTCCATTTGTAAAAAACCTGATCTCGGGCTCGAAGGTCAAGGCACACCGCACCAAATCGCTATCCACAAAAGGAGTCATAAAATCTAAATCGTATGCATTGTAGGTTGCAACTAAACCAATTTCATCGTCGTGAAGTGCCCGCAATTCCATTAGATGCATTCGTTCTGTAAATTTTTCGCTATTTGCATAAGTATCAAATAGGTCGAGCCTGTATTCAACTGCCTGCCGAATGATTTCAGGAGCAAAACATTTTTGGATCACCGGAAAATCGGCTACTCCACTATAGTTGTAGGGAGATTGGAAGGATAAGGGGTCATCAAGGTAATGCAATATATGGGCAATTTCCCTCAAACCGTGCGCTTTATTATGCCAGACTGGTTCCAGTAGTTTCCCTAGCCCGCCGAGGAAAAAAGGCGCACCTGGTATTTTCTGAAACCGCTCAACCTGACGCAGACGCTTGGCGCTGCTCGTCCCAAACAAAGTATCCATAGCCGTGCCAGAAAAAAGATACTCTGTCTTTTGCTTGGCATAATATTGCGCTAAAGCCAGATGACAGGGGTCGTGCTCATCGCAAACCGGGTGGGCTCTCAAATGAATTTGATGTTCTAACAAATGAGGATAATCAATGGGAGATACATCAACAAACTGATGATTCGTCTTTAGTAAATTAATGCTGTATTTCGCGTACTCGATTTCGGGAGCAAAACTGGGAACAGGTATAGTGAAACTGGTCGACTGCAACTGATAGTGAGGTTCAAGCTTGGTTTTAACCAGATAGCTCAACAGGGTTGAGTCCACACCGCCGGATAACAAAATCTTGGGATTAACTTCCAGATTTGTGATTTGCTTGATGCTACTCTCTATCAGGCTATCAATCCGCTGTTCAAAATAAGAAACTGCTTCAGGTGTTATTTTATTAAATCTGTGCTTGGGGATCAGGTCGTTTACGCGCTGAAGCTGTTCAATACTCCACCCGCCTCTGGAACATTTGGCTAAATGTGCGGGACGTAGCTTGTAGACATCTTTGAAGCAGGTTACATCACTACAGAAAGACCGGAATAGCAAATGCTGGAGAACACCCTCTTGACTTAATTCACGCGGGTGAACTAAAGCTGCCAGGTGACGCAACGTATCTGAGCAAATGATCGACTGGCTATTTTGCCAATAGTAGATTTGTGAGGTAGTCATCATACTCTGGTAGACCCAGAAGGTGGGCTGGCGTTGGTCAATATAGAACAACGCTGGTTTACCGTGAATGGCATGATGATTGACAGAATTCGGATTGACGAGACCTTGATCTAGAAGATCTTGGGCGTTTAGCGGCTCAAATGACTCAGAATGGGCGTGACCAACCTTGACCACTACTGCTTCGGCAGTATAGGCAATATCGGGATGTGAGTTTAGCAGAAAAAGGACTCCGGAAGAACCATAATCCCAGCTAAAATAGTTCAGTCCCATTTCTTGAGCCAATTCATCCAAGCCTGCGGGCAACATTTGTTTATTCTTAGTCCATCCTAAGATAACAAATCGGCTGTTTTTTATCGTCGATCCAGCCAGGGGATCTGTTTTTAAACCTGATATTAGATTGTCAGTCATTAGCTTCCCCAAGAATAAGACTTACCAGTGTAATGGAAATTACCAGCTAGTACGATGATCGGGCTTCAGGCAGATTTCTTCCCAAAACCTGTTTTTGAAAGTAAATCACAACTGTACTGAAACCCTTGGGCGATGAATTGATCAAAGAATTGCTCTTCAGACTTGACATTAATCGATCGGTCATAGATTCTCCTTGAAACGCTCGATTAACACTTTTATAGGCGCTCCCTTACCAATGCATCTGTTCAGTGCCATTAAGACGCACGACCTTCTCCTCCACGAGACGGTTACCGGAGAAGCAAAAGGTGGCGAGTTCGAGATTGGCCGGGTATACAGCGAGCGATTCGATACAGCTCAAACCCCTGAGCACCCCGTGAAACATCTGTAGAAAGACGCCATGCGAGACAACCAGGATGCTCGATCCCTCATATTCTTTGAAGAGAAAATGGCGGAATCTCTTGGCCCGTTCCCACACCTCCTCGAACGGCTCCCCCCCTTTCGGGTTGACCGAGTGCAAGTCGTTGCCGACCTCTATAAAAAGCACGGGGGGAGTAAGGTTTTGCACCTCGTCCCAGGTTAGACCTTCCATCACTCCGAAGTTGCGCTCGTTGCAAAGCTCACTCTGTACGAGTGGGATAGCGCTATCAACCAGGAGGCGGGCAGTTTCTATCGTTCGCTTCAACGTCGAGGTAATCACAACGTCGAATGTAATCCCGGCGAGCTTTATCGAGGCTGCCCGGGCGTCTCGGGTCCCTGCCTCGCTCAACGAAACATCAATCGTGCCGGCGTACCTTCGCTCTGCATTATAGCTTGTGTGCGCATGTCTGAGTGTGTTTATCGTCGTTTCTGTTGGCATGTTCAATCTCCTGTGAGTCTGAGGATGGCATTGAGTCGTACGACTGACGAATAATCGGTCATGAGCGGTCCAATTTTGATGTATTTCACCCCGTACATACAGGTAAGCGTAGAGAGGAAAGTGGATTCGGTACTGATTGACCGGTGCGAGGTAATGACGATTTGATTGGTACGTTGCGCCGCTTCGATCGCTTGGCGTACGGCTGTAACCGTACCGGCCTGGTTTGGCTTGATGATCGCGCCATGCGTGTATCTTCCTGCAGCCCCTTGCTCGATTCTTCCCGCATCGGACGAATAAAAGTTGTCCCCGATCACCTTGCACGACTGCTGCGACGTCGTCAAGTGTTGCCAGCTCTCCGGGTCCTGCTCGTGGAATGGATCTTCGAGGAAACCGAGGTTGTATTGCCTGATGAGGTCCAGCCAGTACTGGCAGAACGCCTCGCTTGTCCGGACCGAACCGTCGGTGATGGCAAGCCGGTAGCCCTCGTCGGTCCACAAATCGCCGCCTGAGGCATCTATCATCAGGTCGAATTGCTCGGTGAGGCCCAGACCATCACGAATATTCAATAGGAATTCGATACACTCACGGTTGTCGGTCGTAGCGAATCGATTGACCGGGTTGCCGGACACCACGGTCTTGGTCTGGCTGAGCAACCTCTCTTTCACTACGCGCTGAATCTCGTTGTGATGCCCAATCACCTCTTCGAGATTGTTGCTTCTTGAAACGAGAATATACTCATGAAAGTCGCTGAGCACCGGATTAGTGTAGGCGTGCCACCCCCCGTTAAGAATGTTGCAACAGATGCACGGGGGCGTCAGCCTTGCTTCTGATTTGCCCAAGAGATCGAATAAGGATCGGGAGACGCTCGTCGCATTAAAGAAGGCCAGCGAGAGGCCGTAGGCGTTATTTCGCCCAAAGATAGGGATACATTCCTGCAGGTAGTGGTCAAACTCAGCCTGTTCGAGCGATCTACCGACAAATCCATCACGTTTAATCGTCTGGACGATCGTTTCGGGATTGATCGAGATCGCTTTGTCTTCATAAATGCTGATCGTCTCGCCCTGCGGCGACCCGCCCATTCCGATGGACCCATCATCAAGCTCGACGATGAATTCGTTCGTGAACTCGACATGGGAGTTGAACACCTTCCGGCAAGCAATTGATTTGATAGTTGACATAGATCTTTCCTTTCTGGTGGTTCTAATTATAGTACGGGTTCTGAATCATGTATCCTTCTACCATCGGGCGGTCTCACCCAAGGGGCGAACCGCGCCTCGATCACTCTTTTAGGCTGATGCTTTCAGGAACCTTTTTTGAAATAGATCCAATATCAAAAGACTCCAGGTAAACCAATCCGGCTTTTCTCGTTTTTGCTCAAAATCAGCCACGCTCATATACCCTGGACGTTCAATGCTCAATACCATATCTCGCAAAACGCCATCCTTCATCCACTGGAATAATTCATTATCGAAACCGCCGGCAAGTTTGGGCCATTTTGTCGTTTGAGACTGTAGCCGATTCTCAACGAGTTGTTTGGGTAGCCACTTGGCCCGTCCATTGGCATAGTATCTGACGTTGGGTTCAAAAGCCAAGGCGTGTCTGATGAAGTCAGTATCTAAAAAGGGGGCCACGTCAGTTAGCGCGTAAGCTTGATACAATTCAGCAATGTTCACCCCTTCGTCGTGAAGAATGTGCGTAAAGTCAATAAAGTGTACCTGCTCTACTAAACTTGAGCTGTCTGAGTAAAGTTCAAATAAAGCGCGCCTATGTTCAATTACCCGACGAATTGTGTTTGGATCAAAACATTGTTGAACCGTCTCAAAGTTGGTAAATAGGTTGTAGTTAACCGGAGCATGGAACGACAATGGATCACTAAGCGAAGGTAATATGCTGGCAATTTCTCTCATCCCGTAGGCTTTGTTAGGTAACACTCGTTTCAGCGATTTTCCCAGAAATCCCAGGGCAAGTCTGGCCCCTGGAATATGGCGAAACGCTTCGACCTGGAGCAAACGCTTGGCATCCCTGGTTCCTAACAAGGTATCAACCGCTGTTCCCGAAAATAAATACCGAGGCTCTTGGGCAGAAAGAGAGAGGGCTAAAGCCAGATAACAGGGAACCTGTTCATCGCCTATCGGGCGTGCTAGAAGGTCAATAGTTTGTTCTAGCAGATCTGGATAATCAGCAGGGTAAACATCAACAAATTTGTGGTTTGCCTCTAACAGATCAATCGCATGTTGGGCATACTTAACCTCATCGGTAAAGCTAGGGACTCGCATAATGTAACTCAGCGATTGCAACCGATCTTGAGGGGCGAGATTAGATTTTATCAAACTGGCCAGTAGCGAAGAGTCTACCCCTCCGGACAACAACATGCCTGGAGTATGCCCCAGTTCAGTTACTTGCTTAACGTAAGAACCAACTACCTGCTCTGCTAGTTGATCAAACTCTGCAACGATTTTGGGGCTTACTTGGCTAAACCTACGTTCTGGAATAAAATCATCCAGGCGCTCAATTTGTTCCAAATGCCAGTCACCTGCCTTGAATTTGATCAAATGCCCAGGCAGCAATCTGTATATGTCTTTGAAATAGGTCATATCACCAGATAGGGTGCGGTAAAGTAAATAGCGAGGAACCGCATCTGGGTTCAACTCTAGAGGAGAAACTATTGCTGCCAAGTGACGCAGTGTGTCTGAGCAAATAATCGTATCGTGGTCTCGCCAATAGTATATTTGTGATCTCGATACCAAGCTCTGATATATACAAAAGGCCGGTTCTCGCTGGCTTACGCAGAAAACCAGAGCGTTGCCACGAATAGCCTTGTGATTCACACCCCCCGCGCCGACAAGATCTCGACCCAATAAATCGCTCGCCCAGAGCGATTCGAACGACTCGGAATGAGCAAAACCCAACTTTACCGCCACCGCTTCAGCAGTGGAGGCGATATCAGGATGAGAGTTGAGCAGAAACAGAGTACCATAACGGCCATAATTCCAACTCAAATAATTTATCTCATTCGCCTGGACGAATTCATCCAGTTGTGGCGGTAACGCCTTTTTGGTCCAACCCAAGATTACAAACTGACTCTTTTCGCTGGCCGACCCGGTTAAAGAATTTGTTTTAAAACTTGACATTAACTTGTCAATCATCTGTTCTTCCTTCCACAAGGTCCAATAGTCTTCCATCTACTGGATGGTTTGATTTGGGTGCATCCCGAAATCGGCATATCGTCCTCATAATAGGCGTTTCAATCGTAGAGCCGCCTTAACATCATCTCGTAGGTAATAATGGGTGCTATCTTACCGATCGTCCACTCTTCAAGACCGGAAAGGTGGCGCGCCATCAGGGTGCGCAGAAAAGCCGGGTTAAAAATATCCCGTTCCGCCGTACGGCGATCAAAGAGGATGTCCTCGGCCCAATCGCGGAGTTCGCCTCGCAGGTAATTCTCATAGTCGGCATACAATGTATAGTGTTCGGGAAAGATCGGCCACAAGTGCCGGTTGAATCTGCGTTTGAGCTTTACTGATAATGTATGTATTCCCCGGATTAAGGGTTGAGTCGTGGGTAAGAGCTCATTACTCTCGTATGGAATGTAGGCCAGCCGGGGTGTCTCTCGCTGTATCACCGCCCGATACAATGTTCGAGGTCCACGCACTTGGGCCGGTATGGAATAAAGGAATTCAAATAGGTCATAGTCGAAAAAGGGGAAACGAACCTCGACATGCGAACGCATGAAGGTAACCGCGTTTTGCGTCATTCGACGAACATGGTTATTAATTGAAAAGTATTCTGACCGCACATCGGAGCGATAGTTCAGGTAGCGCGATAGTTCGGTTCGAAACGAATCAAAAGCTAAACCCTGCATTTTGTTATGTATTGGCTCACAATACAGAAGCTGTTCTTCAGCCTCGGTTATCGAAGGCCAAGTAAACTTCTGATTGAGCAGAGGAAATAGGTGAGTTATGAGGGCAGCATCATCAACAGGATTAACTCGAAGTGGCGAAATAACATCAGGATGCCCCATCATAAAGCCTTCCCATCCGGTCAGATTTACGTCCATCAGTTGCCGGGCCTGGGGCAGCGTGCTGAGGCCATGAGCATGAATCCAGCTATGGAAGCCCTCGGTCAGATTCAGGTGCAAATCAACGTACTCTTTAACCCATTCTCCATTGGGGAGATCAAACCAATGATGATCGCTGCCCACTGCCCGGGCAATCTGGCGAGCATAATACACATCACGGCAATCCTGGGCGCCATAGGTCACCGAGACGACCGGGCGGCGCTTGACCAGTCCCAAAATCGTGCGCGAATCCAGGCCGCCGCTGAGGTAGACCCCGGGCCGATAGCTATCACCCGATAAACGTTGGACGGCTCGGCGCAAGAGCCCACCCGCTTCCTCCACCGCTTCATCAAAACTCACCTCAGGGCGGTAGGGAATGTTATCAAAGGTCCAATAGGGTTTTACCGTACACGAAGCGGTAGACAGATCATAGACCAGCCGAGAGGCGTTAGGCAATAACTCAACGCCTTCAAAAAAGGTACGCTCTCCCAGCAAGTGTTGAAAACGCATATACTGAGCCAGGGCGATCAAATCCAATTTCCGAGGAAAGGTCTCATCACATAGGATACCTTTCACCTCCGGGGCAAAGATCAAACGCCCGGCGTGATGGGTATAAAAGAGGGGGTACAACCCAAAACGATCATTGATTATCACAAGTCGCTGTCGAGTTTTATCCCAAATAGCAATAATGAAAGCTCCATTTAAGTGGCTGGCGAAGTCATCTCCGTATTGCTCGTAAAGAGCCAGCGCCATCTGTTCATCAGATGCTGCTTGGTTACCGTTCAGACTGATCTCAGCCTGATTGTAAAATTCACCAGCCATCACTAAAACTACGGTACGGCTTGCGTTCCATACAGGCTGCAACCCTTTGTTAAAAATACCGATCCCAATTCGCCCCAAGGCTAAATTATGCTCATCCTCCACTTCGTGTTCGGCTACAAACCAGTCTTGATGAGACATTGCAACCGCCATCCTGTTAGCTAGAGTGCTTATATCAATTTGTTGTCGCGGATCGACTGCACCAAAAACTCCACTCATAGTTCTGTCTCCGGGTGATTCCTATTTTATCAGGAGTTAACTTTCTCAGGTTTAGCCGACCGGCGGCGCGAGGTTGGCAGTTCTGCTTCGATATGCTCTTGCCCATTGGCTAATTTTTGGTGAGAGTCAGTATCGCTCTGTACGAACATGGCATCTTCGATAAATTCCTTATCTTCCCTAACACCATTGCCCTGGTAAGCCCCAATGAATTCATTCAAATCCTCCAGGTGCACAGACCAGCGACCGCCATTCTTGATAGCAGGAAGGCGTCCCTCTTCACACCAACGTTGGGCCGTATCTCGGCCCACACCCAAATAATCAGCCACTTCAGGCAGGGTCAAGGTAGTCGGCGTGGATTCGGCTGACCGCCCTCTACTAAAGGGCCATAGTTTTTCCACTAAAGCGGGTTGACGTCTTGAGGATATTAGATTCGCTTGCTGGAGTTGTTGCGGACGTAGTCTAGTCGTGTAATCATAACTTACGGATAAACGAACTCTATTAAAAACCAATCCGAGTAGCTTATTGTCGCTTTTGGTTTGCAGGTAATTTACGGCTTTTTGGAGCGTTCTACGCCTGGTCTGGTTATGGCTGACCACCAAGACTGTCCCATCAACAACATTAATAAGAAATCTTGTTTCAACGGCTGATAATATCGGCGCACTATCCACGATGACAAGATCAGCTTTAGTGCCCAGTAAATCAAGCAGATTGGCAAATCGAGGGGAATTCAGTAGGTAGCCCGGGTCCAAAGGGGAGCGACCAGCAGGTAAAAGAGACAGGTTTTCAATCCTGGTTGGCCTGAGGGCTTTTTCTAACATTCCTTCGACGGCCGCTTCGGGTAGGGCCAACACGTCGGTTAAGCCGAGTAGATTAGGCATATCAAACACTTCGTGAAGCGAGGGGTTACGTAAATCGGCATCCACCAAAATGACTCTAGTACCAGGCGAGGCGATAATTGCGGCGACACTGGAGCCAGGTGAAGCTATTACCGCCGCCAAATTAGCAGAAATAAAACTCTTACCTTCGTTGGGCATTGCACTGGTAACCAACAGTTTAGTAAGTGTTTGCTCTACAGCGGCAAGGTAAATATTACTCCTCAAATTACGTAATGTATCTACTTCGGGAGACCAAAGCTCATCCTGAGATATGAGCTTGTCTTTCCCGACAGCTATTTTACCAACGGCGCCCAGTATCGGTAACCCCAGAATAGGCTGAATGTCTTCGGGTTGCCACACCAGAATGTCATTAAAAAACTCCAGCAAAATTATAGCAACAATAGCTAAGACTAATCCTGCTACCGCCGCGACGAGCACATTCATCTTTATGTTAGGTGAAATGGGAACGGTCGGCTCGGTGGCCGGTTCAAAGATAGCCAGTCGGTTAATCCCAGCCTCGGAAATATTGCTAAGAAACTGGTTGTAGTTGTTCTGATATTGATTCCGCAGTGCTTCTAGTTCAGTGAGTTTAGATTGGGCTTCAGCAATCTCTACTGCCGATGTCAGTGTGCCCAGAGAGTCTTGTAACTCTTTAATGCGGCGGTCGGTATCCTCGATTTTGACCTGCAACTCTTGTAATTGGACCTTGATAAAGTTATCCCGTTCTTGTTGTTCACCGGCTCCGGTTGGGCTTTGCAGGATCAATTCTTCAGCCACGGCATTGGCCAAAAGTTGTGCTCTTTGAGGATGCACATCCATCACAAAGACTTCAAGCAATTGAGCGTTTGGAATAACATTAGTGCTAATCATTGAACTCAATTCATCAGGACTTATTTCTAACCCCAGCCTATCAATGACTGCCTGAGTTACCAATTTACGACGGGACATTTCGCTATATACTTCAGCCAGGTTTAAGATGGCCCCCATATTTTGCATATCAGGGTTAGGATTCTGGATGATGTTGCTGCCTACCATCAAGGTAGTTCTGGCGGCATAGATCCGGGGCATACGCTGGCTATATACATAACTAACTGTTGCCGACAGCGCCACACTTAACACAATCAACCACCACCACCCTAAACCTATTTTGAGGTACTTGCCTAGATCCATGATTAAGACTCCTCCTTTAATTCAGCAACTTAAAAGCCTGGCCTGCTAATGGGGTCAGGACGCTATTTCCATAGTTATTAGGGGTTATAACCATTTTCTTCAACATAGATAATCTTGCTGCCTTGAGGGCAAAAATGAAAAGGAATCGCCTGCAACTCCGGCAAGGCGCGACAAATATCTTTATGGTGGGCCGGATCGGCATACAGCAATAAAAAACCGCCACCACCGGCTCCCAGGAGTTTGCCGCCGATAGCTCCGGCGGTGCGTGCCCGCTCGTACCAGTCATCAATGGCGCTATTACTGATATTCGTCGCCAATCTTCGCTTCTCTAACCAACCCGTATGCAAAATTTCGCCAAAAGCATCTATTTCATCCCGACCCAACGCCTCACACAATTGATCGGCCAGGTTGACCATGCGGCGGAGAGAGTCTCTTTTGGTCTCGTCCGAGCGCGTCTCCCGGGTTTGCTCAACCAAAATATCATCCGCGCGACGAGTCAGGCCGGTGTATAATAGGAGCAATCTGGATTGTAATTTTTTGCGAGTATCAATTGAACAGATCACCGGATCGGTAAAAACACTCCCATCCGGGTTAAACCGAATATACTGAAGCCCCCCATAAGCGGCGATGTACTGATCCTGTTTCCCAATCGTTTTACCACAGCGCACGATTTCGATGTAGGAGGCTTCACTGGCCAATCGTTCTGCGCCGGCCATGTGCCCTTTGTAAGCATAAAGCGCATTAAGCAAGCCAACGGTATAGCTGCTGGACGAACCTAGCCCTGTGCCTTGCGAGGGAATATCGGAGATCGAGGTAATTTCAATCCCTTGCCGAATCTCCAATAAATGGAGCGCCTCGCGAATTAACTCGTGCCGCACTTCGTCAACTGAGTCAACAATTTCCGTCACCGAGTAACTGGCTCGAATTTTATGGTCGAATTTTGGGTTGACGGTGATGTAAATATATTTGTCAATGGCTGTGCTAACCACAGCGCCACCCTCTTGCTCGTAAAAAGCCGGCAAATCGCTGCCGCCGCCAGCAAA
>CAZRYD010000007.1:29912-49877 GCA_964604225.1 uncultured Caldilineaceae bacterium
CGATTAGACCAGAAAACAATCTGCTTGCCGTCGGGCGACCAGGAGGGATGTTTATCCCACCAGGCATAATCATCCCGAGTCAACTGCTTCCCCCCCGAACCGTCGCGATTGATCACCCAGATTTCGTCGTTTTGGCTCTCGGTAGAGATAAAGGCGATTTGGTCATTGGTGGGAGACCAGACGCCGCCGTAGGCAATACCTGCGCCAAAATCGGATAGCTGCTCCTCCTGTTTGTAAAGGGCATCATACCAGAAGAGCGTCGGGAAGTATTCAGCAGTAGCCTGATCGTTGCTGCCGTCTTTAGCCTCAGTATGCCGATAGCGCACGGTATCTTTGGTAAAGACGCGGAACCGGCCATCAGCAGAATAGACATCGGCTTGCTCGGCCAAGTAATAAGGCCAACAGTGATTCAATACAGCCAAGCCACTGCCATCAGGATTGACAACATAAATGCTATCTAGTTGGCCGCCCGGCCGATCTGATTTAAAAGCAATTTTACCAATCAATTCGGTTGGCATTAGTTCAATCGTGCGGGTAAACGGGAATGTTGTGGGCGTCGGTAGCAATTCACCTTGTAGCAGAATAAGAACAGGCGTTGCCGTTGCCGTAGGTAGTGGGGTGGCAATAACCATGGGGGGGCCTGGTGTCGGCGTGCCAAAGGCAATAATCGCTGCCGCCGCCTCGGCTTGCTGGAACAGCGCTGTAGCCGTATTCAGCGGGGTAGGCGTCTCCGTCACCACCCAAGGGGTGACCCAGTTAGCCGGGAAAGGGGTCGGTGTCCCGGTTGTGGTCGCCTGTAAAGTCAGCGCGGGGGCTACGGCTGCTGCCGTCAAAATATTCTCCGGCGTTGGGGTGCTGGTGATAAACACAAAAGTGGGAGTGGGAGTCGGGGTGCCAAGCGCTGCTACCTCTTCGGTGGCCTCTTCGGTGGCTACAGGGGGTAATACCCCAATCCGAAGGATAGGGCCTTCCCCTTTGGATTGGTCGCCATAGCCGCTGTCCCAGCCAAACCAACCGGCCAAATCCGGAGCCAGGCTATCTATTCTAAAAGAGAGCTGGTTATCCTTCAGACGCTGCTCAATGATGCTGCGCTGGGCCGCATTGAAGACCAGCTTGTTGACCTGCCCTTCACCCAAATCGGCTGCGGTGAGAACCGGACTTAAGGTCTCGTCAATTGTAGCGTCGCTGATCGCCTGGAAACCGTGGCGCGACCAATCGGCGTCAATATCTTCGGTCAAAATATTGACGGTAAAGGTGCTGGCGTCGGTCAGGCCAGTACCGGCCAGGCCGGTGAGATCCAATTCGGCCAGAAAAATAGTCGAGCCGTTGGGGATAAAAGATAAATCGAATTGCAAGGCTCCGTGGTATAGAACGTCATCCCGCAGACCAGCATAGAGAAAGCTCTCCCCAAAATGATTGCCCTCTTCACCGGCCTGAACCCAGCCAACTGAATTAACATCAGGTGATAAAGAGTAGACAATACCTCTGCTAGATAGTTCAGAAGTTGGGCTGACCTGTGGGGTCACGGTAGGGGTAGTTGTTGCCGTCGGGGAGGGCGGCGGCGGAGTTGCCTGGGCAACTACGGTTGCTGTTGGTTTCGGTTTTGTTGGTTCTGGGCTAGGGCTGACCAAAACCGGCAAGGGGACTTCCGGGGGTGGGGTGGGGGTGACAAAGTTTAAGGCTGCGTAAACTCCACCGACGATAACCAACAAGGAGCCAGCAATGATTAAACCAAGACGTAAAAATTTATCAGAATTGTTCGGGTTCATAGGATAAATTTCCCGCGTCGGCGGACAAAGTTTTCCAGATCGCTGCGAGCGACACGCCACTGATGCCCTACTTTAACCGCAGGGAGTTGTCCCGCTTTACACCAGCGCCAGGCTGTCCGACGACTTAACTTTAAATAAATAGCTACTTCGGCAATGGTTAACAGTTCATCAGGTGAAACCGGGTGGGTGGCGGAGGACTGGTTTGTCTGCTCTACGGGTGAGGAAGTCTTATCGGATACCGTTGAACCATTTGGCTGAGTCACAATTCATTCTCCATATCAGACGAGATAACCTTTAGTGACAAAAGATGTACTCAAATGTACATGAATGACTATCAATACCCAAAAAAAGAGAGTTTGGCTGGCGCATCAGCGCTTGCTGATACGCCAGCCTCGCGGCTCTTTAACTACGAATAAAGGACAAAGTTTGCAGGCCAGCATCCACGGCGCTTTTGAAACCGGCCCAGGTGTTGAGACCTTTGAGGATAGTTAAGATGGGGCCAGGGCGCAACGCCCATTCACGTGTGGCTCGCTTCTGCCAGTAGTTCAACCGTTCCGCGGATAAATTTTCATAATCCAAAACTGTTGATTTGTCCATATCGACTTGCTCCCAGTTGGTGCCGGGACGGAACCAGCCATTTTCAACCACTTCGTAAAAGAAGGGCGTGCCGGGATATGGGGCGGCGATGTGGAAAATCGCAACATTCAGCGGCAAAGTTTTGGAGAAAGCGATGGTCTGTTTAATGGTTTCTTCGGTTTCGCCGGGCAGGCCGATAATAAAATAGCCAAAATTTTTGATCCCGGCATTTCTGGCCCATTGCAGGGCTTGCTTGGCCTTATCGGGCGACGCGCCTTTTCTGGCCCGTTTCAACACTTCTTCGGAGCCGGACTCGATGCCCCACGAGATCATGTGGCAGCCGGCTTTGCCCATCCAGGTGAGCATCTCTTCGTCTACATAATCAACCCGGCTGTTTGACATCCACTTCATGTCGATTTTTTCTTCGATCATAGCCTTGCAGATGCTCATTACCTGTTCGCGGCTCACCGTGAACAGGTCGGCATACATCATAACATTGTTAATACCCAACTTTTTTAACGACCAAAGTTCGGCCATGATATTTTCGGCGGAACGGGTGCGTACCGCGTAATTGTAGCTAACGTGTTTAATGCAGTATTTGCAGCCGGCCGGGCAGCCTCGGCTGGGCACGATAAAAGAGTACGGCCCCTTAATCAACGGCATGCGGTAAGTATCGAGCGGCAGCAGATGGTGCATGGGCAAGGGCAGCTCGTCGAGGTTGGGAATAAAAGGCCGGTCAGGATTGAGCTGGATTTGCCCGTTACAGCGCCAGGCCAGGCCCTTGATCGAGCTAAAGTCGCCGCGCGTTACCATTTCGCTTGAAATGGGGGTGCGCATGGGATCGGCTTTTTGCATCAAACTTTCCATCAACTCGTTCTGGCCGGTCTTACCATTGAGCGCGTCCACCAACTCCCGCAGAGTCAATTCAGGCTCACCCCGGATAACGTAATCAAGAGCCGGGAAATCGGTTAAAGTATTGACCGTATTGGGGGTAACGTGCGTGCCAAAGGCTATGGTTTTTGCGCCTTTAGCTTTGGCCAGAAAAATACCATACATGTCATTGGTCAGCGTCGGCGCGGTTACCTGGGTAAGATAATACTTGGGCCGCTTTGCTGCCAGGATTTTTTCAAATTCCGGCCAACTCATGCGAGTGGCAATAGCGTCTATCACCTCCACCTTATAATCGGGATGTAAACAAGCAGCCATGGTGGCCAGAGAAACTTGCGGCCAGACCATATTTTCGCGAGATTTCCGACCCACCCGGTGTTGTGATCTGATCCAAATACCCCCATCGGGCGCCGGTGGATTGACCAACAAAATATCAACGGCATCTGGTCCCCTATCAGCTTTGGTCGGTTCCTGCATCATCGCGCTAATGTCCGGAAATTCGGCCGGGCGCGGATTTTTGATCGGTCGTGTCCCAAGATTGATCCATTCAGTTGCCATGATCGTTCCTCTTCTCAATTAAACTCTGACAAAAATCCAATTGAAGCTAAAAAATCAATTCTAGTGACGGCCATTGGCACTAAACTTGCCCAAATCCTTCTGGGCTTTGGCGTCGCGTTTGGTCAATTCAGATAAGACCAGGGTCAACAGCCAAGAAGTAATCAATTGTAACCCGGTCAAAACCAAGATGGTGCTGGCTGCCGGAGCAAACCATGGCGCAACTTCTGCTTTTTGTTTGGAGCGATCCCAACGCCGCCAGACCGACACACCGTAGATCAGCCCACCCAGGGTCATCGAGCCTAAACCGAACCAGCCAAAGTTGCTTTCCAGCGGCTTATCAAAGAGCGGCTTGCCAAACACACCTTGGCGAATGGGTCGCTTGTGGAAGAGAGAAACCAGGTAGTTAAAGACTGCCCCAATAGAGAAAATATTGACCCCAGCCGAGCCTAAAACCAACCCAACAAACCAGGAGACCAGTTGGGAGTCTTCACGCTTGGCTTGGCTACGGCTGAGGGTGCGCCACAGCGTAGACAAAACCCCTAAACCCACCAGACTCGTACTGATGAGTCCAAAGATGCGGGCAGGGTTGTAGGTTAGCGCCGTCATCAAGATCGTATTCAGGAAACGCGTCCCATCACGGACAACACTCAACTTGGAGCGGCCTACCCGCTCAGAATAGGTAATGGGTACTTCAACGATGCTCAAATCCTCATACATCGCTCGCGTACTCATCACTGGGGTAAAATTAAGACCATCGGGTAAGGGATATAGCTTCGCCAGAGCTTCCCGGCGCAGCACGCGCTGGCCACTGGCGCTATCGGTCACATGACGATTACTAATAATACTGACCAGCGCAGCGAAAATGGTGTTGCCGATCCGTCGCACCAGGGGCATCTCGCTATCGACGCCAGTCATACGAGAACCGACCACTACATCGGCTTGGCCTTCTACAATGGGCCGACAGAGGTTGGGATAAGCTTCAGGTGGATAGGTGCCATCGGCATCTAGAAAAGCCAGCAAGTTACCCTTAGCCTGGCGGAAGCCGGTTTTAATAGCTGCGCCATAGCCCTGGTTGACCGGGTGCCTGACTAAAACAACCTCAGGATATGCTGCCACAATATCGGGGGTGCGATCTTGCGAACCATCATCAACGATGATTAGTTCCAATTCTGCCACACCGGCTTCAGCTAGCGGTTGTTTAACCGCAAGCACTCGCTCGATAATGTCGGCGATACCGTCTTCTTCATTCAGGGCTGGAATGACAACCGATAAAGTATTCACTACTTAGATCTCCTCTAGCAATAACAGGAATTACTGGCTAACTACGAAACATCGTAACACAACTAGGTTTGAATTGAGTTTGAAATAATGACGAAATTTACTCGCTCTTTAGCCTCGTTGATCTACGGCAAAAGAGAACGAAGACAGCCAGGCCTGATTAGCGACGAAACTGCTCCAGCTCCCCAAAAAATACCTCGGCCTCACGGTGATTGTTGCCCAATTGACGTCGATCTCTGATGGGTTTGGCCGGCGTGCCAACCGCAATACTGTAGGGTGGAATATCACTGGTCACAACAGCACCCGCACCAATCACGCTGCCTCGCCCAATGGTGACGCCGTCAACGACGGTAGCCCCAGCCCCAATCCAAACATCATCTTCAATCACAATTCCCTGGGCGGTAATCCCCTGTTCTCGAATAGGCCGGGTGGGATCCTGGTAAACGTGATTTACCGCCACAATTTGGACCATCGGTCCGGTGTATACCCCATCACCCATACGCACCCCGCCTTGGCCACGGACCACATTGAACTCGCCGATGAAACAGTTGCTACCAATCGTAATTCCGGCCTGCGGCAAATTGCGAAAATTAAAAACGTGCAACATGGTATGGTGCATGATGAAGGTGCTCTCACCAATAGTGATACCACCTGGCAAGGCATGCAGGTAGACGCCTTGATCTAAATAAACTCCCTTGCCCAGTTTGACTCCATTGGCATGGGCAATGCGCACGCCCACTTCAATAGCGGGCATTCCATTTAGCTTCATAATCAGCCGATAGGCCAAACCACGCAGCCCGATGCCTATGATTGTGGGTACCCAGCCGCAGAGACCCAACAGCAATTGTTCGAGGATGTAAACGGGCCAGCTTGAGGCTTGTCCGGCCACATAGTAGCGAAGTTGATCCATCATAGAGGGTATCTCAAAAAAGTTTCTTGAAAGCCGGCCGTCGCCAGAAGTTGGCGGTACCGGGCCAGGGTGGTTGGTTCTGTCTGATCGGCAATGCCCAATTCCGTCCGGAGAATATAATCGGCTGCCTCCATCAGGTTACGGCTAACGGTCAAAAAGTGCCCGCCCGTGTGATGAAGGGCGGGGATAAGCTGTTCAACACCCCGGCCTGTCAACACCAAAATGTTGTGGCAGCCGACCTGTTGACCGGCCTGAACATCGGTTGCCGCATCACCAATCAAGTAGGAGCCACTCAAATCAAGGTCCATCTCGGCAGCCGCTTGCAGGAGCATCCCTGGTTTTGGTTTACGACAATTGCACTCATCCTCGGGGCGATGGGGGCAATATATCACCCGATCAATCCGGCCCCCGTGGGCCGTAATTTCGGCAACCATACGCTGATGAATATCCTCAAGTATCTCAGTCGCCATCAGCCCTCGGCCAACAGCTGCCTGATTAGTCACTACCACAATGGGCAAATTCAACTGGCTCAAGACTGCCAGACTCCTTTTGACTTCCGGCAAAAACTTGAATTCTCGCCAGCTTTTGACGTGATCAGAACGGTTTTCGCAGATTACACCGTCTCGGTCAAGGAAAATGGCTCGCATTGGGCTTACCCCCAGCAATTAGAGAGGCTTAAAACGGATTTTTTAGTTAATCGCCATTTCCTGAGTGGGGACCAAGAGCGCTGGCGATGCGACAGAATTGGCCAGTTCAAACCGGATAGCGGCACAGATGCAATGCTCTAGAATCAAATGCGCATCTTCCTGGTGTTCAATTCGAGGGCTGGGGACCTGGATGCAGACATCGACCATTTGTTTTAATTTACCACCGGTATCGCCGGTAAAAGCGATGGTGGTTGCGTCACGTTGACGCGCTACTTCCATCGCCCTGAGCACATTACCCGAATTGCCGCTGCAACTAATACCGATAACCACATCGCCCTCCTCGACCAGAGGACTCAATTGGGCGGCAAAAACATTGTCGTAGTCAGTGTCGTTCGCCCAGGCGGTCATCAAGGCCATGTTGTCGGTCAAGGCCACCACTCGAAATTGGGGGGCGCCGGGAACCTGAGTATTTTTGGCCAGGTCGCAGGCAAAGTGAGAAGCTGTTGAGGCGCTGCCGCCATTGCCAAAAATAAACACTTTTTTGCCTTGCTGAGCGCTTGCTAACAATAAGTCAATAACCTGATCGATTAAATCGGTAGGCAGTTTGGCGACCATTTCTTGCAACTGGGTGAAGTATACTTCGATGGAGCGAGTTGTAGATTTCATTTTATTTCCTTCTAAACTATTTAACGGGCCATGCTCAAGACAATCTGGTTGGCCTCTTCATATTTCTCCGGCAGGCCGATATCGATCAATAAATCTTCAATGACGTAGCCGGCCACTCGGACTCCTTCGGCTAACAGGCCCGGAAAAACATCGTGCCCAAAATCATACACCTGTTCCGAGGGAATGCGATTCAGTACTTCTGGTTCGAGTACATAGATACCGGCATTAGCCAGGTTAGAAAATACGTGATCGCGGGTCGGCTTTTCGACAAAGCGAACAATATTTTGGGCTTCATCAAGCTGGACAATACCTCGATTCCAGGGATCGGGGACGTGATAAAGCCCCATTGTGGCCAGAACACCGCTGCGACGGTGCAACTCAATCATCGGACGCAAGTCGGTCCAGGTCAACAAGTCGCCGTAAAAAACAACAAAGGTTTCATCAAAAAAGGATTGGAGCCGTTTAACCCCACCCGCCGAGCCAAACAAACGCTCTTCAACCGAGTAGCGCAGGCTCACTCCCCAGCGGCTGCCATCGCCAAAGTAGTCTATTACGACTTGGGGTAAATGATACAGGTTGAGAGCTAAATCAGTCACACCACAATCACGGAGATAGGTAATGGTGTATTCAAGGAGAGGCCGACCGGCTACGGGCAGCATGGGTTTGGGCAAATGGTCGGTGAGGGGCCGCAGCCGTCGCCCCTCACCAGCCGCCAAAATCATCCCCTTCAATCTAATAAGCTCCCCGAGATCTGAGCACAGCCGGAATTGTTTGCCACAAGATCTGCAAGTCAAACCAGATACTGTAGTTGCGGATATAGTTCATATCCAGCATCACGCGTTCTTCGTAGCTGACATCACTGCGCCCGCTTACCTGCCACAGGCCGGTAATACCCGGTTTAACCGTGGAGAGGTTCATCCGCCACTTGCCGTAACGTGCCCTTTCGTCGGCGGTAATCATGCGCGGTCCCACCAGACTCATCTGGCCCACCAAGACATTGATGAGCTGGGGTAATTCGTCCAGGCTGGTCCGCCGCAGAAAACGCCCAATCCGGGTGACGCGCGGATCATTTTTAAGCTTGTGGTTCAGTTCAAATTCGCGCCGCAGTTCCGGATCACGGGCCAAGCGTTCGTCGGCATCAACGTACATGGTACGAAATTTTAAGGCATTAAAGGATTTACCGCCCACACCAACTACCCGTCGCAGGTGGAAGATAGGTCCGGCTGAGTCGAGTTTAATGGCAATTGCTATCGCTGCCATCACCGGCAAGAATACCAGCAGGGCAATAATTGACAGCAACGCATCAAGCATGCTTTTCATGGTCACATCCACCCCGGTGAGTCGAACTTTGTTGACACTCAGTAAGGGTACATTACCAAACTCTTGCACTTCGACGCCGGTAGTTAGCAATTCATACAGACCAGACGACATGCGAATGGTGATGTTATCTTCGGAGCCAAAAGCGGTAAAAAGTTGCAATAGTTTTTCGCGCGGCAAAGCAGTAGAGGCGATGATTATTTCTTGGATCCCATGTTGTCTGACCAAGGTGCCGATTGCATCGACTGAACCCAGTACAGGCACATTGGGTAGCAATTCGCTCCCCGGTCCCAAGTCGTCATCAGCGAAGCCGGCCAACCAGACGCCAGCTTTGGGATTGGCCTGGAGTTGTTCGGCAATAGCTAGGCCTTCTTCGTTAGCCCCAATGATAAGCGCAGCAGTGAGAAAACGGCCATTAGCTCGCAAATTCTGCACAATCCGCCGCAAGACAAAGCGCCCCAACATTACCCCAAAACTTACCAACACCCAAGAGAGGATTACCCAAGCCCGAGCAATCTCTTTGGTTTCACCAAAGAATATAAAAAGAATCATCAGCATCATACAAAATGTCGAGGCATTGAAAGCCTTGGCATATTCGCGCGTTCCGCCGAAAAGATTCTTGAAGTCATACAGCCCAAACAAGCGGAAGATCACGATCCACGCCGGAGCAATCAAAAAAACTAGATTTTGATAAAAATCAGTCGGCGGTATTTCATTCTGATAAAACAAGGTGATTCCAACTTCATAACGGATGGCATAGGCCAACCAAAAACCAAAAAGCACCATCATCAAATCGATACCGGTTAACACAATGATTAATAACAGCCGTTCAGCCCAGCGAGCATTGATGGCGACTGGTAATGGATTAGCTAACTGATATGTTGCTTGCGTCATCTATGTTTTCTCCTATAGACGTAAGAATTGTAAGCCCAACACCTGAGCTTTTACTTAACTTACGGTCTATAGTCTAACAAGATTTAATGATAAAGCCGTGTGAAGATACTTAGAAAAAAGTTAGAAATTTAGAAAGAAAGAGAGCCTGGAGCCGGCCCTCTACTTTTGTGAAAGATCAATTTTTTAGGGTAATTGATTTTTTTCTAAGCTAATTGCCTGGTCATTTTTGGCTCACGCAGGCGATAACCAATCCCCCATTCGGCCAGAAGATAATGAGGTTTTTTGGGGTGATCTTCAATTTTATTGCGGAGATAGTGAACGTACACTTTGAGTGAGGCGATAGTTGCTCCCCCTTCTGTCCCCCACACCTCGCGAATCAACTCTTCGTGCGAGACAACCCGGCCCACATTACGGAGTAAAATCGAGAGGAGGCGAAACTCGGTTGGAGTTAACTGTACAAATTCACCGCGTACTTCCACATGACGCCGTTCCAGATCAATCAATAACTGGCCGTCATCATAGACCAGCGGAGTTTCACTATAGTCAGTCTGACCGTTGCGGCGCAGCAAGGTACGAATCTTGGCCAGAAAAATGGGTACGGCAAAAGGCTTGCGCAGATAGTCGTCGGCGCCCATTTCCAAAGAGCGGATCACGCTGCGCTCGTCGTGTCGATGACTCATCACTAAAATGGATTGAACACCCAACTCGCGCAAGCGGCGGCAGGTTTCAAATCCATCCAATACGGGCATGATTAAATCTACAATCACCAAATCCGGCATTTGTTTGGTGGCCAGTTCCAACCCAGCCGTACCACTCTCGGCTACCAGAACCTGATAACCTTCGTTTTCCAGAAATAGTTTTAGAAGTTGAAGTATGGTCGGATCATCATCAATAAGTAGGATTTTTGTTGGCATGCTACCTCCAAACCGGTAATGAAAAGCTAAATCTTGTCCCCTTGCCGGGCTGACTCTCGACCCAAACACGTCCATTTTGTAGCTCAATCAAACGCTTGGTAGTATAAAGGCCGATATGATAGGTTGACATCAAGGCCCCAGTGGTACTCTCAACGGAATAATATTGGGAAAAAATTCCATCAAGTTGAGCTAACGGAATGGCTTCACCATCATCAGTCACCGAGATGATGACATCATCTCCCTCAACGTCAATTTCAAGGCTGATATGACCACCATTCGGACAGCGATTGACCCCACTACGTAATAAATTTACCAGAATCAGCTCAGTCTTGGCCAAGTCAGCCGCTACAATCGGCAACATATCAGTTAGGGTCAGACTAAAGGCGTGGGCAGGTTCCTCGTACCGAATCAACCCTAACACTCGGTCAATTAAGGGTGACAGCGCGACCGGTTCCGCATAGACCCGGACAATACCAGCCTCCAACCGCGACATTTCAACCAATTCTTTAACAAACTCGCGCATCCGCTGGCTCTGTTCACGCAGCTTGTCTAGCATGGCTCGCTGCTCTTCCGCATCCAATTCGGAACTAAGGAGTAAGTCAACCGCGGTTTGAATGGAGGTTAGGGGGGTTCGGAGCAGGTGCGAAGCCATGTTGGCAAACTCAAACCGAATGTGCTCATCAGCCTTTTTAGAAAGATGAAAAGCGCAAATCGCACCCATAACCACTTCTTCTCTAACCACAGGTACAATTCTCACCTTAACCGGAATGGGGGATCCACCTTTCGTGGTCAACAAGATGCTATCATTGCAGGAAATACGCTGTCGTTTTTCGATGGCTTGGCCCAACAAGCGGCACAGCCCTGGCGATGAGTCGTCACTGACCGGCTCGAACTCGCAGATGGAACGTCCGACTACCTCAACTTCGGACCAGCCTAACATTTCAGTTGCCGCTTCATTTTGGGCCATCAAACGCAGATCGGCATCCACCAGCCAGACACCATTATCTACGGCTTCCATCATCAGCGAGAGACGCTCTTGCTCTGACTCGGCCTTTTCTTGTAGAAGGGCGCCTTCCAGGGCAATTACCACTTGATCGGCCACACTGGTCACAAATTGCAAATCTTCCTGGGCAAAAGCGTTCGGCTGGGTGCTTTCAAGATTGATTGCGCCCATTACTTTATTACCTCGTCGCATAGGCACAATCAACCGAGAACGGGTGTAACTTTGGCTTTTACCATTGGCTCGGCCATTACTTCTACGCCCCAGATCAAAAGAGAGCGCAGGTTGTCCAGACCTGATTACTTCCTGGAGTATCTGTTCGTCCCACCAGTGCTCTTGGGTCGTAGTCCCACGTTCGGCTGAGGCAAGGCTATTGAGATTGCCTTGTAAAATATAACGCATTGGACTTGGCTGCCCCTCCGCAGTCCAAGCCAAAACTCCGGCTTCAGCATTGGTGGCCTTAAGTGCTAGAGATAGGGCAAGTTGGGCTCCCACATTAAAATCGGTGACCAGGCTTAACTGGCTAGCGATAGCCTGTAGGGTAGCCACCTCTTCAATGTGACGGCCAATCTCCTGGCGAGCTTCGGTGTACTGGCGAGCATTTACTATGGCCGTGGCAGCCATCTCCGCCAGTTCGGTTAACCGGCGCAAGTCTACCAGAGAAAAACGAGCATTTGAGGTTTGGTTGTCCAATCCTAAAATGCCGATGGTTCGCTCGTCAGTTTTAAGCGGTACGTTGAGCAAAGATTTAATCGGATAATCAGTCTTGAGTTCGAGATATTGGCCGCTACTGCCACTTAACAAAATAGGTTTGCCAGAACGGACAATAGAGCGAGCCACGCTATCTTCATGTTGTATACTAAATGCTTCAGCCTGTCTCTTGCTTAAATTTTGGGCCGCTCGGAGCCGCAGTGTATCTGTATTTTCATCAAGTATAAATAGGTAACCGGAATCGGCTCCGGTTATCGATACCGCTGCTTCCACCACCCGATTCAAGACTGATTCTAAATCTTCTAATGAGCCGGGTGCCCCACCGCTACCCAGGACTGAGCCAAACTCTTTAACCCGTTGCTCCAAATCTTGATTAAAGCCGTTTAAGTCTTGCGTCAATTGCTGATAATTTAATGAGCGGGCCTCGCGCACCAGCACCCGATGTACCGTCTGCAAAATATCCTCTGCGGTAAAAGGTTCAGCCACATAGTCCTGAACCCCCAATCGTAGCAGTTCAATGGGCACCGGAGATGAGACCTGCTCGACCATCAAAATTGCTGGAATCAAGCGACCTGTTTGAACTACCCGTTGTAACAATTGAACAACCGAGTCCAGCGGGAGATGTAATAACAGAAGCTGGGGTGACTTACTCACCGCCAACTTGACCCCTTCATTTTGGCTGTAGGATAATAAGGGCTTAAAGCCATGGGGGGTTAATACTTGTTCAGCTATATTTTCAACCAACTCGGCATCCGAGTCGACTATTAGAATTCTTTCTCCGGCCACATTCGCCTCTTATCTTAAACTGTGTCGGTGATTAGGGAGGGGGTAGAAACTTGCTTTTCGACCCCTTACTATGCAGCCAGTTTAGCAACACTTAATGATAAAGCCATTTAAACACTATTAGAAAAAAGTTAGAATTCCTAAAGTAAAAATTAGAGAGAGTCAAAAACTCTCTCTAAACCTGTTTCAAGCAAATTTAACATCACGTTACTATCAACCACGCTTCAACTTCGAAGCGGGTGCGATCATTTTTATTAGCCAAAACGGTAACCTACGCCCCATTCGTTGTGGATCAAACTGGGTTTGGCTGGGTCTTTTTCTACCTTGCGTCGTAGGTAGCTAATATACAGGCGCAGATAATCTATCTCACCTACATACTCAGGGCCCCACACTTCGGTCAGTAAAAATTCGTGGGGGAGCATGCGGCCCTTGTGCCGGACCAAAACGGAGAGAAGGCGGAACTCGGTGGGGCTTAGGTCAACTCGATTGCCATCAACTGTAACCTCATGTTTGTCGAAATCAATTACCAGGTTTTCATAAGTAAAGATCGGACCGCGACCATTGCCAACGTTATTGGCTGGACCACTTGAACGAGTGACCCGCCGCAGCAAAGCCCGCACCCGTGCCGATAACTCTTCAGCCGTCACTGGCTTGATAATATAATCGTCAGCACCCAGGTTCAACCCTTTGACCACATTTTCTTCCGAGCCAAGCGCCGTCAACATAATAATCGGCACATCGGACATCTCTCTAAAGCGGGCACATGTCTGCCATCCATCCATATCGGGCAGCATAATATCCAAGATAATAGCATCCGGTTTTACCGCATAGGCCTTTTGTAACCCGGTAATGGCGCTGTTAGCCACTTCTACTTGAAAGCCTTTTTTGGTTAACATGAACCGTAAGGCTTCACACAAAGTCACATCGTCTTCTATAAGTAAGAGGGTCTCCGTCATTATCAATCTCCTATTTTCGCCTGGAGCAGAGTAAATGTAAAACACGAGCCGCGACCCGGAGTGCTATTTACCCAGATGTCACCGCCTTGAGTTTGTACGAGTTTGCGGGCAATGTAAAGCCCTAAGCCTAAGCTATGTCCTTTAGCTGGTTGGTGCCGGCCTCGGTAATAGCGATTAAAAATTTTACCAAGTTCATCGGGGCGTATCCCACTGCCTTGATCGCAAACCGAAACCACCACCTGGTCAGCGGATATGTCCAGTTCAACCCGCACGGTACTTTCAATCGGTGAATATTTTACCGCATTCTCGACCAAATGATCCAGAATGATGGCTAATTGAGCTTCGTCGGCGTAAACCGGCGGAATATGACCCGCCTGTAACTCAAAGTGATGGGTTGGAAAACGTCGTTCAAAAACTGCCAGAGCCTTTTTGATAACGGGCACCAGGGCCATGGGGGTTAGTTGCGTCGGTAAGTCTTCTTGCTCAATTCGGGCCATATCCAAGATCGCGCCCGCCAGATTAGCCAGATTAAAGATTTGGGAGCGGATCTCCTCCAGGCGGACCTGGTGCCGTTTATTCCGGACCCCAGTTTCCAAAATCCATTCTACCGAGGTTAAAATATTCATCATGGGCGAGCGCAATGCGTGCGAGGCCACCGAGTACAACTCGGCTTTTTGTTGGGCCTCAGCTTGCTGCCAGGCAAAACGATGGGCATTTTCCACGGCAATAGCCGCGCTAGGCGCCAGGATCTGGAGTAGATTTAAATCCAATTCATCAAAACAGCCTTTATTCTTATTGCTAACGCCGATCACTCCCAACACTTCACCCCGAACCCGCAACGGGACACACATTAATTGACGTATGGCAGAGCCAAACGTGGTATCAAACACTTGACTGTACCGTTCGTTTAGGCCCAGCTCAGGAATTAGAAGTGGCTCACCTGTACGTGCTACCCAACCAACGGGCGTGTCCTCAAAATCCACTTCGGGCAAAGCAGGGCTGATTACATCGGGTTTATGGTTATCCAGCAGTTTAAGCGTTTCCGTATCCCAATTGGCTAACATAATAAAGCAGCGCTCAGCATCAAAGAGAAAGCGCCCTGACTCTAAAAACTCGGCCAATGCTTGAGTTGCATCGGGATTAACATTGAGGTGCTGGCCAATTTGCCGAGCTGTCGCCAGCATTTCAAGCAGGATTTGCTTATCTTGAGCTACTTGTGATAATTCGAGGTTTTCCAACAGGAGCGCTAGATAGTGGGTCAGGGTTTCTACCGCCACTCGTTTTTGTTCAGCCAAAGGATCGGCATAATTCAGTTGATCCAACTGAATTACCCCCACAGTTTTTCCAAAACTCTTCAGGGCTAGCCGTGATACCAACATTGAACTCATAGCTAGCGGGGTAGGGCGACTATCTATGGAAGCAGCGAATTCAACTTGATCACACAGTTGCGTCAGACCATCCTCGCAGATTACCAAGGGTTGTATCTCGCTGCCATGACTCGGGTAAATAGATAATAGACCTCGGTTTGCCCCGGTCAGCCAGACAATCTGCTGCAGCCCTATCTGTAAGGCCAACAAACGATTACCCGCAGCCTGAACCCGACCCAGCGCAACCGTCACAAAATCAGACCTTTCTCGAACCCGATAATAGCTATATGGTTGTAGAGCACCCACATATGGATCTAGCCGCATCAGCTATTTTCTCCTTGCTCCATCATTAACCGGACCTATCTTGTTAAAAAGGTAATGAACGTCAGCATGATAATTCTATGGCAGCGCTGACCCCGAGAGGGAAAAACAAATTTGGGTAAGGATGAATTATATCTATTATAGCAGAAAAAAGTTTGAATCAAGTTTGAAAACATTAGAATTTTTTAACCAATTTTATCCAAACCGCTCCAAAAGCCCCGCTCAAACAGCCAATACCCCCAAATACTGACTATTTCGCACTCTTTTCCCATCATACCACCGCTGGGTTTGAATTTCGTTTGAGTTCTTATACAAAATTATAATGAATAGAATTCCAAATTATCAAGCAAGATCTCTCAACTTCAATAGCACAAAACCGCATAAATTTGCGCTATCTGTGGTATACTATGAGCTACAATGGGTAACAAGACCACACCAATAAAATCTAATCGCCAGTCCAAACATGAGCGGGTATCATTGCCAACTTCCCGGCCGGCCAGGCAAGCGGTCAAAACCTCACGCCGGACCTTTCTACGTCTGGGCACTTTGGCGGCCACCGGCGCTGTACTGAGCGCCTGCGCCCCGAATTTACCCCTGCCGGCCTTATCCTCAACCTCTGCCACGCCGGAAAAAGTTCAACTCGTCTATCAAGATTGGCAAACTGAGTGGTTTCCGCCCATGGTCCAGCAATTATTGGCCGAGTTTCACCAAACCCATCCCCATATTCACGTTTTCTACACCCCTGATCCCGACAATTTAGAAGAGAAAATGCTGGCTAACCTGCAAGCCGGCACCGCCCCCGACGTTTTTGATGGCTGCTGTGACTTTTTCCCTATCTGGGCCCAACAAGGCTACGCCCTCGACCTGCGTCCTTACGTCGAAGCCGACCTGGACCAGGCGACAATCGCCGAGTGGAATCCAGCCCAATACCGCTCTTTTTTTACGCGTGATGGCCGCCAATATGGCCTACCCAAGTACCACGGAGCCCTGGCCTTATACTACAACAAAGATCTTTTTGACCAGTACGGTATCGCTTACCCCCAGGAGACCTGGACTCACGACGACTATCTGCTGGCCATGCGCCAACTCACCCGCGACCGTGATGGCGATGGTCAGACCGACCTGTGGGGCAGCATGGTTGATATTACCTGGGATCGGCTGCAAGTGTACGTTAACGCCTGGGGCGGCCACTTGGTAGACCCGCATGACCCCACCCGCTGCCGCATGGCCGAGCCGGAAGCCCTGGCGGCCCTGGAATGGCTGCGCGCCCGCATGTGGGATGACCGAGTCATGGCTAGCTTTTTGGATGTCCAGAATGTGCCCACCCGCCAGGCCTTCATCAACCAAAAACTGGCTATGGTCGAAGATGGCTCCTGGGCCTTGAAGGACATCCTGACCGGAGCCAATTTTAGAATTGGCGTCGCTCCTATGCCTGCCGGCCCCGCTCGGCGGGTCACCTTGGCTACCACCGATGGGTTTGGCATCTACGCCGGCACCAAATACCCCGATGAAGCCTGGGAGTTGGTTAAATTTCTCATCAGCAAAGATTATGGCCTGGCCATGGCCCAAGCCAACTTCCTCCAACCGGCTCGGGCCTCATTGATTGACCAATGGGTTAGTTTCATTCATCAGCAGTTTCCCCAGAAAACTCGCGATGTTGACCTGGCTGCTTTCGCCGACGGCCATCTCAAGGGCTATTCCGTCACCGCTGAAGTTTTTGCCGACCAGGCCGAAGCTCAACAGATTGTCGATGCCGCCTGGCACCAAATCTTTACCCTGGGACAGGCCCCTGTGACTGACCTGGAGCAGGTCTGCCGCCAGATTGAAGCGGCCCAACCGACCTTGAAATAGGACAGATGCATGTTATTAGGTATTCGCTGGGGTAGTCTTTATACCAAAATTATCGCCTGGTCGTTCGTGCCAACCGTCGTTATTCTGACGACGGTGGCTCTGGTTACCTTTTATGCTTACGAACGGGTAACCGAAACCCTGGTGATCGCCCGCGATCAGGAGTTGGTACGTCTTTCGGCCGGCCAATTGACCACCGAATTGACCGAGTATACCAATTCCCTTACCCTTCTGGCTCGAACCCTAAGCCTAAATCAAACGGCTCCGGCGGTGCAACGCGCTACCCTCAAACAGGCCAGAAATTACCTGGCAGTTTTTGATGGCGGCGTAGTGATGCTCAATACCTTCGGTGTGGTCATCGCTGCCGAACCGGAGCGACCCGAAATTATTGGGCAGGATTGGTCAAACCGGGCTTACTTTCGCCAGATGGCCCGCGCCCCCCGGCCCATTTTCTCCAACATTGTCGCCGACGGCCCCCAAGAGGCTGAAGTAATTGCCCTGGCCATCCCGATCACCGGCGACCAGGGTGAGTTTCTGGGTACCGTAGTCGGGATGTTTCGGCTGGGCGCCAGAACCGTGAGCGCCTTCTACGGCAGCATCGTCAAGCTGCGGCTGGGCGAAAACGGCAGCACCTATCTGGTCGACAGCACCGGTCGGGTGATCTACCATTCTGACATTAACCAGATTGGCAACGATTTCTCGACCCAACCGGTAGTACGGCAAGCCATGGCCAATAAAGCCGGGTCTATCCGCACGCACGATTTGACCGGACGAGATATTGTGGCTGGTTACGCGCCGGTGCCAAGCACTCCCTGGACACTGGTGACAGAAGAAAATTGGGACAAGCTTATCAGTGCCGGTCAAAGCTATCGCAGCTATTTGCTGGTGTTATTAGCCTTGGGGGTCATTGTGCCGGCCCTGGTGGTCACGCTGGGGGTGCGGCGTATTACCAAACCCATTGAAGATTTGACCGATGCGGCTCAAGAAATGGCCCGGGGTAATTTTGCCCACAAGATTGTCGCTCCCACCGGCGACGAAATTGAAAAACTGGCCGCACAATTTAATCTCATGTCGGCCCAAATCCAGGAATCGTATGCCAATTTGGAGCAGCGAGTAGCCGCCCGCACCAACGAACTGGCCACTCTGACCAAACAGTTTGCTATTCTCAACGCCATCAGCGCCAGCGTGAATGAGTCATTGGATTTATCCGAGACTCTCGACCGGGTTTTGGACGAAACCATGGGCTTGTTGAATTTGGAAGCAGGCGAGATTCGCCTGTTGGATGACGAGTTTGACGAATTGGTCATCCGTACTCAGCGCGGGTTATCGCCCGAATTTGTGCGCCAGGTGGAGCGGCAGCGGGTGACCGACATCCTGCCAAACCCCGCAATTGTTGAACCTATCATCATCGAGGACCTTCTAGCCGGCTCAGCCTATCCGCAGGCTCAACGAGAAGGCGTGCGCACCCTAACTATTTTTCCCTTGCGGGCCAGGGAGCGATTGCTAGGGACATTGTGCCTGGCCACCCGCCACGGTCCCCGCTCGATAACCCGCAATGAACGTGAATTGCTCCGCTCGGTGAGCGATCAGGCCGCGGTAGCCATCGAAAATGCCCAACTCTACGCCGAAACTAGCCGGCGAGTCGACGAAATTGAAACCCTGTTTGCCGTACAACAGGCCATCACCAGCCGCCTGGACTCGCGGGCAGTGTTGCAACTCATCGCCGACGAAGCCCGCCGCTTGACCTCAGCCCGGGGCGCGTTTGTATTTATGCTGGATCAAGACACATTGCGCCTCTCGGTCATCTCGGGCGAAGATGAGTTTGATATAGCGGTCGGCTACCCCATGCCCGTGGAACAATCGGTCACAGCAGTGGCCCTCCAGTCAGGCCACCCCCTGCGCATTGCGGATGCCGGCCAGGAGCCGCGAGCCAATAGCGATTTAGTCCGGCGTTTACAGGCTCGCTCTTTAATCATCGTACCGCTTATCTCCGGGGAAAAAATGATCGGTTCGATTTCGGTCATCAACAAAACTTCCGGCCCGTTCACCGGCGACGATGAGCGAGTCCTCAGTATGCTGGCTTCCGGCGCAGTCATCGGCCTGGAGAATGCTCGGCTCTATCAGGAAGAGCAGGACCGCCGGCACGAAGCCGAACAACGCCGCCAGGTGGCCGAAGGCTTGCGCGACATTTTGACCGTACTCAACTCCAACCGGCCCCTCAACGAGATTTTGGATTACATTGTGGCCCAGGCCAGCCGGCTGCTGGGCAGCGAGGCCGTGGCCCTGTTCCGGTTGCAGGATAAAAATGGACCGCTCAAAGTCCAGGCAACCCGGGGGTTGCCGGCTGAATATAGCTCTCTGGAAATTCCATTGGGCGAGGGAGTGGTAGGCCGGGTGGTGCAGCAGTTTCAGCCCCTGGCTGTCGCCGATGTTACCCAACTTCCAGCGCTAGCCACCGAGAACTTACACCAAAATCCAGAACAGTGGGCGCTGATCGCCGAAGTCATGTCGCGCTACCATGCCATGCTGGGTGTACCTTTGGTGATCAAAGATGAAGTTTAT
>CAZRYD010000008.1:0-30729 GCA_964604225.1 uncultured Caldilineaceae bacterium
CAGCATTGCCGATTTCTCCGCCGATGAATTGTGGCAGTTTCTGTACAAAGCAAAAGAACTAAAAGACGAATTAAAAACGGTAGGTTATAACCAGCCCAGCTTAAAAGGTAAAACTTTGGGGATGGTTTTTCAGAAGCCTTCGCTGCGTACCCGCGTATCATTTGAAGTAGGTATGCTGCATTTAGGCGGGCACGCGCTGTACCTCTCGCCCAATGAAATTGGCCTGGGGGGACGAGAGTCGGTACCGGATGTGGCGCGGGTGCTGTCGGGTTATGTGGATGGCATAATGGCCCGCGTTTTTGCCCACGAGCATATTTTGCAATTGGCCGAATACAGCCGGGTGCCGGTAATTAACGGCCTCAGTGATTACAATCATCCCTGCCAGGCTTTGGCTGATGTATTTACGATCTGGGAGCATTTTGGCCGGGTTGAGGGCCTCAAAATGGCCTATGTTGGGGATGGCAATAATGTAGCGACCTCGCTGATTACCATTATGGTGAAATTAGGCGGTCATTTTAGTCTTGCTACCCCTCCGGGTTATGAACTGTCGGCCAAAGCTTTAGGCGAGGCTCAGCACCTGGCCGAAGAAACCAGTAGTCAGATCACCGTAACCTACGACCCGCTGGAGGCTGTAGCTGAAGCTGATGTGGTCTATACGGATGTCTGGACGAGTATGGGGCAGGAAAAAGAAACACAGGAACGGCTTAAAGTGTTTCCACCGTATCAGATAAACAGCCGCTTGGTAGCCCAGGCCGGACCCCAGGCGGTAGTTTTGCATTGTTTACCGGCGCACCGGGGTGAAGAAATTACGGATGAAGTGGCCGATGGGTCACAATCGCTGCTATTTCCTCAGGCTGAAAACCGGCTGCACGCCCAAAAGGGAATTTTGGCTTTACTACTGGGCTAAAAGGTGGCTTCCAAACTCGGTTTGGAAACCCGGCGTAGTAACGATAATCTAAAATCGAAGACCCTCAATCCAAAATTATACATGAGGCGGTAAAGTGGCGGGTGATCAAAATAAATTCCAAACTGCAATGATCCATGCCGAACGGTTTAGTGAGCAAAACAATTGGCCCGAAGCGATGAAGGCTTACCGTTTTGCTCTGGCTGAATTTCCCAATAATGAAGCAGCTATTATCGGCTTTGGTAAGGCTAATCTGGCTGTCGGTCAGGCGGAGGTTGCCTGGAAAGCCTTTCAGCAGGTCCTAAAAATTAATCCGGGCAATTATCAGGCGCTCGGTTATATTGGCGAAATTCAAGAGCAGATGGGGCAAGCCGATGCGGCGGCCGAAACTTATTTGCGGGTAGGTAATGTTTTTGCCGCCCGGCCCGACCTGGACGCGGCCATTGAGGCCTGGCTGCGAGCGATTGAACTGGTGCCCGATAAAATTGATGCGCATCAAAAACTGGCTCAAGCCCTGGTTCAACAGGGTCAAACCCGGCTGGCTGCACGTCAATATCTTACCGTTGCTGCCATTTACCAGAGCCGTGGCGATGATAGCGAGGCTCTGCAACATATTGAAGAGGCGCAGGCGCTGCTCCCCAACGACCCAGGTGTGGCCGAGACCATATCGGCTCTGGAGCAGGGTTTGCCTATTGACCCTGACGCTATTAGCGAAACTCCTGTCGCTGAGCTGGGGGATATCTCAGGTTACGCAGACGATTTTTCTAGAGATGACTTTTTTCTTGGAGAAGACCCGTTTGCTCTTGACACCGATTTGGAGTCTAAGGCTGTTTTGGGTGGTTTGATAGAAGCTACGCAGCAGCGTGCCCTGGTTGAACTGGCTGATGTTATTTTTGAAGACGATAATAAAGCGCTGGCTGCAACTATTTCTAGAGAGCAGATCAATCTGTTGATTATTCAAGCGATTGATTTGCAAAGGCAAGATAAACTGACCGAAGCCATCAACAATTATCGCCAGGTGACTCAAGCGGGTGCGGGGCGTCCGGCCTTGTATTTTAACCTGGGGATTTTGTACAAAGATCAGGGTCAATTTAATGAAGCTGCCAAGATGTTCAAGATGTCGGCTCAGGATAGAGCCTATCAAGTTGGCGCTCAATTTGCTCTGGCCGAAAGCTACTACCAGGCCCATGATCTGGGATCAGCTTTGAAGCATTATATCGACACCTTGAAAATTGTTGATTTACGCAATGTTAGCAATCAAAAAGCGGACAAACTGACCCAAACCTATGAAGAACTGACCGATAAATATCTGGCTCAAAATGATGCCAAAAAAACGGAAGCCTTTATCACCGCGGTGAAACGATTTTTTGCTAATGCAGGCTGGGAGCAGAAGGTTGCCGAAGCTCGGGCGCGGATGGATAGCGTGGCCGAGGATAGCGTGGTTATGAGCTTGGCTGAGTTTTTGGAAACTTCGGAAACGGAAATTGTTATCACCGCTATGGCCTTGACGGGCGAGTATATCAAGCGCAACTTCTTGATGACGGCCTCTGAGGAATGTTTACGGGCTATTCAAAAAGCGCCTTCGTATCTGCCGCTGCATGCCCGTTTGGCCGATATTTTACTCAAGCAAGAGCATACGGATGAGGCGGTTAACAAATATCTTTACATTGCGCGAGTTTACTTGATGCGTAATCAGCCAGACCAGGCGGTTAATATTTATCAGAAAATATTGCGCCTGGCCCCTATGGACGTGACTGTCCGGGCCAAATTGATTGAACTTTACATCGCCCATCAAAGTACCGAACAGGCTTTGGAACAATATATAACTCTGGCCGATTCGTATTATCAATTGGCTCAGGTGGACCGCGCCTTAGAAAAATATAACGAGGCGCTACGCCTGGCGGCAAACTCGCCCAACAGTAATACCTGGAAAGCAGATATTTTGAACCGGATGGGTGATATTTACAACCAGCGCTTTGATTGGGCCAGAGCAACTACCGCTTTTGAGGAATTGCTCAAACTCAATCCGAATGATGAGCGTACCCAGCGCCAGTTAATTGATTTATACTTTAAGCAAAACAAGGTTAATCAAGCTACAAAAACTTTAGATGGTCTCCTCGCAATATATCAGAAATACAACCCCCTTAAAGCTTTGGAGTTGCTAAAGGAACTAACCTCGCTTTATCGCGATGATATGTCCTTACGGCAGCGACTGGCTGTTGCCTATGCCCAAAATGGTAGGAATCGAGAAGCGATTAAGGAGTATGATGTACTGGGTGAAATGCAGCTAGAAAATGGTATGCGTAATCAAGCCGTGCAAACTATTCAAGCCATCCTCAATTTGGAACCGGATGATATAGAAGGGTATCGGCGCCTGTTGGCCCAAATCAGTGGTGGAACTGTATAAATTGAGTTGCTAATGGGCGTCTAGCCAGTTGATCTAAACCGAGGATGGTTTTGTTTGGCTGCAACTTGGCCACAGCCTGACCAGAGAGACTTTATAACTCCTGCTTTTAGCCAGAGGAGGACTAGCTTAAGTTAATAGCTTGCCTTTTTGGGCAAGGTCGTATGTTTGACATTCTGCCAATTCTATCACGCCTAGATTTAATTAGCGTTATTGATATTCTGTTGGTGGCTTTGATCTTCTACTGGATTTTGATCTTAATCCAGGGAACTCAAGCCGTTCAATTGTTGAGGGGTATCTTAATTCTCTCGGTGCTGGCGGCTATTATGGCCAGCGCCTTCAGCCGGCTGATTGCCTTTAGTTGGTTGATCGGCAAGGTTTTACCGGCCTTGCTGGTGGCTGTCCCCGTTATTTTTCAACCCGAACTCAGGCGGGCTCTGGATCGGGTTGGTCGCGCCAACATATTCGGTTCACCTTACCCAAGTTCGCAAATTGAAAAAGCTATTTACGCCGTGAGCGAAGCGGTTATTCCTATGTCGCAAATGAAGCGAGGGGCTTTAATTGTGTTTGAACGCAATACCGGTCTGGAAGAGTATGTCGACACAGGGGTGCGGCTTCAAGCATTGATCAGTGCGGATTTATTAATGACTATTTTTGCACCGACTACGCCTCTCCACGATGGGGCTGTAGTTATTCGAGATGACCGGATTGTGGCCGCTGCGGTGGTTTTGCCGCTGGTTGACGAGGCCGGCGTGGACAGACAACTCTGGTTGGGCACCCGCCACCGGGCGGCGCTTGGTATCAGCCAGATCACCGATGCTATTGCTGTGGTTGTTTCTGAAGAAACAGGGATTATTTCGGTGGCTCACAATAGTCATTTGATTCGCGGCCTGGACAAAAAGCGGCTGGAACAACTTTTGATTGCTTTCTATAAATCGCAGTTGAATGTCACCCCGTCTGCTTGGCGCCGGGCCGGGAAAGCAATCTTGATCCGCTTGGGGTTGGCTAAACCGGTCAAACCTATTACCCAGGTGCGACCTCAATCCAAGCAGTAGTGGGACCTCGGCGTGCGAAATTTTCTTAGAAACCTTGGTAGTCTAATCTTATCATTAATTCTGGCTACACTTGTCTGGATTGCGGCGGTCAGAGAAGAAAACCCACCGCGCGAAGCTGATTATCCGCAGGGTATTCCGATAGAAGTTGTTCCCCCTGTTCCGGGCCTGGTGACAACCGATAAATTGCCCGACACTGTCCGGCTGCGTTTGTTGGCCCCTGAAAGTAGCTGGTTAAGCTTAACCCCCTCAAAATTCAAGGCTGTGTTTGACCTATCGCAGTTGCCGGAGGGCCTTAGCGATGTCCCTATTCAAGTCAATGTTTCTGATGCTCAGGTAAAAATCATCGACCAAACACCCAAAAATATGGGCATAAATATCCAACCTGAACAAAGGATTACCCTGCCGGTTAATGTGATGGTGCTGGATGAGCCGCCTTTGGGCTATGTTAATCGCACGCCAATAGCTACTCCGGCTCAAGTCACTATCACCGGGCCTACTTCACTGATAAGCCAGGTGGATGAGGTAGTTAGCGAAATTTTTATCCGCAATGCCAAAGAAACGATTAACCGCTACAGCGATGTCATTATTCGCAATCGAGACGATCAAGTGATCAACGGCCTTAAAGTAGAACCAACCAAAGTCCAGGTGAACTTGCCTATCGAACAACGCTTTGGCTATAAAGATGTTTCAGTTAGTGCGGTGGTAGATGGCCAACCTACACCGGGGTATTGGGTGAGCAATATTTCGGTGGATCCGCCGCGCTTGACCATTGTAGGTAATCCCCATGTACTCGGCTCAATTCCGGGTTTTGTTGAGACGGCGCCTATTGATGTTAATGATGCAACCAAGGATATTGTCCAATTGGTACCCTTGAATCTGCCCGACGGTGTCACTTTGGTGCTGCCAGAGAATCAAAAGGGAGGCGCAGGCGGCGTGCAGGTCACAGTGGAAATAGCGGCCATAGAAAGTGGACAGACAGTGCAGCGGCCTATTTCCCAACAGGGCATCGATCCCGATTACGTGTGGACCGCTTCACCTGAGCGAGCAGATGTTATTATCTCGGGGCCGATTCCCCGCTTGCAAACGCTCAAACCCGATGATGTAAAAGTCATTGTTGACCTGTTTGGGCTTCAACCGGGTACCCATAAGGTTAAGCCCACCGTATTCTTGCCGGATGATCTCCGCCTGGAGGCAATTTTGCCGGATACGATTGAAATTACAATTAGTCTAAATCCGCGGTTGGTAGTAACTCCCACTATCACAGCCACAATGATAATAACTCCAACCCAAACAGTTTCAGCCACTGTTACACCGACTCCTAAAGCTACCATCACCCCAACCCTTCAACCCAAAACGGTGACTCCTACCCCTTGATAAAGGATAATCTAATTTAATTATGAGCCGACAAAAACCCATTGTTGCCTTAGTAGGCCGGCCTAATGTGGGCAAATCCACTCTTTTTAACCGCCTGGTGGGCCAGCGCAAGGCCATTGTCGAAGATTTGGCCGGCACCACCCGCGACCGTCTCTACGGTGACGCAGATTGGGGCGGACGTGACTTCATCGTAGTCGATACAGGCGGTCTTGAATTTGACGTTTCATCCCCCAGTCAGGCCAACCCACAAGAGTCAACCGGATTTCAAGCCGGGGTAGCCAGCCGTCTCTTTCTCAAAGAAATTCGGGCCCAGGCTGAGATTGCTATTGCCGAAGCTGATGTCATTGTATTTTTGGTTGACGCTGAGGCCGGCTTGGCTGCTGCGGATCAGGATGTGGCGGCGCTGCTGCGTCGGACCGACAAACCGGTTTTGCTGGCGGTCAACAAGGCCGACAACCTGAAGCGGCGCAATGAAGCCGTCGATTTTTATACCCTGGGTTTAAACGACCCTATCCCTGTTTCAGCTTTGCACGGAACCGGCACGGGGGATCTGTTGGACGCGATTGTCGAGGCGCTGCCGCCCCTTGAGGCAGAGACTGAGACTGAAGATGAGGCAATCAAAATAGCTATCTTGGGACGGCCAAATGTTGGCAAGTCCTCCCTGCTGAACAAATTGCTGGGTGAAGAGCGGGTCATCGTCTCGGATGTGCCGGGTACGACCCGTGATGCCATTGATATGGCGATAGAATATGAGGGCTTGAGTCTGGTTTTGATTGATACGGCCGGTATTCGTCGGCGTGGAAAAATTGAAGGGGGCGTGGAAAAATATAGTTTTCTCCGCTCACTCAAGGCCGTTAGCCGGTCCGATGTCTGCCTCCTGCTCATTGATGCCACCGATATGGTCACAGCCCAGGATGCTCATATCGCCGGTTACATTGTCGAGGAAGCCAAAAGTGTAGTAGTAATTGTAAATAAATGGGATTTGGTTGAAAAAGATACGAGTACAATCAACGAGTTCACTGCCCGCATCCGCAATGAGTTGAAGTTTTTAGATTATGTGCCGGTGCTCTTTATTTCAGCCAAAACTGGTCAGCGCGTTCAAAAAGTGCTGTCGTTGGCCTTGCAGGTGCAAGAGGAGCGCTTGCGGCGTATCGCCACCGGGGAGCTCAACCGTCTGCTGCGCGAGGCGGTCACTAAAAGTCCGCCTAAGGGGGGGCAGCGCCAGCGCCTCAAATTTTTCTATGTTACCCAGGCTGGGGTCGATCCACCTACGTTTGTCTTTTTTGTCAACGACCGGACGCTGGTACACTTCTCCTACGAGCGTTATCTTGAAAATGTGCTGCGGGAGCGTTACGGCTTTTTGGGTACGCCCCTGCGTTTGGTCTTCAGGAGTAGAGGCGAGAAAGGTATTTGATCCCCTGGGCAAAGACCTCTCTTATTCTGCCACAGTTGGCGGTGTCCCTTCCCGCAAGAATTTCCACATCAGTCCAAAAGCGGCCAAAAGACAGCCGGCGGCTACAAGACCGACCCCCCAGAGGCCGACTGTTTCCCACAAGGTCGCAGCGATGGGCGCCCCCAGCGCTCCCCCAATGGCTGCGCCGAGCAAGATGAGCGAAAATACAGTTCCACGCGCCTCTGGTGCCTGCTCGGAATAAAGTGGTACCAGCGAAACGATAGTAAACTCAAGAAATGTGCCGGTCACAATCAGGGTGGCTACGGCAACAAAAAATACACTTTGGGTCAGAGGTAAAATAAGCAGGATTAGCGCTGATAGTAACAAGCCAAGCCCGCTGCCGCGCCGCTTGCCGATGCGATCAATAAATAGGCTGGACGAACCTGAACCGAGCAATTCGGCCAGGCCAATTCCGGTGGCCACCAAACCCAAGGCGGCCGCATCCAAATTGTAATCGGCGGTGAGCCAGATCCCCCAAACCGAAATAAAACAATCTACCGTAATAAAAAGCAGCATAGAAACCAAAACCGAGGCCAGGACATTGGACCTGAAACACAGCTCACGCATTTCCGACCACGATAAACTCGCCTGTGTCTGGTGCCCGGTGGGGGGCAGATAACGCCACACAATCAGACCGCCAATCAGACTAAACAAGGCCAGGCTGAGAAACGGCGAACGCCAGCCGAAGGTGTCAATAAGCCAACCGACAATAGGCAAAAAAACAATAGCGGCAATAGCCCAGGAGGCTTCCACAACAGCCAGCGCCCGGCCTCGTTTATGGTAAGCCACCTGGTCGCTGATGTAAGCTTGTTGGGGCGGAATAAAGGCAGTTAAGCCTAAACCAAAAAAGAGCATGGGCAGGACTGCCCACCACTGCCACGAAAAGGTTAAGCCGACAATACCGATTGATTGGCATAACAGCCCCACGGTCATAATTTTGCGCCGTCCATAGCGGTCTGACCAGACACCAAAAACAGGTCCCACTACGCCGATGATCCCGCGCATAAAAATCAGCCAGCTAAAACCAACCACCGTTAAACCCAGCCCCGCAGCCAGTTGTGGAATGAAGGGGAAGACCATCCGCGTGCCAATATCCAGGATAAGCCGGGCAAAAAAGACCACGCCCATCACTTGCAAACTGATTCCAAAAAAGGCCTTAAACTTACCAGGGAGTGATAGGGATTGCGTAAATTGAGTCAAAAGAGCCTCCCCTCCAGAAATAGTAAAGCTGATTTCAATCAAGTAGAAAAGCGAGCCTAAAATCAAGATTGGCTCGCTTAGTTGATGTAAAACTTCACAGCTTTGATTGTTTATAGGGTAAAGTGGCACAATTATGCCAGAAGCTGAGCAGTTAGGGCAAATCTATCCATAGTCCTGACAACATGAAAAGCTCGTGTAAGCACTGCAGCGGAGATTGATTTCGGGTAGTGATAAGCCTAATTCCCTGAACACTCCAGCCAACTCGCCAAGAGGCAAGCCCATGACACTGGCAAAACAACCCTCCAAACGCTCAACCGGGGCAAAACTTTTGTTTTGGATGCCATATGCCCCGGCTTTATCCAGAGGGTCGCCGCTGGCAACGTAGGCGGCCAGCTCGGCATCGGTGTAGGGACGCATCCAGACCGTGCTTTGATGTAGGCGAGTGACAAAGCTACTTTCGCTGCCGGCAAGCAAAACTACTGTCAAGCCGCTGTAGACCTGATGGGCCTGCCGCCGCAACTGTTTGAGCATAGTGGTTGCTGCGGCGGCATTGCCCGGTTTGCCTAGAATCTGATGGTCTAAGGCTACGGCGGTATCGGCAGCAATAATGATAATTTGCCTGATTTCAGCCAAATGACTTGAGCGGGAGGGGACAAACCAGGCCAGGTTTGTCGCAACGGCCTCAGCTTTGAGCCGACTCAAGCGTTGGACCAGGGCGGCTGGCGTTTCATCAGGCAGAGGCGTCTCGTCAACATCATTATTCTGGATGGTCCCGTCCACTCCTACCGAGAGGATTGCGGGCGTCACCACCACGAAAGATAACCCTAAAATTTTCAGCAATTCCTGGCGGCGCGGTGAGCTCGAAGCCAGAATCAGCAATTGTTTGGGTAATGCGGGGAAAGTTGTCACGCCGACTGCTGTTAAGAGGATTTCAAAGGCAAGAAAACATAGAATTCGCTGCCGGGATAAGTCGCCGTATCCCGCCCTTCGCTCTCTACCCAGATACGCCCTCGGTGGGCTTCGATGATGCCACGAGTAATGGGGAGACCTAAACCGATCCCACCGCCGCCAAAGGCAGTTTTATTGGAGCTATGATACGCGGTGTCGCCTACAATGTAAAAATGTTTAAAGATTTCTTTTTGTTCCAGGCGGTCGATCCCCACTCCAGAATCTTTCACCAGGATAATAATTCCTTCTTCCTCAACTTGATTTGAGGACGTCGGTTCGGCATCGACGGGAGCGGTTTTATTGAGCCACCCCTTGACCCAAATCGAACCACCATCCGGCGTATATTTGATAGCGTTACTTAAAATATTCCAAAATGCCTGGCGTAGTCGATCTTTATCACCAATAATCGTGGGTAAAGTATCTAATGCTTCCACGACAATGTTGAGCCTGCGGTTGTTTTTGGCAGGGTTTAATTCTTGTAAAGCTGTACTGATTATTTCAGCCAGGTTTACTGGGTTTTGCTGGAGGCGCATTTGGTTGGCTTCAATCAGCGAGATGTTGAGAATATCATTAACCACCTCGTTTAGCCGTTGGACCGAGAGGTAGATTCTGCCAGCCAAATCAGCTACGCCCCCTTCAACAAATTCTGCTTGTTCTGTTTCATGGGCGACCATTTGCAGCAGGCGGGCATAGCCATAAACCAGGGTAATAGGTGTTCGCAGTTCATGAGCCGCCACGGTGATGAAGTCCGATTTAATTTTATCTATTTTCTGGAGCCGGCTGTTCGCTTCTTCCAGCTCGACCACCTTGGTTTCCAGGTGCTCAACCAATTTGTGGCTATAATGGCCCAGATAATGCTGGCGCTCGTCATCGGTGATCGTATCTTTGTATCCATCGAGATAGGAAATGATTTTATGAGGGAAGTTGTCAACATCAATGGGTTTGGTAATATAGCCATCGCAGCCGGCAGCCAGGGCTAACTCTCGCTCGCCCTTGGCAGAGCGAGCCGTAAGGGCGATAATTGGGACTCGGGCCAATACGGGGATGCTGCGCATCCGGGTGGTGGTTTCGTGGCCGTCGAGGCCGGGCATATTGATGTCCATTAGAATCAGGTTGGGGGGATCTTTGCGGGCGATGCTCAAGCCTTCCAGCCCTGTTTCTGCCTCGATCACTTCAAATTCATAGTTGGTCAGCAACCTATTAACCAGTGATCTGTTGATAGGATCATCGTCTATATACAATATTTTTGGCTGGATGGATTGAGTTTGCTGCGGCAAAATAACTTCTCCGGTCTGGTGGTCCAATTTTAACTTGGGCATGAAGTAGCCTAATCCAAATAAGAGTTATTTGAGTACATCACGAATACTTTCAAATAACTCCTCTTCCATGAACTCCCCTTTCTGGAGGAGGGACTCAACACGTCCAGAGAGGCGTTTATAATCCTTGCTGGTTAAATCTTTGGCCGTTATCACAATTACGGGGATGTCGCGCAGCTCCATATCGGCTTTCATCATATCAAGAACAGCAAAACCGTCTATCCCTGGCATCATCAAATCTAATAGAACCAGGTCGGGTTTTTCGGCCCGGATGAGGTTAATTCCGCTGTTGCCATCAGCCGCTTCGAAAATATTATATTTGCGGGTGTACTGCAAAATACGGCGTAATAAAATACGAGCATCAGGCTCATCTTCGATAATGGCGATACTTTGAACCCGATCATCGAGCCGCCGTAGCGCCGTGAGAAGTCCTTCTTGAGGCAGCACCTCGCTGGCTTGCCGCTGGCGAGGCTCAACTTTGTTGTCTTCTTCTACCACTTCCTTTTCAAGGTTTTGAACGCGGATATGGCTTCTGACGATTTCATTTTCCAGAATTTGTTTTTCAACCGGGAAGGTGTGACCAGACGCATTAACCACCACGGTCTCGTTGGGGCTAATGATTTGTTCCTGGACCATTTTAATCAATCCGGCACAGGCCACAGCGGCGGCTGGCTCTATTGATAAACCCTCCATCTGGGCCATAACCCGCATCGCTCTGAATGACGATTGGTCGTCTACTTTTACAAAAGCACCGCCATAAGTCAGAACTAAATTACGCAAATAAGGGTAAGCCGGGCCCGGATTGCCGGTAGCCAAAACATTGATAATGCTAGAGGGATTTTGGACAATCTCACAAGTTTCCAGCCCTTTTTGAAAGCTATTGACCATAGGGGCACAGCCCTCGGTTTGGATAATAGCCAGTTTGGGGATTTTTTTGATGAGGCCCATTTTAAATAGCTCGTGAAAGCCTTGCCAGACCCCAATCGGGCCCATGCCTCCGCTGACGGCTTGAATATACCAATCCGGAGCAGCCCAGCCCACCCCGCGCAGACGCCCTAACTGCTCGGCAAGCTCAAAAGCCAATGTTTTCATGGCCTCCCGCGCCGAAATCCCTTTAACCCCTTTATCCAAGAAGAGATTGCGATATTTGGCAAACTGGGCAGCAATTTGTTTGGTGCGATCATAGTTGCTAGATACCTTGATTACTTCGGTACCGTATAGGGTCACCTCTCTCATTTTCTCATGAGGTACATTACTATCTAAAAAAGCCCACAGTTTGATGCCAGAACGGGCGCAATAAGCCGAGTAAGAAATGGCCACGTTGCCGGTTGAAGCAACCACCAATTCTTTAATATCGGCTTCTTTTAGCACAGAAATTGCCAAAGAGGCTTGTCGATCCTTAAAAGAAGCAGTTGGACCTTGTCTCTCATCTTTGATAAAGATATTGCGACGCCCCAACATCGTTCCCAGGTTTTCTGCGCGTAATAGGGGCGTCCACCCTTCGCCCATCGAGACGATGTGCTTTTTATCAAGCATGGGCAGTAATTCCCAATACCGCCACATGGTGCGGTCACGTTGGGGCAATTCATGACGCCAAATGTAAGCTGTTTCATTGAGATTGTAAACAAGATCAAGCCATTCTCCGCCACACTCCGGACAACTTGCAATTAATTTGGTATACTCATCGGTGTAGCCGCAAGAAGTACATTTATAAGAGAAAGATTTGGTCACAGACTTACTCGCCTTAATTCCAGGTTGAATATCAGACAGTCGCTTCTTGAATACGTTTCAGCGCTTGACTCACATCTTCGAGCAGTTCGTTTTCGGTAAAGATACCTTTACGTAGGAGTACTTCTACTTGTCCGGTTAAAGCCATATGTTCTGCTGGGGTGAGTTCTTTGGCGCTGACAATGATGATGGGGATACCCCGTGTTTTTTCATTGTGTTTAAGCGACTCAACCACCGTAAAACCATCCATTTCGGGCATGGTCAGGTCAAGAATAATCAAATCAGGTTCGACCTGCTGGACTAACTCCAAACTTTCGCGACCATTACTTGCTTCAAAAATCTTGTAATTAGCTTGGGCTTCAAGGATCCGGCGGATCAATAAAATATCATCAGCCTGGTCGTCAACAACCAAAACCTTGATCTGCTCTTTGTGCTGTTTTTCCAAATGCTTAAGGGCTTTAACCAACTCATTTTCTACAATCGGCTTGACCAGGTAGTCGGCGGCACCCAGGGAAAAACCCCGATTTTTATCACTAATTATACTACAGATAATAACCGGAATATCTTTTGTGGCGGGGTCATCTTTAAGCATCCGCAGAACCCCCCAGCCATCTTTTTCTGGCATTAATACATCGAGCAGAATAGCAGTTGGCGTTAGCCCTCTTATTTGCGGCAAAACATCGTCGCTGTGATTTATGCCGATCACTCGGTAATCTTGTTGTTCCAAAAAGCGCTCATATAGGGTAATAACCCCAGGGTCATCGTCTATGGCCACAATCACTTTGCCGCGGCCATCCTTCTTGATTTCATTGGTCAAGTTAACGGGCAACCCTTCCTTTTCTTCCTCAACCGGTTTAATGGGAATGGAAAAGTGAAAAGTAGAGCCATATCCCAATTTACTTTCAACCCAAATTTGGCCCTTATGCATCTCAACAAAGTGACGGCTAATTGGCAAGCCCAGGCCAGTACCGCCAACTTTACGGGTGGTACTGGCATCAACTTGAGTAAATTCTTCAAAAACGTGCCCCAAATTTTCTTCTGGAATGCCGATACCCGTATCGCTGACACTGATCGTGACTCTTTCATGGTCGGCGCGAGTGTGGACCGTAACCTGTCCTTCGTCGGTAAATTTGCAGGCATTGGAGACCAGGTTGAGAATAATTTGCCGGATTCGGGTAGGATCGGCCCAGACGATGGGCAGGTTTTCAGGCATATCCTGCTGCAAAGTTACCGGCTTATCTTTAACCAGGGCGATAGCCGTAGACATGACCCCTTTAATGATGGGTTCCAGTTCAACCTCTTCAAAATTAAGCTCCATTTTACCGGCTTCAATTTTGGAGAGATCAAGAATGTTATTGATTAGGCCCAGCAGGTGTTGCCCACTATTATGGATTGAAGTCAGATCGGTTTTTTGCAGCTCGGTTAGCGGTCCATCGATACCTTTTAGAATTACCCGCGAAAAGCCGATAATCGAATTAAGCGGCGTGCGTAGTTCGTGGCTCATATTAGCCAAAAACTGGGTCTTAAGCTTGTCAATTTCCTTGAGACGTTCAGCCGTTTCTTGTTGTTCGGTAAACGCGCGCGCATTTTGGATAGCAATCGCCAGTTGAGCCGCCAGAATTTCTAGAACGGCGATATCTTCCGTGGCAAAGGCATTGGCTGAGGTACTTTGTACATCCAGGGCGCCGATCAAAGTATCTCCAACTTGCAAGGGAATGGCCAACTCGGCCCGAGTTTCGGGCAAAAATTCATTGCGACGATGCAAGGCGCTGGCGTCGGCGGCGCCGGTATCCCGCACAACGATGGGCCGGCGCTGGTAAGTTACCTGACCAATCACACTCTGACTGCCAATAGCCAGTTTATGACCCAATGACAGAAGTTTTTGACCAGCTTCACCGGTACTCTTGTACAGCATCGCAAACTGTTTGGCCTCATCGATAAGAAATATTTGGACATGGTAAAAGCCAAAGCGATCACGAATGAGTTCGACGGCTTGGCTCAACATGGTTTCCTGATCTAAGATCGAGGTGGCCACGCGACCGACATCGGAACTGGTCTGCAATTGAACGGCCCGCCGTCTGGTTTCTTCCAAGAGGCGGCGGTTTTGCAGCATGATCGAGAGTTGATCAGCCATAGCGCTGGCCAGGTTAATCTCTCGGTCGGTAAAAACGTGTTTTTTACCAACAGCATCGGCCCCGATGGCCCCGATCACTTCATCGTTGATGATAATCGGCACCAATAGCAATGAAGCAATCCCTAGATTTACATTTATCTCTCTTACGGACTCTAATAGGGGGTCATTAGGCGCGTCTTCTATAGCTATCGGACGCTTGGTGGCGACCAGCTTTTCATAAGAGAGATTACCTTCGATAGGGAAGCGCAGGCCGGGTTCAGCCGGTTCACCATTGACAAAGAGTGCATGCAGTTTACCAAATTTTCGGTCTTCTTCAAAGAAAAGCACCCCGCCTTGAAGTAAACCCAGGGATGAAAGCATCTCGCTAAGGACGGTGTACAACATTTCTTGTTCATCTTCAGTGGCAACCAGGGTTCGTCCGACTTCATACAGGGCTTCTGCTTCTTTGCGAGCGGCTTGGGTCTGCTCAAACTGGCGGACCGACTCGATAGTCTGAGCTGCTTGATTAGCCACAGCCTCAATAATTACCAGATCGTCTTCGTCAAGTTTATCCTGAGGGGGTAATTCAAAATCAATAGCCCCAATAACTGCTTGCCCATTAAGAGTTAAGGGGGCGATGAGTACAGATGTTTCATAAGGTTCATCTGCCTCATCGGCTAGGGCATGGGGTAAATCACCTTTACCGTTGGGGCGTTGCTGATTATCGGCGGGGTGTTTGCTGCCAGCGGAAATCAGAACCGGCTGTTTCAGTTCGATAACCCGATCTATCTCGTCTGAGTGCTGCGGCTGTTCAGCAGAGGTTACGAGACCTTCGGGAGTAAGTCGATAACCGGTTGCTGTCTGCTGCTCTCTGAGGTAGGTACTCCATTGTTCATTTAAGTAATATTCATGGAGTTTTTGTACTTCCTCCAGAGCGAGCCGAGAGGCCTGGAAGGAGCGGGCAGCTTCGATAGCGTTGGCCAATTGATCGGCCAGGGATTGCAAAATGGTAATATCACTATGACTAAAGGCAGCCCGTTTGGTGCTTTGCACCTCTAGAGCACCAATTACGCGACCACGGGCAATCAAGGGTAAAGCCATTTCTGAATGAGTATCGGGCAGAAGTGGATTATCAAAGTAGATTGCATCTTTACCTGTATCCATTACGATGTGCGGCTTACCTGTGCTGGTGGCAATACCTACCACACTCTTACTACCCACTTTGAGCTTGTGGCGGTTGGCCAACATCTGCTGACCAACTTTACCCGTTGAGGCTTCGATAAGGGCATATTTTTGATATTCGTCAACCAAGAAGATAGAAACGTGATAAAAGCCAAAGCGATCTCGAATCAACTCGACTGTTTGCGGTAATAAAGTATCTAATTCTAGTGAGCTGGTAGCTACTTGAGAGACTTCGGCGACGGTTTGCAGCAAAGTGGCGCGATATTGGGTTTCCTCAAACAAGCGACGATTCTCCACAGCACCTGAGATTTGCCGAGCAATATCTTCATAGAGCCGAATGGTTTCCGTGGGGAAAGGTTCAAACTTTTGATTGCCAATCAAAATGAAGCCGCCAACTTCTCGATTTAGCCAGACTGGCACGGCGACGAGCGTATTAATCTGCATGATCGTCAACAACTGGCGTAACATATCGGAAAAGCGTTCATCTTCTGTAGCTTTGTTTGAAGATACTGTTTGTCCTGTTTTTAACAGGGGACCCAAACCCAAGGCTTCGGTGGAGAAACGAGCGCCCGGTGAAATACTTGGCCATTGCTGCCGAGGATTATCCCACAGAGCGACCAATTCCAATTCGACCCCACCTTCGATTTGGTCATACATAAAAATAGCTGCGCCACGATCGGGGTTTGTGTCGGCAATGGCTTGCAGGGTTAGGTTATAAATAGTTTGGGTGGTATCGGCCACCAAGAGGTCCTGACTCAGATGTGACAATATTTCCGAGTTGTAAAGACTCTGTTTGGTGGCCTCAAAAAGCCGCAAATTCTCCAGGGCAATAATAGCCTGATCGGTTAATGTTTGATAAATCCGAATTTCTTGCTTGGAGTAGAGGTGTGGTTTTCGGGTTAAAATAGAGAGCACACCTTTGTATTCTGTACCCAGCAGCATAGGGGCGGAAAAAAGAGTCACCGCACCCAACTTCTCTCTCATCAAATGACGAAAATCATCGCCCAGCCGCGGATCCTGACCTTCAGGGTGGCTCAAATCTTCCGCAATAAGTGGCTCAAAGGGAGGCTGGATAAAGGCATGGATCAGCGAGAAATTCTCGGCCGAGAATTTGGAACCAACCGGCAATAATGGGTCAGAGTCACGATCCCAACTTGCTGCGATTGTGACCATGTCAATGGAACCTGACTCGGCCCGATCCAGTAAAGCAATATTTACGTGATCAATGTCATAAACCTTGACACTTTCGACAATCACGGCGAAGATGTCATCCAGATCGGTGCTTTCGGCCAGGGCACGACTGATTTCGTAAAGCTTCTGGGTTTCTGACAGGGCAGTCTGCGTCTGTTGGAAGAGTTGCGCATTCTCTATAGCCACCGTGACCTGGCCGATAATGGCCTGGGCTAATTGCAATTCATTCTTGGTATATTCGCGTTGTTGATGAAGATGCTTGCCTCTTAGAATTCCAACCAATTTGTTACGGACCATGAGGGGGAAAGTGGCCACGGTATGCAATCCTGGCGCCTGTCTCTGCTCTAACCCATGCTTCTGAGCCTGTTTGCTTTCACGGTTAGAACGCACCGGGTCCGCCACATGTTCAACGATGAGGGCCGGCTGTTTTAAGATTTGCTGCAATGAGGCCGAATCTTCTATTGCTTCAAGTCGGGGTTCTTTATCGCTCTTCTCAGCTTGGATGACAATCTGCTCAAAATGGGTTCTGGCCTTGTTAATGAGCCAAACACTACTGGCGTCGGCGCTCAGATAGCTTCTGATCTGGTCAGCCAATATTTCATAAATGTGTTGCAAATCAATTGTTTCAGAGAGTTGGCGGCTGGCTTCAAAAAGGACGGATAGCTCTTTTGTCCGTTCCTGGGTTTGCTGTAAAAGACGGGCATTCTCAATGGCTAAGGCCACTTGAGCGCTAACTTCTTCTAAAAGACTAATATCATCGGTTAGCGTCTCCTCTCTAGCCGCATTTTCCTCCACCCCAATGAGGCCAATGGTTTCGCCATAAAGCTTAATGGGGGTGATTAACTCTCTAACCGCCCCTTCCTGGCTGGTACTGGCCCCGACTTGCTCTCTGGTCAATGCCAATTCGGCGGATGGCGATAGTTGCCCTACCTCCGAAATCGTGGTCCGATCATATTGATACCCCAGGGGCGAGGTTTTACCTGTAACTTGTAACTGTTTGCTTAAATCTTCTTGACGTTGCAGGTTGTATAATATCTTCATCTCCTGCAAGTCATCTTCTAATTCCTGGATGGTCTGAGAATTTGTTATCGCCGCAGCCAGCAAGGTAGCCAGACTGGCCAGAAAGGTCATATCAACTTTGTCAAAACCGTCTAAGTTATCACTTTGAACTCGCAAGACACCCAACCAGCCTTGTCCTGATTGAAGTGGTAGGGCCAACTCCGAGTTAATTATAGCTTGCGGCTCGCTTGAAAGTTGAGGATAGTATGAATACGGTCCCTGATTTATATCCGGCAAGTAGATGGGTTCACCCCGGCAAATGGCATGGCTGACAATGTTGTCCTCATCAACCGAGAAAAGGTCCGGGGTTTGGGTGACCGGTTTGCTCCCGGAACCACATTCCAAAAAGAGCCATAAATCTTTGCCAGAAGGAGATAACCGATAGAGTTGCGCCGCTTGATAACCCAGCGTGTGCAATAAATGGTGCAAAGCCGACTCCAACACGAGCTCTATTTTTTCGCCAGAGTTGATATTCTGGCTAATTTCATGCATTAGCTCAAGTTGGCGAGCATATTTTGGGGTGAATTCTGTAAAGCTAGCTGCCGAAATTTGTGATTTGCTCATGCCAATTCCTCATATTGCGGATCAGGTCTCAGCCTCACGAGAGGTGATCTTGACGCCGGGCGCTTGACGTTTTAGTGGGTCTCCCCATTTGTGGGCGAGACTAAATGCACGTAGGCGCGTTTGCTGCCCAGGGCGTCCCCCAGTTCTTTAACCGTGGTCTGGAGAATGGTATCCACATTAGTGGAGGCTCTAACCTTAGTGGTGATCTCTTTGATTAATGCCTCACGCCGGGCCGCTTTTTGGCTGGCCTCATAGCGTTGGGCGTTATCCAGGGCCAGGGCTGTTTGGTCAATAAAGGCTCGCAATAGCCTGATTTGGGCATCTTCAATAGTTTTGTGGGTGCTCTTGTTAAAGCCAACTTCAACGAGACCAATATTTTCTTGCCGCAAAGTAACCGGAGTGAACAATCTGACCCAGTCAGCGTGATGCTCCGCTTCAAAGATCGCCCGGTCAAAACGGTCATCCCAACCGGTGATAATTTCTGTCCGACCTGTCCTGACAATATCAGCCGTAATATCCTGGCTATCTAAAGAGTGATTAGTGTGTTTGATAAGAGATTCAGAGACGCCAAACCCGGCAATTGGTTTGATATGATTCTGATAGGTGTCAACCAGAGAGAAGAGCGCGTACTCGAACCCCACAACATTGGCGCAGGCTTTAAAGAAGATGTTCAAAATCTCATTGACCTGTAACGTACCGGCCAACATTTGACTGAATTGCTGCAGCGCTTGGGTATCTTTCAGCAAAGCCTCTGCCTCTTTTTGGGCTTGAATAACGCTTTCAAGAAGGCGAGCGTTTTCAAGGGCGTTAGCCAATTGGTCGGCCATTGTTTGCAGTAGGGTAATATCTTCGGCCAAAAAAGCTCCTCGCTCAGTGCTCTGTACGGTCAAAGCCCCAATCACTTCATCCCGGCTAATCAGCGGCAGAGCCATCTCTGAATGGGTATCGGGCAAGTGCGGATTTTGAAAACGCACCGCCTCTTGGCCCACATCAAGAGCAATCCGGGCCTGGCGGTTTTGAACACACCAACCAATCATCGACTCGCCGCCGATTCTAAGGCGATGGTTATTTTCAAGCTGGATGCGACCAGCCTCGCCGGTGCCGGCCCGTAAAACAGCCCATTCTCTGGCTTCATCCACCATAAATAGACCAACATAGTAAAAGTCAAACTCATCGCGGATGAGGTTGACCGAGGTATTGATGAGTTCGTTGACGTCGAGGATGGAACTGGCGGCGCGCGAAACTTCAGCAGCTGTCTGGAGACGCTCAGAGCGATATTGGGCTTCGGTGAGCAGTTGATGGTTATCCAGCCAGATGGCCAGTTGGTCGGCAATCGCTTTACCAATTTCTATGTCTTCTGAGGTAAAGATACGACCCTTTTCAGTAGCATCAGCCCCGATGATGCCAACAACCTGACCACGCGTAGCTACCGGAATAAGTAACATGGACTCAACTTGGCCCCGAAGTGCTTTATTGTGCCGGGTCAACGGGTGGCTTGAAACATCGGCGATGACGAGGGGGAATGGATTCTCTTGCAAATATTGTGCCACCAAATCTTCTTTGACTGGAAAGATGAGGTTGGGTTGGACGACTTTGTTATCAATGTAGAGCGCTTCAAGGGTATTATATTCACCGGCTGGATCAAGCAGCATAATGCCCCCTCGGCTGAGCTTGAGCAAGAGTAGATATTCGCCCAAAACCGTCTCAAATACCGCTTGTCGATTGATGAGTGTCGCCAGGGCCTCGCTGATATTGTAGAGGAGTTGACTTCTGCTCAGAGCCTTTTCCAGAGCCTCCTCGGCTTGCTTGCGCTTGGTCAACTCGTAAAAACCACCGATAATAACCGGCTCACCGTTGAGAGTCATTGTTTGGAGCGAAGTAACTACCCAAAATGGTGTTCCATCTGCTTTCTTCACATGCAGTTCAAGACCCCTTACAAATCCATCTTTTTTAAGTGCGTCCAGCACTTTCTCGCGTTCAGCCGGGGAGTTGTAAAAGTTGGGGGCCTCTTGACCGACCATTCTATCGAGAGGCATACCAAAGAGCTGAGCCAGATGTTCATTGGCGTGCAGAATCAAGCCATCGGAAACCCGGCTGATAACAATTGGGATTGGACTCGACTCAAAAATGGCCCGGAATCGCTCTTCCCCTTGCCGTAAGGCTTCCTCAGCCTGTTTACGCTCTATGGCAATTCCGGCGAGCTGAACTGAGGTCTCAATGAGTTCTAGATCAGCCGCAGTTGGGGTACGCGGCTCATTATAGTACATAGCGAAAGTACCTAATACCTTACCATCAGTGGCCAGGATAGGCGTGGACCAACAGGCCTGCAGTCCATAGTTTGAAATAATCCAATCCGCGTAATCTGCCCAAAGCGGGTCATTGGCAATATCAGAGGAGATCACTTGTTCTCCCCGGTAAGCGGCTGTACCACACGAGCCAGCCCGTGGCCCAATAACCAAACCATCGATGGCCTGAATAAAACTTTCAGGCAGGCTCGGAGCTGCGCTAGGTCGCAAATTCACCCCATTAGCATCCAACAACATAATTGAAGCCTGGAAGGTTTTATCAGACAAATCCTCCACAAATTGGGCCAGAACCCACAATGTATCTTTTAGAGGAGCCGCCTTAGCGATCAATTCAAATACCCGTCGCTGCCCGACTATTAAAGCCTCTGAACGTTTGCGTTCGGTAATATCCAGGTGAGTACCGCTAAGCCGCAGCGGTTGACCATGTAGGTCCCGCTCGACGATGTTACCGCGATCCAGGATCCAGCGCCACTCGCCTGAGCGGGTGCGGAGACGATATTCACATTCGTAGAAAGGTGTTTTACCCGAGAGATGATCAGTCCAGACCTGTTGGGCTTGGGGCAGATCATCCGGGTGCGTCCGGTTGTCCCACCACTCCACACACGTCTCAACTTCGTCGAGAGTATAGCCCAGCATGGCTGCCGCTCGCTCATCAACAATATCTAAACCTGTTTGAACGTTGTAATCCCACAGCCCCAAGTCTGCCCCAAGTAAGGCCAATTCAAGTCGCTGCTCGCTTTCTCGCAAAGCTTCTTCTGCCTTCTTGCGCTCGGTGATATCCCAGAAAATACCTTGTACCCCCACCACCTCGCCGGCGGAGCCGAAAATGGGCGACTTCACTACCCGCACGAAGATGGTTTCCTCGGTTTTGGTTTGATGCTTCTCGACAATTTCTAGCAGTTTCCCACTTTCAAGAACCTTTTGGTCGTCACGCGTGTACTTTTCGGCTAGTTCCGCCGGATAAAAGTCAAAATCGGTTTTCCCGATTATCTCGTCCAGAGGTAGCTCCAGGCTGTTGCAGAAACTTTGATTGCCAAAAACAAAGCGGCCCTCCCGATCTTTGCGGAATATGTTTTGAGGGATGTTGTCTACCAATGATTGATAGAGTGTTTCAGAGGCTCGTAGAGCGGCCTCGGCCTTTTTACGTTCAACGATTTCTTGTTGAGCGTGTTGGTAAAGTTGTGCATTCTTAACTGCGTTAGCCAACTGATCGGCCATGGTCTGCAAGACGATAATATCTTCGCGACTGAAAGCAGCCTGTTCCTCACTCTGTACCGTCAAGGCCCCGATAACTTCGTTGTGATAGCTGAGCGGCAAAGCGAGTTCTGAGCGGGTTTTGGGTAAATCCGGGTTTTGAAAGCGCACCGCTTCCCGACCGACATCCAGGGCAATACGGGGTTGGCGATGGTAAATGCTCCAGCCAATCATCGACTCGCCGCCGATTTTTAAGCGGTGCTGTTTTTGTAGCTGGATTTGACCGGCCTCGCCCGTGCCGGCTTTTAATACAGCCCACTCTTTGGCTTCGTCCACCAAAAAAGCGCCCACGTAATAAAGCTCAAAGCGGTCGCAAATCAAGGCCACAGCCGAGTTTAATAATTCTTGGACGTCAAGAATCGAGCTGGCGGCGCGAGCCACTTCAGCCGCCGCCTCCATCTGGGTGGCTCGGTAAGCCGCCTCTTCTATAAGCTGGCGATTGATTAAAGCAATACAAACCTGGTCAGTCATGGCCAACCAGAGGCGTTTCATCTCCTCGGTAAACGTATGCGGGCTGGTAAAGTAAACCAGGATAGCACCCAATTGCTGGCTGGCGGCGTTTAAAGGCAGAATAGCCGCCGAGCAAGCGCCGGTTGGGGTAAAACTGGCCCGTTCCACCGCTGATAATCTTTTATCTGTGGCAATATCATCAATAAAAAGCGACTGGTTGCTGGTCAGCAGCCTCTTTTGGGCAAATTCCGGCAGATAAAAGCGAGTCCCCACCTCGTAAGAAGGGTTGTTTCGCTTGTGCCAGTTAACCCTTAATTCAGCCCAGGTGGGTTCATTATCCACCAGATTGAAACGAAAAGCAGAAATTTCGCAGGGGGCATCGCGGCGAATTTGCTCAAACAGGGCTTCAAAGATTTGCCGCTCGCTCAAGGCGCTGGCAATAGCTTGACTGCCAAGATAGAGGGCCGCAGTTTCGGCCAACAGGCGTTCCCGTTCGGTTTCATGGGCTCGCACCTCGGTCACATCCTGGGTGATGCCTAACAGATATTCGGGCTGACCGGCAGCGTTGGGGATGGGGATAAGCCGGGTGTAAGCGATATGCTCTTGACCATCGCCCCAGACCGTTTTATCTTCAGCTTCCAGGATTTGATTGCTCGTAAAAACCTGGTTATCACGCTCATGAAACTTTTCGGCCAAATCAACCGGCAAAAAATCTTGGTCGGTTTTACCCAGCAAGGCCTGCTGCGGTTGGCCAATCACTTCGGCATTGGCCTGGTTCATCTCCAGCAAGGTGTGCTTCTTGTCTTTAATAAAAATTGCATCCGGGATATGCTCGATAACCGTTTTCAGGAAACGGCGGTTATTTTCGGCCCGGTCAAGTAACTGGGCATTTTCGGTAAAAAGATGAGCATTTTGAATGGTATTGGCCAGTTGATCCGCTAAGGTTTGAAACAATGTAATATCGTCCTGCGAAAAGGCGGCCGGTTCCGAACTTTGCAAGTCTAACGCGCCAATAACCTGCCCCCGATTAATCAAGGGCAGGATTATTTCAGAGCGAGTATTGGGCAAAAAGGGATTTTGAAACCGTACTGCTTCCTCGCCGACATCCAAAGCGATGAGCGATTGGCGGTGATAAATACACCAGCCGATTAGTGACTCACCGCCTGCTTTCAGTTTTTCCTCTGTTTGCAATAGACGCTGCCCCGGTTCACCCGTGCCGGCTCGTAGTCTGACCCATTCGTTCGACTCGTCAACGAGGTAGATAGCCACATAGTAAAGATCGAAGTAATCCTGGATCAGATTGACTGCGACCCGCAGCAGGTCATCCACCTCCAAAATCGAACTGGCCGCATCGGAGATGGCTGCTACCGTTTCCAGCAATAATTCTTGGCGGCGCGTATTTTGCGCTAGCTCTGTCAAGTTTTGGTAGATTTCGGTCCACGGCTCCATTGTCTGGAGTTGTGGCTGGGCCAGGGCTAATTCGTTGAGTTTGGTTTGAACATGATGAAGGGTTTCATTGGCCATGGTTTTTGCCTTCTCTATTGCCAACCAGGATGGGCCTGTTGCCTCTGGAAGCCTGACCGACTGGAGTACGATTTTGAGGCTCGTTAGTAGCTTGAAGTTCGGTAAGGCGAGTCGACGTATGAACGCCTAAGGTAATTCCTCCTCGTGACGTGCCCAACATCTTGCTCAATTCTGTCACGGTGGTCTGCAAAATATCTTCTACATCGGTAGAACTTCTAATTTTACTTGTAATTTCACGGATAATTTCTTCGCGTCTGGCTCGCCGTTGTGAAGCGTCCAAAAGTCGCAAGTTTTCCAGCGCCACAATCATTTGTTGGGCCACCGTAGTATAAAATCTAACTTGCTGTGGCGTAAAACTTTTCCCTTTAGTTTTATAGGTGATCAATAAAAAGCCCAGCCGGCTTTGGTAGGTAGATAGGGGCAGCGCTACCAAAGCCTTAATATCCAATAAAGTTAGCTCACGTCGCAGTTGATCAGTCAAATGAGGGTCATTACCGCTGGTATCTTCTATGAGCAGAGGGTTATGCTGAGGGATTATCCCTTCAATTACCATATCGCTGGCTTTAAAACGGGTACCGTTGGGAAAAATTGAATAGCCTGGAACGGTCCAGACTGCTTTTTGTTCTAAGAGTTGGCCGGTCAAATTCTCTTCTTTGACGGCTACATACATATAGACCGAGGCCGAGTCGACGCCTGATTGGGAGATGGCCTCCATCGCCAATTGATAGACGGTTTCCTCGTCACGAGCCGAAAGCATTTCCTGGGTAATACGATACAAGTTTTCAGTTTCCGCCAGAGCCTTTTGGGTTCGCTCAAATAAAATCGCATTTTCAATGGCGTTAGCCAATTGATCGGCCATTGTTTGAAGGAGGGTGATGTCCTCACTCGAAAAGGCGCTTGTTTCGGTGCTTTGAACTGTTAACGCTCCAATCACCTCATTATGGTAAATCAGTGGTAGAGCCATTTCCGAGTGAGTATCAGGCAGGTATGGATTTTGAAAGCGCACCGCTTCCTGGCCCACATCAAGAGCAATACGAGCCTGGCGGTTTTGCACGCACCAACCTATCATCGACTCGCCGCCGATTTCGAGTTTGTGTTTCTTTTCAAGCTGAATGCGTCCAGCCTCACCTGTACCGGCCCGCAGAACTGCCCATTCTCTGGCTTCATCTACCATAAATAGACCGACATAGTAGAAATTAAACTGATCGCGGATGAGATTGACCGAGGTATTAATCAGTTCGTTGACGTCGAGAATAGAACTGGCCGCACGCGACACTTCAGCAGCGGTTTGCAGACGTTCAGAGCGATACTGAGCTTCGGTCAGAAGTTGTCGGTTTTCCAGCCATATGGCTAACTGGTCGGCAATCGCTTCCCCAATCTCGATGTTGTTCTGAGAAAAGGTATACCCTTTGTCAGTAGAACTGGCGTTAATTACGCCCGCAACGTTATCCCGTAAAACTAACGGAATCAACAACATGGCTTCTGCGCCGTCCAGCTTCGTCAGCATATTTTTGGTTAGAGGGTGATCTTGGGTGTCACTAATAATCAAAGGGCTTTGATTTTGCCGTAAGTGTTGGAGAATCGCATCTTCTTCTGCAGGAATCAGCCAATCGGGTTCAATCGGCTGCCCGTTGACATATAAAGCTTGCGCTACGTGGGTTTGGCCGGTTTTGTCAAGCAGTAAAATAACGCCCTGCTTCAAGCTAAGCAGACGGAGGTACTCACCCAGCACAATTTCAGCAGCTACTCGTTGATCGGTGGCTGTGGCTAAAGCATCACTAATCCGGTGAAGTGATTCAGTTCTGGCCAGAGAAATTTGCAGGGCCGCTTCTGACTGTTTGCGTTCGGTAATATCGTTGATAATGCCGATGAGAAATTCAGGATAGCCATCGGCGTCCATCAAAGGGATTTTTCGGGTGTACAAAAAGCGCACATGACCTTCAGTGTCGGTTATAATCTCTTCGAATTCTTGAGTTTGACCGGTTTCAAACATCTTGGCGTCTTGTTTCCATAACCGGTCAGCTTCTTCCCTGGGTAGGCGATCATAATCGGTCCGGCCGATGGCTTTTTCTTCCGGTAACCCCAGTATTCCCTCCGCAAATGCCCGGTTCAAGACCACCCATTTACGCTCCTTATCTTTGATAAAAATGGGGTCAGGAATTTGGTCAATAATACTCTTCATAAAGAGCCGGCTTTCCTGAGCGTTTTGCAGGAGCCGGGCATTTTCAATGGCATTGGCCAATTGATCGGCCATGATTTGTAGGGTATCAATATCTTCATCGCTGAAGGCGTTGACTTCGGTGCTTTGCACATCCAGGGCGCCAATCACAATCCCTCGCGAAAGAAGTGGCAGGGCCATTTCAGAACGGGTCTCGGGCAGGAGCGGATTCTGGAAGTGAACGGCATCTACGCCCACATCGAGGGCAATCCGAGGTTGGGCATTGGCCGTAACATACCCCACAATCGAACTACTACCCACCTTCAGCCGGTGGGGAGTTTGGACCATGATTTTGCCAACTTCGCCGGTTGAGGCATGGACCACCGCCCACTCGCGCGCTTCGTCTAACAGAAAGATGGAAACGTGATAAAAACCGAAGCGATCTCGGATGAGATCAACAGTGGTATCGAAAATTTCTCCCAAATCCAACATTCTGGAGACCGACTCGCCGACTTTGGCCACAGCTTTCAAGCGATTGGCCCGGCGCTCTGTTTGCTCCAACAGACGACGATTTTGAATCGTGATCGCAATCTGATCGGCCATAGCTCGGGCCAGGTCTATTTCCTGTTGGGTAAAATTACGATACTCGTCAACCGCGTCCGCGCCAATCCAGCCGATGGTTTCGCCTCGGATGATCATAGGGGCCTGAAGCAGCGATTTGGGTATACCTTTTTGATTAAAGCTGTGAAAGCCTGTCAGGCTGGGATCATTGCGGGCGTCAATACTGACAAAGGGGCGGCCCGAAAGAAGCGCTTCTTGATAAGGAATGTTTTTGTCCAGGGGAAATTTTAATTTTTCAACATTTTGCAGTTGACCATCTTGAACATAAGCCATCAATTGACCATATTCTCTATCGGGGCTGATGAGAGTGACCCCACCTTGATCCAGGCCCAAGCTATAAACGTATTCCACCAAAGCTTCCTGTAAAATTTCCTGCAAATCGGCTGCACCGGCCAAAACTCGTCCGGCCCGGTAAAGGGTTTGCGTTTCAGCCAGAGCTGCTTCGGTGCGTTGAACCTGGCGTGCGTGTTCGATAGCGAGAGTAGTTTGGTTGCAGAGCGTTCGATAAAGGGCTAACTCACGTTCACTAGAAATGTGTCTAGCTCGATACTCGATAGAGATAAGCCCAATCACATGCCCCCGCGTGACCAGAGGGTTAATTACCACGCTGTGCGCCCCAAATTTTTTCAGAAAATCCCGCTCCCTCTCTGTTAAACGTTCATCCAAAGCGATGTCTTCAATTATCAAAGTATCTTGGGTCTGAATCAGGTCAACCAAAATAGGATATTGGGCAATTGGAAAACGATGCCCTACCCCCTCGTTGCGGGTGGACATCTCAACATCGCCTATAGCGACCACTTCACTGCGGGTAGGCATGTTTTTGGCGTCAATTTCATCACACAAATGCAGTACACACCGATCCACACCGGTGGTTATGATATTTTGAATCAGGGCGGTATAAACATCATTGAGGTTGAGCGCTCCGGATAGCCGGCGGCTAATATCGAGGATGAGATGTGTTTCACGCAGACTATGTTGGAGATCATTGAGCAGGATAGTATTTTTGAGCGCAATGGCAATTTGGGTAGCCAAAGCTTGCAACAAGGTTAAGTCTGACTCATCAAAATGATTGGGCTGGGGATGGCCCACGGCGATAACGCCTCGAAGTTGGTTGGTCCCAACCACGATAGGCGCGCAAATAAGGGCACGGACGGAGGTTGAATGTCCATTAGTTTTTTGAGCGGCCTGAAAGAAACGTGAGGTAGGTGTCCAGCGCGGATCGGCTTTTGTATCTAAAACCAGAGCGGCCTGGCCGGTTTGCAGAACCCAAGCGGCCAAACCATCATCTAGAATACTATGTACCAGGGTTTGTATTTCCACAATGGCCAGATTGTTCCGTTCAGGATGAGAACTTTTGAAATAAACTTCACCCGTCTCACCTAGCAAGTGAATTTCATAAAAGCCGGTACCTAGACGTTCCGTAAAGCCCATGGCAGTGGCGAGGATAGAGTCGAGGTCAAGCTCGGCATTTAGGGCGACGCTAAGTTCGTGGAGTAGCTTCATCCCATCGCATTTCACGACGGTTTTCGCATTAGTCATGCTACATCCCCTTTTTGTATTTTAAATTGCATATCCATGCTTTTGGTAAAATCTAAAGCAATCCATTCTTATAAATAATGGATCAAATTTAGTAACCCAATTCCCAAACCATATTTCCCTGTAAAATACTGATAATTTGCTCGGGAAATTTATCGGGGTCAATGGGTTTGCCCAGAAAGCCATCAAAACCGGCTTTCTTGGCCTTCTCCATGGTAGTAGGGTTAGAGTCGGCAGTGACGGCTACCACGCGCGTCTCGGCAAAACGAGAATCGCTGCGTAATTTAGCCAGAGCATCATAACCGTCTTCATAAGGGAGATGCAGGTCCATGAGGACCAAATCAACGCGGGGCATGGTGTCGGCAAATTCCAGGACTTGCCAGCCAGAGGCTTTCCACTCATAGCGGCGCACCCCGATAAAAGCCAGAAGCCGGGCTATGAGGACTAAGTTTTGTAGATTATCTTCTACAACCAGAACGTAAGCATCTTTAGGATCAATTGCTTTTTTGGGCTTTACTTCTGCAACTATCTGTGCCATCACGCTTTACCTTTCAAAAAGTTTTCAATTTGATGAGGAAGTTCATCAATATCAATAGGTTTAGAGATATAGCCATCACAGCCTGCTTGCCGCACATTCTCCCGATCTTTTTTCATGACATTGGCGGTCATGGCAATAACCGGGATATGAGCAGTCTCTTTAGCTTTTTTGAGGGTGTCGGTAATTTCATAACCATCAATATCAGGCAGGTTAATGTCGGTAATAATAATATCTGGACGATTGCGCATGGCCTTGGCCAGGCCATCTCGACCATTGTCGGCTTCAATAACTTCATAACCTTCGATTTCCAGTACTCGTTTGACCAGAGTCATGTTGTCGAGATTATCTTCGATGTAAAGAACTTTGGTTTTACCCATAAGGTGTCTCCTTGAAACAAGCATGTTTACCTTATTTAACTTTCTCTACCTGGAGGAAAGCGGTGGTAGATTCTGCTCGGTGGCTAGATTGGGGGAGGGGGATTCTTTGGTCATAAAAATTTCCTTAATCATTTCTTCTAGTTGGGCGGTAGGGAAGGGTTTGATGAGGTAGCCGTTAACTTTAAGCTGTTCGCTTTCATCCTGGACCTCACGTGAACCGAAAGCAGTCATCAAAATGACGTTGATGTTGGGGTGAAGAGACCGAGCTACTTCGACTAAGGTAAAGCCGCTGATGCCGGGCATCTTTAAATCGGTTACCAGGAGGTCGTACATATTATAAGTCAGCTTGGTTAGCGCTTCCTCTCCCGACGAGGCCCCATCAACCATGTAAGCCAGTTGAGCTTCTTGCAAACCCTGTTTGAGAAAAAAAACCAGGGTCGGTTCATCGTCAACAATGAGGATACGTTTAGGCCGACTGTGCTGATTTAGCATAAGTATCTACTCCTTTAACCTAAGAGTTGCTTACTCATGCTAATATAGCACAAAATGCGTTAAATTGTGATTACAGGATAGTTACAATTATTAAGGTCAGGACCGGGTGTGATAAATTAATCTGTGTTGATTAAATATCGTCCCCCGGCAATGGTGGTGACATATTGAGGATTAGCTGGGTCCGTTTCCAATTTCTGTCTCAAGCGATGAATGTGGACTCGCGCAATAGCTCGCGCATCGGCTTCGGTGGCTTCGTAACCCCGAACATGCTTGATGAGGCTGATTGAGTCCATAGCCACATTGGGTTGGGCCATAAGGGTGGCCAGAATATCAAATTCGGTGGGCGTTAAATTAATAATTTCCCCATCACGGCTAACTTGGCGATTACTGAGATTGAGTTTGAGGTCTTTTACCTCTAAAACGGACTCGGCGCTTTTAAGGGGGGTGGGTGGCTCCGCTGCCTGACGGGCAACCCCATCGGCTACGCTGGTGAGTAATTCGCCGGTGTCGAAAGGTTTGGTCAGGTAATCGTGAGCTCCCTGGCGCAGGGCTTCAACGGCCGAGTCGAGAGTGGCATAGGCGGTCAAAATAATAACGCTGGTAGTTGGGGCCAGTTGACGCAACCGGCGCAGAATCTCCAGCCCGTCCATATCGGTCAAACGCAAATCGAGTAGTACTACATCGAAGCGATGCTGCTCGATCAGCTTCAAGGCGATTTGCCCGTCTGCTGCTTCGCTCACCTCATACCCCTGCTCTTGTAAATTTAGCCGTAAAAAATGGCGCAAGGTTTTCTCATCATCTACAATCAAAACTTGATGAGTCATGGATTCGCTCTCCTGGTCACAGGTAAGCGGATGATAAAGCGGGTTCCCTGAGATTCGGCGCTTTCAATGCTAATGGTCCCCCCATGCTCCTCGATGACGCGCCGAGCCACAGTTAACCCCAGCCCGGTCCCTCTGGCTTTGGTGGTAAAGAAAGGTTC
>CAZRYD010000008.1:30739-47607 GCA_964604225.1 uncultured Caldilineaceae bacterium
AAAAATCTGTTGTTGAGCCTCAGTCGGAATACCTGGCCCGGTATCGGCAATGGTAATGATTACCTCTTCGGCTGATTTGCCGTTTTGAGTTGGACCAAGCTGAGTTTGCAATGAAAGTTGTCCTCCATGGGGCATGGCCTGAGTGGCGTTGATGATTAAATTGGTAAAAACCTGCTCCAGGCGCTGTCGATCTACACTCAGGCGAGGTAGATTTTTGGCATATTGAGACAAAACTGTAACCTGGCTCTCCTGGACTTGCCTCTGGCAGCGCTTGAGCACATTTTCGATAATTTGGGCCACGTCTTCGCTGGATAATTTGAGCCGGGCTGGGCGGGCGACAAAAAGAATATCTTCCAAAATGCGGTTGACCCGTTGAATTTCGCCGCGCATCATAGCTGCCCCTTCAAATTCCGGCGAATCCTTGGCCGCGTTCCGAGTCAGGTAATCAATCCCGGCGGCAATCCCGGCAATGGGGTTGCGGATTTCATGGGCCACCACTGCCGACATCTCGCCCAAGGCGGCCAAGCGGTCGAGCCGCCGCCGTTCTGCTTCCATAGCTTTGATTTCGCTCAAATCTTCCAGCACACCCACCACCCCCAATGGTTTGCTAGCAGAGTCGCCAGCTCCAAGGGGAGCCGTACTGGCTGAGACTGGCAGCGGGTTACCATCTCGATGCCGGAGCGTGATTTCCTGGTGAGCATAGGCTTGCCCCGTGGTCAGCGTTTCGTTAAATATTCTGATTAAATCTTCCGATTGCCGGATGAGCTGATGCAGCGGGTGATAAAGAGCTTCGCCGGGTTGAAAGCCCAACATCGTTGAGGCAGCCGGGTTGAAAGCGGTGATACAGCCCTCTTGATCAATAGCAATCAAACCATTGGTCATATTTTGGATAATATCTTCGTTAAACGTACGTAGCGCTTCAGTTTGCTGGAATAACCGGACATTTTCCAGGGTAATAGCCAATTGTCCGGCCAGCACTGACAGCAAGTCCAGGCTAATTTGATTAAACGGACCACCACGTTTGCCATTGCCGGTTTCAGCCGTGAGCAGCCCCACAACCTCGCCTTTGATAACCAGTGGCAACAGTACACCAACAATATTGGACTGACCTTCAAGAACGGTGAGGATGGTTCCGTTGCCCAGTACCCAGACCGGGCGACCCTGAGTCATGGCCAGATCAATGGCCGATGGTGGTAGGCTAGACGGCTGTGGTCCATTTTGATCGACCACCGCCAATTCGACCATCTCTAACCTGGATCTACGGTCAACCTTTGCGCTCATTGTGTTCATCTCAAGGGGAGTAAAAACCGGGATAGCTGAGCGACGATGACTGACCCAGGCCAGACGAGCTGCGCCGGTTTCGCGCCGGGCTATTTCCAGCACCCGCCGAATGAGCGAGGCTTCACCGCCAGCTATCTGTAAAATTTGATTGATTTCTAGCAAGGGTAGCAAGGTTTGCAGTCGCAAACTATCTCGCAATAACGCTCGCCGGGCCAGGTTATCTTTGACCGTTGTCACCAGTTCCTCTGGTTCAAAAGGTTTCATCAAGAATCCCTGGGCGCCCAGGCGAATGGCGTTGATGGCGTCTTCCATAGTGCCGTAGCCGGTAATCAACACTACGGTCAAATGAGGATCAATCTCTTTAGCCAGGCGGAGCAACTCCAAGCCGTCCAGCCGAGGCATCTTGATGTCCGTCAAAAGCAGATCAAAACTCTCCTGCCGCAGCAATTCGAGGGCTGCCTGGCTATCGGTTAGACCTGATACCGTAAAGCCCTGCCGTTCCAGAATGCGGACACAGGAATGAACTACGCCTTTTTCATCGTCAACCGCTAAAATTCTTTGGTTTATCACGGTGAATTATCCTTTTAATCCTGGTTTCTTTTCGAGATAAAGGTCCGTGTTAGCGCGTTTAAGGCAGCTTGTTTTGAACGGGTGATAAAACCGAAACGGGAAAAAGTAACCTGAATGTTGTTCCTTCACCCGGTGTGCTTTCAACCTTGATCTGACCACCATGCTTTTCCATGATCCCATAACTAATGGATAAACCTAATCCTGTACCCTGGCCAACCTCTTTAGTGGTAAAAAATGGATCGAATATTTTGTCCAAATGTTCTGGTCGGATACCGTGACCGGTATCACTAATGCTACAGATGACGGTTAACTCAGTATCATCTTCTACTTTTATGTTGGCGGTGCTAATGTTTTCGCGTTGTTTTGCTGCGGTGTGATTGGTTTCTGTCAACACCTTTTTTCTTCGCTTCCGGGTGTTGCCATTCTGGGATTGATTGGTTTGAACATGAGTAAGCGGAGCAACCAGCGACGTAGTTACGGTCAGTATGGCGGGGCGATCCTGATTATTTTGCATTGCCTGGATAGCATTATTGAGCAAATTGACAATCACCTGTTTCATCTGGTTCACATCAAGCGACATCTCTGGCAGCGGCTCCAGCGATTTGCGCAGCTCAATCTTATGGCTGACACTTTTAGTATAAACCAGAAAAACACACTCTTCAATCAATTGATTCAAATCAGTGGTTACTTGCTTGGGTATGTCAGCCCGAGCAAAATTCAAGAGACCGCGCACAATATCACGAGCGCGCCGCGCTTCCTGATTAATCATACGCAAATCTTCAACCCGCTCATATTCCGTCGTGGGGACACTTGTGTCCATTAATAAACTGGCTAGGCCGATAATAGTTGTGAGGGGGTTGTTGATTTCGTGGGCAATACCGGCGGCTAATTCCCCCACTCCGGCCAGCTTGGCGCTCTGGATCAACTGTCGTTGGGTTTCGGCCAGCCGTTTGATGGCCCGGCTCTGCTCTTCATAAAGTTGGGCATTCTCGATGGCCGCCGCCGCGGGTGCAGCTAGGGCTTGTAACAGCGCCAGGTCTTCCTTGTCGAAGGTGCCGTTCTTTTTGTTCATCACCTCAATAGCACCAATGGTGTGCCCTTTGGTTTGTAGAGGAACGCATAAAATTGATTGGGTGGTGAACCCGCTGGACTTGTCCATATCAGCAAAAAAACGCTCATCGGCGTAAACATCCGGCACAATCACCGGCTCGCCTTTTTCGGCTACCCACCCGGCCAGACCCTGACCCAGGGCCATGTGCAAGCCGATGACAGCCTCTGAGCCTTCTCCTGAAGCAGCGGCAAACCAAACTTCACCCGCTGCATCATCGCGCAGTACTACCGAGGCCGCGGCCACATTCATCAGCCGGGTCGTATGGTCGGTAATCAGGGTTAAAGTTCGCTGCAAATCCAGGGTTGAGGTGATGGCCTGACCAATGTCGTTGAGTGATTGCAACTCCTTCAACCGCTGATTAATTTCATCGTAGAGCCGGGCATTTTCGATGGCAATGGCCAACTGGTCGGCCAGCGTTTCCAGCGCTGAGACGTGATATTTATCAAACGCCTCTAACTGGGTACTTTGAATATCTAAAACCCCAATGGTTTTGGTGCCCAGCCGGATGGGAACGCACAACTCAGCCCGCACCTCTTTGTTGTTCTTGTTGGCAATGTAGCGAGGGTCCTGAGCCACATCATTGGCGACGATCGTTTTATTAGTGGCTGCTGACCAGCCAATTAAACCCTGCCGTAATTTGTGGGTAAGATGAGGGATAGGTGCGGTGAGGCTGAATCGATCCAGTGTATCTCTGGCGCGTAATTCAACCAGGTGGGTGACCGAACTGTATAAATGAATGGAGACATTATAAAAGCCAAAGCTGCGCCGAATGGCCTGCACCACCGTGCGCAGCATGACATCCAAATTAAGGATTGATGTAGCTGCCCGGCTGACCTCGTTGATCAGCGAGAGCTGGACGGAGCGTTCCGATTGATTTTTAAAGAGCATGGCATTTTCAATCGCCATGCTAATTTGGATGATGACCGCTTCCAGGAGCGCCACATCGTCCTTGGTAAAGAAGCCCGGCTGTTTATGACCAACCAGGTAAACCCCTCTGGCTCCCACTCGCTCCAGGGCAAAAGGTAAGGCAACTACGCAGTGTTCCTCATCCGGCAAATACGAAGCCCGAAACCAGCGCGAGTCATTCATGGTATTGGCCAAAACGACGGCCTGATTGTGGCGCAGCACCCAGCCTTCTAACCCATCTTTGAGCAATCTCTGCGCAAAGCGGCGGCCGGTCAAACCGATGAGTTCTTCGCGCCCTGGTTGGGTGGAGCGATAATAAATGGTCTCGTCGCCTTCTTGAACCAGCAAGGCCGCAAAATCTGCTTTGAGCTCAGGAGCCAGCGCCAGGATACGCTCAAAGAGCGCGTTAACTTCCAAATGCCCACTCAATGATTGGGTAATGTTAAACAACAGAGCCAGATGCTCAATATTATCCGCTTTAGCCTCAAGATCAAGTATAGGTGGAGTCATATAATCGTTTAAGCGGTCAATTAATTTACGGGTGTCTTTAGGATAACGGAGCAAAAAAACGTGGTCTGCTTCTAAATCGGGCGGAAGTACCGCCACTTTTTTATCCGCAAGCACTAAAACTTTAGCTGCCTTGATGAACCCACTCGCTTTGGGTTGATCAACCAGGCTAGCATCTACTAACAGTATATCAGCTTTGGAGAGATGCGCCAAAGCTTCATCCATATTGTAAAACAAGCGGGTGGAATAACCCCTTAATTTCAAGACCTCATGCACAGGGCGCAGGCGCTGTGCCTCTGTGTCAATCAGAATGATGTGGGCTTGCGCCGTAGCCTGTTTGCCTGCGTTTGACATATCCATCCCAAAACCTATCAAGCTTAACCTGAGCAAAAAAGAAAAAGCTTTTCCCTCAATCATCAAGTATAGCACGTGCCGATAAGGGCCGCAACAGGATTTTTCGACTAATGGCCCAGGCAAGATAAGATTATAATATTACTGAATGTAGTAGTTGAGAGTCCTGAGACTACTATATCTGGGGGTATAATATTATGTCATCTTAATTTTGTACTTTTAGTGGATTTATGCTATGATGATAAGTAGTGTTATGTTGAGTCTTTTGGACAATAAGCATGGATGGGCGCTATGCCGGTAGATGAACTTATTCAGGCAAAAATGTACCGCCTTGAAGAGTTGAAAAAATACCAGTCTTATTACGGCCCCAATACCCCCTATCCCGTCGTCGTCGAAATCAACGATCTCGAAGCTGAACTGCAACGCATGTTGCAGGCAGGCAGGACACGCGCAACTCCGGTTGTCAAAAAGAAAGTTGTCAAAAAGAAGAAAAATCAGGCTCCGCTTTGGCAGTTTTGGCGTCTGTCCCAATCCACCAAAGATGCAATTGCTACAATTGCTTTCATCGGCTTGGTCTTCCTGTTCGGCTCGATTATTTTTGCGGCTTATGTTAGAACACGTCACCCGCACAATGACAATACGGCGCTGGCTTACGTCAACCCTGGTGATCCAGCAGTTCCGACTCTTCGGCCTACTTTTACGCCTACTCCCGGCCCAAATGGAGCCTTGCTCACTGAGGGTGCCAATGAGAGCACCACTTATCTGCCCACCCCCGGCGAAGTGCCCACAGAAGTACCTACTCCGGTCCCGACCCTGACTCCCAGCGCTACCCCGATTGCTACCGAGGTCCCCCCTCCGACCGACACGCCCGAACCCACGCCAATCCCACCCCCCGCTGCACCGGTGGTGGCCCAACCAGCGGTAGTTCCACCAGCAGCGGCCCCGGCGGCAGCCGCCCCCTCCTCCCAAGAACCTACTCCACCTCCCTCGCCGCCTGAAGCTCAGTTTCCCTTTACTATGTCGGAACAAGGCAATCGTGAGTTTCAACGGACCAGTTACCACGTCATTACGATTTATGTGGCGATAGTCAGTGCCGGCAATATTCCCATTGGCGGGTTAAAAATTGTGGGCGATCAAGTTCCCACCGGCATGCACGCCGAGAGCGGCATGAGCGACTGGGGCTGGAGCGCCGTCAACTGTTTGGAATGTGATTACGTCAAACAGGGCAATGTCAAGTTTGAGCCGGGTACCTTTGAGGATGGAGTCTGGAATATTTATGTGGCCGACCAGAGCGGCACCCGCCTCTCGCCCATTGTCCCCCTCTCCTACTCCGCCGACCCCGAAAAATGGGTTTGGGATTTCATTATCTTCAGAAAAAACTCTTAGGCGAACGTACCAAAATCAAAATTCCCTTAAAGCAAAAAGGGGCTGGTGGTTTAGACCAGCCCCTTTTTTAAGGTCATTCCAGAGGTATCGCCTGGATAACCTCGCCGCTTTTGGCATCGATCACCACCGTATAAACAACCCGAAAATCACCGCCAGCGTAGTTGAGATACCAGGTCAGCTTGGTTTCGTCTAGGGGATAGGGAGTAATGGCGGCCATGGGCCGGTAACCTTGCGAGGTGTATTGACTGGCCCCGGCCTTTTCACCGATTTCATAAAGTTGTTTTGTATCCAGAATGACGCCCTCCAACACAGTCGTTTTGGGTGTGGGCAGATTGGTGGGAGAACTGCTTAAGGTTCCATTGCTGAACATGAGAGTGTTAAGCCCCTTGTTTGAAGGCGACCAGAATTTGAGGATCCAATCCGTAGATTTGCCCTCGACATCCAGCGGCCCCAAGCCGCTGGTGCTGATTTCGCTGAGAACGGCGTCGGCCTGCCACTTTTGAGCTTCAGCCAGAGCCAAATCGGCCACTTCTTGGCCGGTCAAAGCCTTGGCTGTTGCCTGAGCTGAGGCGACTTCCGGGGTGTTCACCTCAAGGGTTTCAGTTGTCGCTAGCGCGCTTTCTGGAGTTGTGGTTTCCGTTTTGGCAATAGAATCTTGGGCTGCGCTCGTAGCGCCTGGCTCATCGCCGCTTGGAGCTGGCGTGTCAATCGGGGCGACGGTGGGTGCGGCTGTGTCGGTAGCTGCAACCACCACTGCCTGAGTAGGCGCTGTTGCCGGGGGCGTATTCTGAGTCGTTTCATTAGATGAGGGCGAGCGGAGTTGCAGGAATATCAGCACCCCAATGCCGATCAGCACCAGGAAAATCAACAGCCCAATCGCGCCAAAGCCCAAAGCATTGATCGGTAATCCGGTTTTGCCTGGCGCTGCTGGTGCAGCCGGTGGCGCAGCGACCTTGGTCTTGTCAGCAGGGGGTGAAGCGGTTTTTGAGGCCGGGTTGACGTAGGCGGGTGAAACCTCGGCCAAGACCTCATGGGGGTTAGAGCCAAAAGCCGCCTTAAGGGCGGTCGCCAGTTCACTCGCGCTGTCAAAACGATCCGTCGGTTCCACGGCCAGGGCTTTGAGCAAGACTCGTTCCACGGCCTCTGGAATATTGGGGTTGAGACTGCGCGGCAGCGGCAGCGGCTCGTTGATACGCTTCATCACCGTGGCAATCGGCGTTTCGGCTCGATGCGGAACCTGGCCGGTCAGCATCTCGTACAAAATGATGCCCAGTGCGTAGATGTCGGTGCGATGATCCACCTTTTTGCCCATACCTTGTTCGGGCGACATATAGGCCGGGGTGCCCATGCCCACGCCGGTGCCGGTCAACTCTGAAGCGCCTTCGACCATTTTGGCCAGGCCAAAATCGCTCAACAGGGCCCACTGCCCGTCCAGCAGAACATTGCTCGGTTTCACATCGCGGTGAATAATGCCCGCTTTATGGGCATGATCTAAAGCCCCTCCAATTTGAGTCATCACTTCGATGATGCGCTCCGTTTTCAGCGGGGACTTCATTTCGTGGGCCAGCGTGGTGGCATTGGGGATATAGCGCATGGCAATATAGCTATAGCCCTTATCCTGGCCGGAGTCATAGACCGGTAGGATGTTGGGATGGTGCAGGTTGCCAATGGCCTGGGCCTCACGCGAAAACCGTTCGGTAAAATCTGCCTGTTTGGCAAAATGGGGTGGCAATACTTTGAGGGCCACATCGCGATTGAGGCCGGGTTGGTAAGCCTTAAAAACTGTAGCCATCCCGCCCTCGCCAATTTGTTCGGTGATGCGGTACTGGTTTAACGTTTGGCCAATGAGGCCCTGCAAATTTTCCATGAGTTTCCCCTTCTGATAATGAAGTCGAGACCATCCTACCATAAGCTTCATGCTGCTGTCAAGACGGTATTTGATACTTTTTAACCACGTTAAGGCAGAACGATCGCATCTTCACTATTTCTTTGACTAACTTGGCTAATTATTGTAATATTCCAGCCAGAATAAGGGCTGGTGGCGGAATGGCAGACGCAGGGGACTTAAAATCCCCCGAGGCTTAACCCTCGTGTGGGTTCGACTCCCACCCGGCCCATTGATTTAGAAAACGTGAAACGTGATGCGCAAATAGAGTTTTTTGCCCGCTTCACGCTTCACGTTTTTTATTTGTCTTCAAAATCTTACGGAAGCGGGGAAACGCTAAATGACCACTTTACTCGTAAAAAATGCTGATGTTTTGGTGACGAGCTGTGACAACTTAACCTCTGCGGGTATGCCACCGGCTGAGATTAAACAGGGGGCCATCATCGTTGAAGATAATCGGCTTGAGTGGGTTGGCCCCACTGCCGAGATTGACCGGCATATCGCCGCGACTCGCCCCGACTTGGCCCGCGACGGCTTCAACCGGGTCATCGACGCCAGTGGTTGTGTGGTCATCCCCGGCCTGGTCAATTGCCACCATCATTTGTATCAAACCTTGACCCGAACCATTGGCACGGGTCCTGGCATGGTGCTGTTTGACTGGCTCAAATTCCTCTATCCCATCTGGGCCGAGATGACTCCGGAAGCCGTCTATGTCAGCGCCAAAATCGGCCTGAGCGAACTGGTTTTGAGCGGCTGCACTACCGTAGCCGATCATCTCTACCTTTACCCCAACGGCAGCAAAATTGACGATGAAATCCGGGCGGCTCAGGAGGTTGGCGTGCGTTTTCACCCCACCCGAGGGAGTATGAGTCTCGGCGAAAGTCAGGGCGGCCTACCCCCTGACCGGGTCTGTGATGCCGAACCGGACATCATCAAAGATTGCCTTCGCGCCATCGAAACCTTCCACGATCCCAACCCGCTCTCGATGCTGCGTATCGGCGTGGCTCCCTGTTCCCCCTTTAGTGTCACCGAAGCTCTGATGCGTGAGTCGGTCGAGTTGGCCCGCCAGTATCCCCTGGTCAACCTCCATACTCACCTGGCCGAAACTCGCGACGAGGAGCGCTTCTGTCTGGAGACGTTTGGCAAACGGCCTGTCGCTTATGCCGAGAAACTCGGCTGGGCCGGTGAGGATGTCTGGTTTGCCCATATGGTTCACCCCAACTCGGCGGAAATTGATTGGCTGGCCCAAACCAACTCAGGTGTTTGTCACTGCCCCAGTAGCAATATGATTTTGGCCTCCGGGATTGCCCCGGTCCGGGAAATGCTGGACAAGCGGGTCCGGGTTGGGTTGGGGGTTGACGGCTCGGCCAGCAACGATGGCAACCACATGCTAGGCGAAGCGCGGCAGGCCATGCTCTTGCAGCGAGTCGGCTGGCCCGGCTTCGAAGCGCGCGCCGACCGTTTCACGGCGCGGGAGGCGCTGGCCCTGGCTACGGTTGGGGGAGCCAAAATCTTGCGCCGTGACGATATTGGCGCGCTGGTTCCGGGTAAGGCCGCCGATTTTGTAGCCTTTCGGGTGGACGACTTGCCTCATGCGGGTTCGTCGTCTGACCCTGTGGCAGCATTGCTAACCTGCGCCCCGCCCCAGGTTTGGCTGTCGGTTATTAATGGCCGGGTGGTGGTTGAGGCCGGACAATTTTTACCGTTTGAACTCCAACCGGTCGTTGCCAGGCACAACCAACTCAGCCGCGAGATGATGGAACGAGCGGGAGTCTTGTAACAGAGTAACCAAGTGGCAAAGTAGCAAATAGCCTTCCGAACGTTTGCGACTCTGCAACCCTGCGACTCTGTAACCTGCCCTATGTCTAAACTGGATTATTTGCAGCAGAAAAAGTTAAACCCCGCCGACGAACTGCGGGAACTTTTAGTTAGCCTGGAAGAGCGCCAGCCCAAAATCAAATCGCTGGCTGCCGACCAGGCCATGCGCTTTTTGCTTGACTTGGACCAGTTGGAAACCCTTTTTCAGCAGCTAGAGTCCGCCGGGGTAGATTTGCTCCCGGAAGAGGGCCGTATCCGCTCGCTTCAAACCCACCTCAGAAAACAAGCTGCGCCTCTGCTAAGATCGCTGGGTGGACCGGCGGCGCTCAACGCTCATCGCCCTGCCCCCGCCCCACCGCCCGAGAAGTGGTGGTGGTATTTGGACCAATTGGTGGCAGCCGAGCAAAAGCGCTTGCTGCGGCAAGTTGTTATTATCCTGGTGGTGATTTTTGTATTGGCGGGCGGTATGATTGTGCTTTTCCAGACAGTATTGGCTCCCTCGCCGGAGGTTGTGGCCCGGCTGGAGGCACAAGATAACGCCTACGAGGCCATCGACGCTGGGAACTATCGTCAGGCGCTGGCTATGATAGAACAAGGCCTGGCCCAAGTGCCGGGTGATCCCGATCTATTGCTCCTGCGCGGAGTGGTCCAAGAAGCTTTGGGCGACAAGACTGCTGCTGACGCCAGCTTTAAGCAGGCGCAGGCGGGCTTAAATGATTCCTCGAATTTTTATCTGGCCCGGAGCCAGCTACAATTAAGGGTAGGTCAAGCGGCCAAGGCGGAACATGATGCCAGGGCGGCCATTGACCTTGACAAGAATTCGGCCTGGGCCTGGTTTTTGTTGGGGCAGGCGTTGGAGGCTCAAAACAAGCCGGCTGAGGCCTTCCCGGCCTACCAAAAAGCCAGCGAACTGGGCCTTGAGAGCGGTGACAGCGAAGTAGTTGTTTTGGCTCGCATGGCCCTGGGGCGCATCGGAGCCAGCCCACAATAGGGGTGATAGGAGTTGATCCTGGAAGTTTTAATTTATCGGCCAAGATTCGAAGGTGATACCGAAACCGAAACCGGCATTGACCTCGAATTTATTGTGCTGGATGAAGAGGAACTGGAACGCCCCTACCGGGTCATTATCCACAACGACGACGTAACCACCTTTGAATTTGTCATCATTGTGCTGGTGACCATTTTTGAACTGACCTTTGCCCAGGCCGAAGACATTGCTTTGGAAGCTCATACCAAGGGCAATGCCTATGTCTGTACCCTGCCTCTGGAAACAGCCAAAAGCCGCGTTTTTAAAGCTCAGTACATGGCCCGACAGCAAGGCTTTCCTCTTACCTTCACCATTGAACCCGAATAACTTTTCAAAAACGACACCCTGAGTCAACCTGAGCGTAGCACAGGTCGTATGAGCAGGGCAGAGTCAGATTTAACCGCTAATCATCGGGGAAAACGATGCGCTCTATGTCCAATAGACTCGTAATCATCTTGGGCGCGGTATTCGGCTCGCGGCCGGGTCGATTGATTAGCACCGCCTCAATGCCAACCCGATTGGCTCCCTCCACATCGTCCACCGGATTATCGCCCACATAGAGAAGTTGGCTGGATGGGACCCCTGCTTCCTCAACGGCCATCTCAAAAATACGCGGGTGGGGCTTCGTCACCCCCACAATGGCTGAAACGATAATAAAATCAAAGTAATCGAAAATATTGAGCTTGGGCAAAAGATCGAGCAGGTGGGTACCATAGTTGGAGACGACACCCATGGGGACACCGCGCTTTTTGAGGGTCTCTAAAATAGGCAAACTATCAGGGAAGAGGCTGTCGAAGTAGTTGCGTTTGAACAATTCCCACATCCGCCGGGCCACGGTGGGACTGTGGGGAAACAGGTCATTAAAAATGGTCAGCCACCAATTATTGACGCTTTCGTCGTCAAGCCCCAGGCCGACCGCCTCGTGTCGGCGTAGCGATAGGGTATGCAGCATACTCAAGCGTAAATCGGCTGGGGAGACAAACCGGTGGGGTACCTCAACGCTGGCTAAAAATTCGGCAAAGGGAGCGTCGTCCTCAAAACCGACCAGCGTGCCGCCAATATCAAAAATAACTGTGTGGTAACGGCGATTTTGCCCCACAGGCGTCAATAACCTTTGCCAGAATGATTTTTAAGACGGGAGTAAAGGGATAATCGGGTGCGCTTGAATAGCCTACCCGGCCATTATATAGGTCACCCAGCCTATTGGTCAAATTGTAGGTTAAGGCAAGCTTGGATTTCAAGCAAGGGGTCAGCCGGTGGGCGGCGGCGGGTTTGAAAACTCTGCCAGCAGTTGCTGGAATCCCTCTTCAGCCCGCAGCGGTTCGAAGTCGGGATCAGTTTGAGCGCGGCTCGCAATAGCCCCGGACTGATCCAGGTTCAGCGCCTGCCGTAGGCTGGCCAGAGCTTCGGTGGGGCGATTTTGCTCGGCCAACAGACAGGCCATATTGTAAAAAGCTGAACTATCCTGCGGATTCAGCCGGACTGCTTCGGCGTAGTCGGCCAGGGCTGGCTCGCTTTGGCCCAGATGGTGATAGAGCAGCCCCCGGTTGTAGAATACTCCCGCATCGAGTTGGTTTAAAGCCAGCGCCTGTTGATAATCGGCCAGGGCGCGCTCCAAATCGCCCAGTTTTTGATAGCTATTGGCTCGACCTACCAGGGCGGCTACAAAGTCAGGCTTGTGTCGCAGCGCCTGGCTAAAATTGACCACGGCCCGTTCGTGATCGCCCTGTTGAGCGTAGACCAAAGCCCGGCCAAAAGCACCTCGGGCATCCTGTGGGTCGAGTCGAATCGCTTCGGCATAGTCGGCCAAAGCGCGCTCGGCCTGGCCTTGCTGGTAGTGCAGCATGCCGCGGGCAATAAACGCCTCAACCTCCTGAGGACTCAGCCGCAGGGCCTGATCGTAATCGGCGATGGCCCCCGGCAGATCGGCCTGTTTCAAGCGAATCAAGCCCCGACCGATAAAGGCCTGGGCTTCGTGCGGGTCAAGTTGGATGGCGGCTGCAAAATCGGCCAGGGCTAAGGCGTCAGCGCCCAATTCAGCGTAACTGCCGCCCCGGCCAACCAGAGTTAAGGCATCTTCCGGGTCGAGCGTAAGGGCTTGCGTATAGTCGGCAATGGCTCGCTCGTAGTCACCCATTTTGGCGTACAAGCGGCCTCGACTAAAATAAGCAGCGCCATCCTGCGGGTTGACCTGCAGCACGGTTTCGAAATCAGCCAGCGCCGGTCCATCCGCCTCGATTTCAGCGTAACATCGGCCGCGATTGTACAGGGCGGCGCTGTAAACTGGGTCAAGACCCAGCGCCGTAGTATAATCGGCAATGGCCTGCTCAAAGTCGCGCCGGTCGAAATGGGTATTGCCCCGGCCAACCCAGTTTTTGGCCTGGTCGGGATCGAGGCCGACAGCCTGGTCAAAATCGGCCAGAGCCAGCTCAAAGGCCCTCATTTTGCGGTAGAGGCTGCCACGTTGGTAAAAAATAGGGGCTTCGGTCGGGTTGAGCCGGATGGCTTCGCTGTAGTCGGCAATAGCCTGCTCGTACTGGCCCATCTCGGCGTAAGCCTCAGCGCGACGGATAAAGGCTGTGGCATCCGTAGGCTGGCGCTGAATAAGTTCAGTGGCGTCTTGGATTGTTTGTTGCGGGTTGTTCATTTTGGTTGACCCGTCTCAAAGGTAAAGATTATACCAGATTAGGCTATATTTGCAGAGTTACCCGGATGATTTGGGTGTATTTTGACAAATCACCAACCTTGTGATAATATTTTCTTACAGCAAGTAACTAACTAAATCGCAAGCAATCAGTGTTACTCTTCTGTTCAGTGTAGAGCCAGGAGCAGGCTTGGCCAGAGGTGAAGTCTTGGCTAAAGATTATTTAACCCACACCGGCGACGCCACCCTGCTGCGTAAAGTCAACGAGTCGGCTATTCTGGAGTTAATCCGCGAGCAGGGACCCATCTCCCGCTCCGAGCTGGCTCGGCTGCTCCACCTCAGTCCCCCCACCATTACCCGCATTGTTAATCCCCTCATTGAAGAAGGTCTGGTTTTAGAAGGCGATCCTGGCGATTCCAAAGGTGGACGCCGGCCCATCCTGTTAACCTTTAACTCACGAGCCAGCCTGATTATTGGCGTTTACGTTGGTCAGAATATTGTTGGTGCGCTGGCCGACCTCAACGGTGAAATCTTTGAGCGCCGGACTATGCCCTCACTGCCCGGCGAGGAGGGGGTGGAGCGGCTGATCGACTTTATCAAAGAGTTAGTCCGGGCCTCGTCTCGTTTTGGCGCACCGCTGCGCGGCGTCGGTGTCGGCGTGCCGTCTATTACCTTATTTAATGAAGGGATTGTGACCTGGGCGCCCAGTTTCGGCTGGCGCAATCTGCCGCTCAAGAGCCGCCTCCAGGAGGCGCTGGGCTTGCCGGTCTTCATTGAAAATTCGGTTAACCTGATTGCTCTGGGCGAAAGCTGGCGCGGGGCAGGCCGGGGGTTGCGTAATTTGCTGTGTATCCAGATTGGCGACGGCATTGGCGCCGGCCTGATTCTCAATGGACAGCTTTATCGCGGCTCGCATTACGCCGCCGGTGAGGTGGGGTATCTCATCCACAACGAACGCTACCTGGGCCAAACTTATGATGGCTATGGTTGTCTGGAAGGTTTTGCCGGCAGCACAGGGATTGTCCAGCGGGTCCGGCAAAGGCTGGAGGCGGGCCAGCCCTCAATTTTGAGCCAGACCGACCTTACGAACTTGAGCGCTGAAAAAGTTTTGGCTGCGGCCAGAGAGGGTGATGCTGTGGCTCAAGCCGTAGTGCAAGAAACTGTGGATTATCTGAGTATTGCCGTAGCCAATGCGGCCTGCATTATCGATCCCGACCGGATTATCATCGGCGGCGATCTGGCCGAGTTTGGCGACCTCTTTGTCGAGCCGATTCGGGCCCGCATTGAAGGGCTGATTCCGGTGGTGCCGGACATCACCCTCTCGGATTTGGGGCTGGATGCGCCGGTGTTGGGGGCTGTGGCAACCGCGCTCCGGCAGACCAGCGATTGGCTATTCGTGCAGCAGCAGCGGCTCATCGCCTGAGGAGGAAGTATATGCGTGTTTTAGCCGTGGGGGCGCACCCCGATGATCTGGAAATTTTGTGCTCGGGCACCCTGGCCCGTTATGTGGCCCAGGGACATCAGGTGATTATGGTCCACGCCTGCCGGGGCGACAAGGGCCACGGGCAAATTCTGCACCACGAAGTCGGCCCGGTGCGGGCTGAAGAAGCTAAGGCGGCAGCCAAAGTGATTGGGGCTGAAGCGATGTCGCTGGATTTTTTGGACGGCGAAATCTACGCTACGGAAGAGGCCATGATCCGTTTTGTAGACATGATCCGCCTGGCCAAGCCCGACCTAATCATTACCCATCACCCAGATGATTACCACGGCGACCACAATGCCGTCACCAAGTTGGTGCTCGATGCCAGCTTTCTGGCTACTGTTCCTTACTACGTGACCGCCCAGCCGGCCCACGCCATCGCTCCCCCGATTTATTTTATGGACACCCTGGCCGGCATTGATTTTACCCCGACCGAATATGTCGACATCAGCGACACGGTGGAACTCAAAAAACTAGCCATGGCCCAGCATATTAGCCAGATTACCTGGCTTAAAGAGCATCATGCTACGGATATTCTGGACTTTATTGAAACCGTGGCCCGTTTTCGGGGGTTGCAATGCGGGGCCAAATATGCCGAAGGTTTCCAGAGTGTCCGGGCCTGGGGCCGGATTCCCTCAAAACGCTTGTTGCCGTAATGACCGCCGCCGGCTGACCACTGACCGCCGATGATAGCTGTGGCGACGGTCGTCGGTCTGCGGTCGCCACTTTGGAGGTATATAAACGATGATGGAGATGACATCTTATGAACGATACGAAGCAGTGTGCGCGCTGCGCGAGCCAGATCGGGCGCCGGTTAGCCCGCTGATTATGACCTTTGCGGCCAAGCTGGCCGGCATCCCCTATGGCCAATACTGTCTGTACGGTGAAGTGATGGCCCAGGCTCAACTGGAATGTATCCGCCGCTTTGGTTATGATAGCGTCAACGTCACCTCAGATGCGGTGCGGGAGTCGCAAACGTTGGGCGCGCCTGTCTTCTGGCAGGAGGATGATGTGCCTGCCGGCTCCGAGGAGCCGTTTATCAAGAGTCGGGATGATCTCAAAAAACTGCACCTGCCGGACCCGTTGGGCGAAAATCGCATGCACGAGCAGATCAAAGCGATCAAGATTTTGCAACATGAGTTGGGCGATGGTGAGGTAGTCTACGGCTGGGTGGAAGCGCCGTTTCAGGAGTCGGCTATGCTGCGTAACATCAACTACTTGATGACCGATGTGTACGATGACCCTCAATTGGTGCATGACTTGATGCGTTTCAGCATGGAAATGGAGTTGGAGTTTGGCCTGGCTCAAATTGAAGCCGGAGCGCGTTTTATCGGCGTGGGCGATGCCATTGCCACCCTCATCTCGCCCAAACATTTCGAGGCGTTTAACTTTCCCTATGTGGCCGAACTGATTGCCCAATTAAAAAAGGCCGGCGCGCGGGTCAAATATCATGCTTGTGGCAATACCAAAGCCCTACTGCCGCTCTTTACTCAACTGGGGGCCGACATTCTCAACCTTGACGCGTTGGTAGACCTGGCCCAGGTTAAGCAGATGATGGGCGACAAGGTGTGCATCAAGGGCAACCTGGACCCGGTGCGGGTGCTGCTCAACGGCACGCCGGAGAGCATTAGCGCAGCCGTACGCGAATCTATTCGAGTTGGCGGACCTGGCGGCGGCTTTATTCTAAGTCCCGGCTGCGAAGTCCCCCGTGATACCCCGGTGGAAAATCTGGAAGCGTTTGTGCAGGCCGCTAAAACGTATGGTCGCTATCCGTTGAGTTTGTAAATAACCCAAGTTGCTACCTATAGCCGGAAAATCATCCTGAGTGCGCCTCAGCGCCTATCGAAGGGTGATTTTCCGGCGCAAGCATCCTGAATAGCTCCAAGTGGGCGTATCGAAGGG
>CAZRYD010000009.1:0-31106 GCA_964604225.1 uncultured Caldilineaceae bacterium
ATTGTCTCCAGCAGCACAGCGTTCTCGCCGCTGGCATCATCACTGAGGGGAACGCGTTCGAGAGTGGTGGGGTCGTACAGACCCACAAACAGGCGATAAGCGCCCGGCGGCAGTTTTTCGGGTAAGGTCAAATCGGCAGTGTCACGCAGCCACTCCTGCCGGTCTTTGAGCTGAGCCATGAGGCCAGTCGTAAGCAAACCCTCAAAAATAAAATGATCGGCCTGGGTGATGGTTTCATTCTGTTCGTTGCGCAACTGGACAAAAACCTTATAAGGCTTTTGGATTGGCGTGGCCTGCGGGCGCCAGTACAGCCCCAGTTGGACGGTTCGGTCGGGGGCCAGCGCCGTCAGGTCAAGGCTATACCCACCTAATTCGACCAAATTGCTAAAGTTGGCCTTGACAATCGCCAGGGGTTCCGCCGGTATGGGGCGGGGATAGGGCCGGCTTAAAAAAACGGCCACCCCACCGGTCTGGTGCACGACATTCATCTGAGCAAAGATTTGTTGGGTAAAGAGCGGCTCATAACGGCTGAATAGGCGGTCATCGTCCACCACAAACCACAGGCGCGGTGATTGGGCCAGGACCGCATTGAGCGCATCGACCGAGTCAATCAGGGTTGAGCCTACATAGCGATCCACAACCTCATCCGACTCATCTTCCACCAGCACCCGCGCCGTGCCCTGGGTGGCGTAGTAATCGGAGCGGCCCAGGTACAAATACGCGGCGGAGGGGTGGACGGTCATCAGCCGGTCGCCCTCTTGCCATTGGGACTCGACCCACTTAAAGGCCGTATTGTAGCTGCCTGTCCCCTGAGCCGTAGCCACATCAAGGGCAGGGCCGGCCCAAAAGAGGATAATGGCGAAGACAGGGAGTAGGGAGTAGGGAGTAGGGAGTAGGGGGTTTCTGGTCTGCTGCCGGCGGCTGAACAACCGCCTCAAAGCTTCAAATACGCGAGCCAGGCCGTCGGCGGCGAGGAGGAGGAAGGGGGGATGACACAAGATGAACAAATAGCGCGTTTTGCGCCAGGTGGAGGTCAAGGCCAAGCCCAATTCGGCGAGGGTCAGCAGAAAAATCAAGACTAAAACTAAAGCGGCCAGGTCTCGGCGGGTCAGCCGCCTGCGCAGGAGCGCCAGTAAGGCCGCCCCAAATGATATGCCGCCTAAAGCCAACAGCGGCCCATATTCGGCTGAAACATAAAAGTAGACAAAATCATCGAGCCGCTCCCAACTCAGGCCGGGGTCTAAAAATTTATTGAAAACTCCAGCCAGACCGCCGCCAGCACTGCCCGCGTCTGCGGCTGTACCGGGCGACAAGAAGGGGACCTGTCCCCCCACGGCAAAGACCACCCCAATGACCACAAGCAACAAAACAAAAGCCAGTTCCAGAACCAAAGATTTTTGGCGATACCAGTCGAACTTAAACTCCCGTTGGCCAACCAGCAGACCAATCAGCCCGGCCAAGCCCCACACCGGCAGAGCAAGCACCGCGACGGAGTGGGTCAAAATGGCCCCCAGGTAACAAACAACGCCAATCAGGCGGTTTAGGCGATTCGGTTGAAGCAGAGTCCCCTGGAGCAGAAAATAGAGCGCCAGCAGCATTAATAAGCCGGCCAGAGCGTACATGCGCATGCGGGCCGACCAGATAATCATGTCAGGGTCGAGTGCGGCGAAGGTCAAGGCAAACAGGCCGGCGATAGAACTTTGAAAAATTCGGCGGCCCACGCGGTAATACACGGCCACGGCCAGCACACCCGCCAATAAAGAAGGCCAGCGGGCTATTTCCTCGCGAAAACCGAGCAGTTTAAGCAGCGGGGCGGCCAGGTAGGACAGCAGCAAGCCCTGATGATACAGCAAGCCCGAAGGCAAAATCGGCGCGCCTTTTTGGGCGGTCATCTGCGCCGCCAGCATACTGATGTACTCGTCAATGTGAAAAATACCGGCCAGCAGGTGCCCCAGGCGCAGGGCCAACGCGGCCAGCAGGATCAACAAAATTAAGCCATAACTGAGTTTGGTTGACATCAAAGATTCCCTATCTGAGGCCATTTCGACCCACGAGGCGGGTAGGAAGCCCAACGGAGTCTGTAGGGATTCTTCGGCCTGTGGCTTCAGAATAACATAGGTTAGCGACGTTTGCGGGCCAGGGCAATCTGCCAGGGAAAAGCGTACCCGTGCCAGACAATATCCACCACACCCGCAACCATGCGGCGAAAACTGCGGCCGCTGTAGTTATGAAAATGTTCCGGGTCGTTGCCAAAGGCCCGCAGGTGTTTGCCCCGCAAGAAGTTGCTGCCCCGAAAAAAAGGCTCGTGCGGGACGCTCAAGAGTACGTATTCGGACGTGACGCGGGCCAGCTCCTGCAAACCAAGCGCCGAGTCAGGTAGGTGTTCCAAAACTTCCAAACAAATCACCAAGGGGAAGCAGTCATTGGCAAAAGGCAAGTGGTGGAGGTCAAACTGGGTCAGGGGAACGTGATGGTCCACATGGGTCCGTCCCCACAAAAGCGCGTCGGCGCTGAAATCGCCGCCGATCATGGTGGTGAGCTGCATCTGCTGTTGCTGCAAATGTTTCACTACAAAACCTTCGCCGCAGCCGGCATCCAGCAGGCAAGTAGCGCCCGTCTGCCGAATTAATTCGGCTATTTTGTGATGAAATTTGTCCAGCAAGACTCGTTGAATCGGGTTAGGATTGAGGTGTTTTTGGCGGTTGCCGTGACGATCATTCATGTTGTAAAATCTGCTTTATCGCGTATTCCTGTTCAGGACGGAAGGTAAAGTAGCGGATCATCTCGCCCAGGAGGCCGGTAGAAAAAAGCTGGATGCCCAAAATCATGGCCAAAATACCCACAGTAAAAAGCGGGCGCGTACCAATCGGCTCAACTTGAGCCAGACCCAGGGCGCGTTGTAGCCACTCCGCGGCCAGATAAAGTTCGATGACGCTGCCCAGGCCAAACATGAGCAAGCCACTCACCCCGAACAAACGCAGCGGATGTTTGAGATAGGTGGTCAGAAAAAGCACGGTGATAAAATCCAACAAGCCGCGGATGGTCCGGCCCGCGCCGTATTTAGAGACCCCAGCATGGCGCGGGTGATGTTGCACCGGCTGTTCAGCCACCCGGAACCCCTGGCCTACGGCTAAAACCGGAATAAAACGATGGAAATCGCTGTACAGCGGAATCCGTTCGGTGACCGCGCGGCGATAGACTTTGAAGCCGCAGTTAAAATCGTGCAAGCGCACCCCACTAAAGGTAGAGACGCCCCAGTTAAACACGCGCGAGGGCCAGGTTTTATCAATGGGATCGTGGCGATGGTAGCGCCAGGCAGCCACCAGGTCGTAACCCTCGTTCAGTTTATTGAGCATGGTCGGGATTTCGGCCGGATCGTCTTGCAGGTCGGCATCGAGGGTGACGATAATTTCACCCCGGCTGCGGCGAAAGCCGGCCATCAGCGCGGCGGTTTTGCCAAAATTTTGCTGAAAGTGGATGACCTGGACGGCCGGGTCGGCCTGAAACAACTCGTTTAAGATGTGAGGTGAAGCATCGGTGCTGCCGTCGTTAACAAAGATAATTTCGTAAGGTCGGCCCTCGGCTTGCAGAACTTCGGTCAGCTTTTGGTGGAGCAGCTTTAAGTTGCCTTCTTCATTTAGCAGCGGAATCACTACCGAAATAACGGGACGGGGGGCGGTCACGTGCCCTCCTTCGCCTGCGGCGTTACCCCCGGAAAAGGGGACGAAGCAGGAATACGGATTTCCTCATGGTAAGAACGTTCGGTGTTGACTTCCCACAGGTCGTGCTTTTCGCCCAGGATATTTTTGACAGCCAGTATGGCCGTCAGCATCGAATGATCTTGATTGTTGTACATATGCAGGCCATTGCGCCCGGTCGTCTGTAAATTTTCGAGAGAGCCGAGATAAGCTTTGATTTGCTCCAGGTAAACTTTGTACTCGCCGGTATAAACCGGATAAGCTTTAGGCTGACGGAAAACAACCCCATCAATAACATCTTCTTCTTTGACCAGGCCCAGTTGAGTCAGCTCGCGCCGGCCCAGGGTGACCAAATCGGCCTCGGCCATTTGCCACAAGGCATCGCCTTCATTGCAAAAATATTCCAGGCCAATACAGGTGGTACCAGCTTCGGGCACCATATCGGGACTCCAATTTTTAAAGTTTTGAATTCGACCCACCTGCACCTCGGGGCTATGCACGTAAATCCAATTGTCGGGGAAAAGGTCATCCCGCCGCACAATCAGGGCCACGGTTAAAAAGTCGCGATAGCTCAGCTTGCGGGCCGCTTCGACAATTTCCGGGGCGGGGGCCGGGTTCATTTTGAGAATCAATTCGCTCAACGGCATACTGGAGATAAAATGGTCGCCGCTGGCCTTGATCGAGCCTTGGGGGCCGGTCGACACAATGTGCTTGACCCGTCGGCCATTCATGTGCAATTCGGCCACGTCGCTCTCCAGGATGACCCGGTGGTTTTGGGCCTCAATTAACTCCTGTACCCGCTGCCAGAGCATGCCCGGCCCACGCCGGGGATAGTCAAAGGCGTCGATGAGCGTTTTGACCGAACCATTCTCGGATTTGAATAAAGCGTTTTTGACCGCCGTGGTCAACGACAAGCCCTTGATACGCTGAGCGGCCCATTCGGCTTTGATTTCGGTGCAGGGGATGCCCCAGACTTTTTCGGTATAAGTTTTGAAGAAAATCTGGTAGAGCCGTTTACCAAAACGATTGGACACCCACTCCTCAAGATTTTCCTCTTTTGGATAGGGGCGCAGGCGCACCCAAACGTAACTCAGGCCGATGCGCATACTTTCGATTAAACCCAACTTGAGTAAAGCATCAAAAAAACGGATTGGGTAGTAAAAGAACTTGTTTTTATAATAGATGCGCGACAGCCGGGCGCGGTGTAGAAAGTCATCGCCCAGCACCTCGCGCCACATAGCCTCCACTTCGGCCACCTTGGTAAAAAAGCGATGGCCGCCGATATCCACCCCGTAGCCCTTGTAATTTTCGGTCCGGGCAATCCCGCCCACGAGCGCATCTTTTTCAAAGACGATGGTCTGTTTGCCCACTTTGCTCAACTGGTACGCCGCCGTTAACCCTGCCGGCCCCGCCCCAATGATGACCACATCGGCCTTTAGTTCAGTTGGGTTTTGATCGATCTTCTCTGCCATTGATGTCTTCAAATTTACCCAAGACAGGAGTCCAAAGTGCCTTTGGCCTCCTGCTGTGCTCAAGGTTTAACGTTTAATGTTCCGACCGTTAAACTATTGCCCTGCTCATTACCGGCAATATCAAAGTAGTTCAGGCGCAAATTCAAATCCGGTTCGTACATACCCACCTGCAAGGTATAGTCGCCGGGGGACAGGTCGGGCGGCAATTTGAGCAGGTGACGATCCAGCACCACTTCACCCGTGGCCCAAGTATTGACATGCGACGTGCCACACACCGGAAAATCGTCCGCCTGGGCCCAATTCCGGCCATCGGCCGCAATTAAATGCACAAACACTTTATAGCGCAAACTCAACAGGCTTTGCGCCTGCCAGTGCAGGGTAACCGGCACGATGCCGCCCGGCCGGGCATATCGCTCATCCAGATCGTACCCCAACAGGGCCACCCGGCCAGCCAATTGTTTGGCCCGTTCCAAATATTCCGGCGGAGCGTTATTCTTTAATTCCGAGCCCTCGCCCAAGACGAACGGCGGTTCTAACGGTATGGCCGGAGCCGCCAGGTTGGTCTCCATGGCCGCCGCGAAATCAGCAGCCGTCTCAGGCGGCTCGAAATAAGATGTCTCAGACAGATCGACCAGCTCAGCCGGATTGAGCGCTTGGAATTCCAAAATGGTCAGACGCAGCCGGTCGTTGCCCCAGAGGCGATAGCGCGGCGCATAGCCAAAGTTGGCCGGGTCGAAGGGCACGTCAAAATCGCTATCACCTTTATAGGTGATTTCGCCGCGCAACACATAGCGCGGGTAGCAGGGAGTCGAAGGAGTCCCCAGCATATACCAGATCGGAGCATTGCCGTCGTCGTTGCCGGCCCAACTACCCTCAAGCTGGCCGGTGCGCCGCAACTGGCCGACCAACTGCCAGCCCAACCGAAACGGATAGCCAAAGCCAATCCGGGTGCCGTAGGGATAAGCGGCGTCAGTCGGGTAAAAGGAACTTTTATGGTCGGGATAGGTCAGCACATATTCCAGATCACTGCGCAGAAAGAGCATCAGCGTATGCCCGGCGAAAACCGCTACGAGGGCCGCTGCTACCCCGGCCAGCAGCCAGCGTCCCACCGGCTGCCGCAGAACCGGCCAGCGAGCCGTGCTCCACTGCCACAACTGCACTACCACCCAGCTCACCCACAGGGTCAACGCGCCCAAAAAAAGATAATGATGCTTGCCGGGCCGGTTCACCCAAAACACATAGACCCAAAAGGGGGGCGCCAGCCACAGCCACAGGACTCGCTGGGGCAGCTCGGTTTGGGGCGAGAGAATGACCAACCCGAAAAATAAGGCCAGCCCCACAGCCAGCAACCCCGCCGCCAGTTGACCCCAACCTAGCAACCACAAGATCGCTCCACTGATGGTCAGCAGAACTATGGCCAAGCGGAGGAGCAGGGGTGCAAGGGTGCAGGGGAGAAAACTCGCCCCTGCACCTCTGCTCCCCCGCACCCCTGCAAAAATTACGATCACCAGCACCAACAGCAACCCATCAAAAAAGGCCACATAATAGGCCGAGTTGTACTTGAGCGCTTCATAGTAAAAAAAGTGAGCCAAGTTGTTAAAGGGGGGAGGGTTCCCTCCCCCAATCCGATTTTCCAGGTAATTTCCCGTACTGCTGACATTGGGGTTGAGCAAGAAAGGCACGTAGAATATTGCTACCAGCACGATGAACAGGAAAAGAGAGGGCCAGAGCCGTGATACGTGCTGCGTGAGACGTGAGACATAACCTAACTTGTTGGTTTGCTTGTTACCCTGTATCTCTACTCCGGCGAAGGTTAAATAAACGGCCAGCGGTAATAAAAAGAGTGTTTCAAAATGGCAGAGAAAGGAGCCGGCCAGTAGAAAGGTGGCCAGGCCATGCCAACGCCGGGATTGGCCACCTGTTTGGTAAAATCGGTAGTAAGCGTAGATGGCGGCCAGGGTCAGCAGCAAAACCACGCTTTGATATTGGGCGGTGCGAGCATAAGAGACAAAGACTCCGTCGATGGCCGCCAGCAGCCCGGCCAGCAGCCCCACCCAACGATTGAATAAGCGCTGGCCCAACAAGGCAATCAGCCCGATGCTGAGGGTGCCGGCGACGGCAAAGGGCAAGCGAGCAGTCTGCTCGTCAAAGCGGCCGGTCAGAGCGCCCATTGCGTTGAGCAACAAAATTTCGCCGGGGCCTTTGGAATGGGTCAACAGGGCCTCTACCCGGCCATAAACCAACGAGACAGCCCGCAGTAGGATGTCAGCTTCATCGCCTTGATAATCGGAGTAGTGGATGTTGGCTATTCGAAAAAAAGCGGCCATGAGCAGAATGACGATGAGCGAAACGGCAAAGACCCTCTCAGACAGCAGAGAGCGATCAACCGTAGAAATTTGCCCTTCGTTTTCTCCGCCATGCATCATTCGCCCACTCAAGGTAAAAAGCAGGGTCAACCCGCCCAGCCCGACAGCTACGGACAGAGCGGTAAGGGGCAGCCGGGCAAAGGCCAGCAGCAATAACCATGTAATTGTTAAAGTGTAACTTAGCGGCGTAGCGATAAGCCATCGCTCCAGGCGAGTCAGGGCCACATTATCGAGCGCAGCTAAGAGCGTATAGCCCGGCAGAAATGCGATGAGCAGCAGTCCGGCGCTTAATTGCCAGGGATACCAAGGCACAACCAAGATGAGCAGAGGCAGCAGTAAAGCCGTCGCTCCCAATATTATCAATCGGCTATTTTTCATAGATAGCAGCGGGGGTAAAGGTGAGGCCCTACAACTTACCCAACGATCTTCTGCCCTCCCAACTGACGGCTATCAGGGCTTTTAGCGCCTTTCAGCCGAAACAGGGGCCATTTTACCACCAGATAGATGAATATTCAAGACAGGTTTTTTCAAATGATGCCCAAGCAACTACGGCACGGTGATTGCCCCAACCTTCAGGCTGTCGCCCGTACCATCGACCAGCGGCAGTCGCGAACCGTCAACCGTATCGTACCAGCCAATCTCTACTCGATAGTCACCCGGCTTGAGGTCGACCAGCAGGCGTTGATCCACCACCTGCTCACCCGGCGACCACCACGAAGTTGGGTAGTTTCCGGCGAAGGGCTGGCCATCGACCTGCCCCACCAATTGATCGTTGCGATCAAGAAGATGTAAAAAAACGGTGTAGTCTTTATTGAGGTCAGCCTGCGCTTGCCAGTAAAATACGACCTTCAATGGGTCTGTGCTCAAATCATAGCCAGTCAACGAGATGAGATCACCAAAATTGGCTTTCAACTCGTGGGGTGCTGGCGCCGAAGGCGGGTTGGGAGGCAGGATTTTCAACTTGGTCAGCATGGGGCCGGCCGCCTGGCCGGTTTTATCCGTCGCCTTGATGAACTCGGATTGGTTGGGGTCGAACAAACCGGCCTCCACTTTGGCGGCCAGAGGAGCCTGAACGGTGTCGGCCAAGGCTACGGTATAGGTGTCTACCACCAATTGACCAGGCTGCCAGGCGGTGGTGGGGGCTTGTCCGGCCCCAGGTATTCCTTTGGCCTCCCCCAACAAATGCGCCCCCAGGTCGGTCAAATAGACATAAGACACAAGATCACGCTCGATGCGAGCCAGCGGCTGCCAATACAGGCTCACCTGGACCGACTCGCCGGGGGCAACCATTTGACGATCAAGCTGATAAGCCAGCAAACGGGCCAACCCGCCAAAATTCAGGTTGCTGCGCACGGCGGTCGGGGGCAGTTGGGCGTCGAGGCGAGCCGCCTCACGGATGTATTCCAGCCGTTCCAAGAGGGGAGCAAGCTGCTGCTGCTGCCAGGCAGACGCCTCACCGGGCAAGGGTTTTGCGGCCACCGCAAAAGCAGTCTCGGCCTCCACCAGTTGCTCTCGCCCCAGATAGATTTTGGTCAGGTTGACGTGATTCTTGTATCTTTCTTCGTCGTTCAGGCTCAGGTCGGCCATCAACTGCAAAGCGGCAGCTAAATTACCGACCAGGGTCGGCTGGGCGTCCATGACCACCCAGCCAGCCTGATCATAACGAGAGTCACCCAGCAGCCGGTAATGGGTCGGCTCAATTTTCTCGGGCAGCGCCACGATTTGCCAGGGCAGCAGATGGGGCAAAACCACCCATACCCGGCCCGGCTGCTCAAAATGGGCGCGATTCTTCTGAAACTCTTCAAAAGTAAAAAAGTCTTCGTCGAGTTCTTTGACCTCGCGTCGCAGCCGCACTGAAAGATCAAAACTGCACGCCGTATCGGAGCGCTGGCCGCAGTAAACAATGTCGTTGGCCTGCACATTCTGGGCCAGGTGACGCGAGAGCTCAACCCAATTTTCATTCGCCGTAGCCCCATAATAGGCTCCCAGCCAGGTCAGATTCAGCCAGAGCAGCAGACCTACCCCCAGCCAAGCAATACCGCGAGCAGCCAGAGCCAGCCCGGCGCGTCCTTTGGCCTGCGCCGCCAACCAGTCAGCCAGGCCCGGCCAGCCGCGCGCCATCAAGAGTAAATAGGGTGGAAAGATAAAGGTTAAAAAGCGGCCTCTAAAATAAGCTCCGGGGAGAATGGCGTTGGCGACCCATTGCAGGCCAAAAGGCAAAAACAGCCAGGCCAGACAGATGAGCGTCGGCCGGCGAAACTTTGACCACGAAAAGATGACTCCCAGCAAAAAAGTAGCCAGGCCCGCGTAAAACCCAACCTCGTTTTGGGCCAACGCGGCCAACCCATCCAGCGCGCTGTAATGCAAGGTGGGGTCGCCCAGGCGTAAACGCAGTTCATCATTAGCCAGGTTAAAGGGACGGATGGCTTCTTTCACCGGCCCGCTGATAGTCTCGAAGAGCGTTTGAGCTTCGGCATGGCGCTCGTCGGACTCGCTGAATTGATTGCTCTGCCCGGCGACGGCCAACGTGTCCGCCAACATCGGCAGATAAAGCCCTAACGAAATTACATAGACGGCCACCAGGCTGACCATGAGAGACGCAAGTGTAGAGATCAACCTGGACCAAGCCCAGCGGGCCGACTCCCGGTTCAGTAATAAAACGGCCATAATCAACCCGATAGCCCCAACCGCCATCGCGCCATAGAGATGGCTGTAGATATTCAGGCTGGAGGCGAGCACAAAAGCAAACCAAAATCTCTTCTGCCCGGTTTCAAGGGCGCGCCAGGCCAAATAGAAACCTAAAGAGGTCAAACACACCAGTCCAATATAGCCGCGCGCGATCTGAGAAATGTTGACGGCATAGGCAGAGAAGGCGACCAGCAGCCCGGCTACCAGGGCATCGCGCTCGCCAAACCATATTCGAGCCAAGCGATAAAGCACGGCTACGGTCATCACGCCCAGCACCACCGAATGCCAACGCAAGGTAAAGAGCGACTCATGGCCTAACGAGGAAGTCAGATAGCCCAGAACAGAATTAAGGGGATGATTATTGAGGGCTTTGTTCTGGGTTAGTAGCGTCACCAGGCCCTTGCGAATGAACCAAACGATGTTGGTCATCTCCGATTTTTCAATGGCAATGTGATCGAGCTGATAAATTCGCAGCCAAAAGCTGACCAGGATCAGGCTGTAAGCGCCGATCCGCCAGGGAATAAACGATTTTTGAGACATCTCATCAACCAAAATTTAGCTTCGCCATCTGCCTATTGTAGTGCGTCTCAAGGCAAAAATAGACCTCAAAGGTTTTGAAAACCTTTGAGGTCTGCCTAGAATGGGACAGACCCCCCTATTGTACGTCTTTTAGGGCGTTTGTCTATTCGTTTCAGGATCAACAGTAAAAGTATAAAGCTGTAAAAAATCACCTGCTGGTGAACCGTTTTCGTCTGTTAGCGGCAGGCGGGCACCGGTGAGAGGGTCGTACAGGCCGACAATCAGACGATATTGGCCCGGCTGGGTGGTCAGAAAATCAAGCTGGTGACGATCTGGAACAATCTCACCTTGCTCCCAACGTGTGGTCGGCAATATCCCATCAACAGGCACGCCGTCGTGTTGACCGACTACCACGCCGGCGGGGCCGAGCACCTGGGTGAAAACGGTATAATCCTCCAGAATGGGCTGTCTGGCCTGCCAATAAAGTTTGAGGGTAAAGCGCGCCCCGCCGGTCAGGGGCGCTTGGGCCAAATCGTAGCCCAATAAACTAATGGCCCGGCCAAATTGTGCTGTGAGCGGGTGGGCCAGCGGTGGCGGGGTAAAGAGTCGCCGCCGGTCTGAGACCTCTAGCTCACCCAGGGCAAGCTGCCCAGCCGGCCGATGAGACTGACCTTCCAGGGTGAGGTTCAAAGTATAGCGGCCCGGAGTGATCGAATTGGCCACACGGCTGGCCTGGGTCAAGTCCAGCGTCCAGGGATCGCGAATCAACTCCCCCTGCCGCCACCTGGACGAGAGATAAAGTCCACGCGCCGGCGGTCCCGACCAGGCAGCCAACTCCTGGCCGGCCGTATCCAGCAAACGCAGGGTTAAGGTGTAATCCTCGCTGAGGTTTTGCTCAGCCCGCCAATACAAGGTGATGAGCTGTGGGGTTTGTGGGGTCAGGAGCAATGGCGAGGGAACTTCCGCACCCAGAAGGGTCAAAGCCTGGCCCAGTTTTTGTTCGACGGGCCAGGTCAAGGTTACCTCGGGCGGCGCGGCTGTTTGCTCCAGGGCAATCTGGCTGCCCTCTCCCGGCAAGACAAATTCGCCCACATCCGGCTCATTGTCGGCCTCGGCAAGGCCCATTTTCAAAAAGTAAAGCGCCGGCGGCGTACCCGGTGGAATTTGGAGCAGGGCCTCACCCTCGACAATCGCTTCGGGCTGGCCGGCTACGCTCTCGAATTCAAGCAAGGGTTGGGCGCTTGTTTCAGCCCAGGTAAAGCCGCCCGCATCAACCAGCCTGACAAAGATATGTTCCGGCGGCTGGTAGCCTTTATTGCGCCAGAACAGTTTTAGCCGGAGCGGCTGTTCCGGCGAGGCGTGGTCACTGCTGAGATTGTAGCCTAACAATTGGGCCTTGCCATCGAGCAGGCTGCCGCTAAAATATTGAGCCGCTGAGCCGGGATAGACCCAGCCCCAGGGATAGCCCTGAAATTCAACCACTCGTTCCGGCGGGCGGCGGTAGATGTAATCCAGCAGGTGCTGGTCTAATTTTTCGGTTTGAAAGTGATACTGGCGCAGCAAAATATAGTTGGCGGTGATCCAGGGGTCGCCGCTGGTCAAGCGAACGGTGCGTCCCACATAGGCCGGGGCAAAGTCGCGGGTAAACAACAGCGCCACCGTTTCATTTTTGGCCTCCGGCCTCCGGCTCAACTCTACCAAGGCAGAGGTTTCGACGCCGCCTTCGGCCATCATGGCCTTGGCCGCGACCACGCCGCCGCCCATGAGCGGGCTCCAATAGGTATAGTAAAAGGGATGAGTGGTCAAAATATGGCCGGACTCCAACCCCGCCAACAGCATAAAAACCAGCCAGACCCAACAGCCACCGGCCAGCAGGGGGGGCAGCTTTTGGCCGGGCCAGCGCCGCCCCAAGTATTTGACCAGCCACAGCAGGCCGGCAGCGGCCAGCAGGCAAGCCGCCGGAAAGATCGGCATCAGGTAACGATCTCGTTTGAGCGCCCCGGCATTGAGCACCAGCCAGTAGATCAGCCCATACGCGCCCAGGGCTAATAACGTCCAGCGGGTTGGAACGGGCATTTGCCACAGATCGTCGAGTGAGCGAAGCGGTGAAGCATCTAATCCAGAAAGACTCTTCGCAGACTCCTTCATTGGCTCATTTGTTGAGGCGCTGACTCCTCGCCTGAGTCGCCAGGCGTTGGCCAGCATTAAGCCGGTGATAACCGTCAGGCCCAACACCATTAAGGGAGTCGCCCGAAAGAGAAAGGCGTTGGGGTAAAAGAGCGGCAGAGGTTCATTCTCGGTCAGGCGGTCCCAGAAATAGTTGAGCCGGCCATCAATCGAGCTGGCAGCGTAATCGCGGACAAAGGTAAAAACGGCCAGCGGCTCAACCCAGAGGGCCGGCCAAAAGGCAAAAACAACCAGGGCGACGAGCGCCCCCCAGACGGCCAGGACTGTCGCCGCCCAACGCAACCGGGCCGGCCGCTTTAACTCGCCTCGCTGCCACAGATAGACCAGCACAGCCAACCCGGCCCAACCGGCCAGCGGAATGGCCGTGATTTTGGTCAAAATAGCAAAGCCCAGGGCCACAGCCGATAAAATCAACTGCAGCCAGCGGTCAGCTCGCAAAAATAGGAGAAAGGCCAACAGGCTGACCAACATAAGGCTGCTCAACAGAGCATCGCCGCGCATGGTGCGGGCATCGGCCAGGAGAAAAGGGGCCAGGGCCAGCATGCCTGCCCCTAAGAAAGCGATAGCCTGGCCCAGCAGCGCTTTGGCTTGAAAATAAATCAGCCAGATAAGCAAGGCATTGGCGAGACCCATAGCCAGGCGGCGCTGGCCCAGCAGGTCGAACACAAACGGTTGGTCCAGGCCGACGCGCTGCCAGAAACCGGCAGAATGGCCTTCCAACACGTCGCCCAGATAATGGATCAGAAAACCCAGATCGTGCACCCAAAAGACGGTAACCGAGGGGTAGCCCTTGCCGACCAGCGTCCCGGCCCAGTCGAGATTGAGTAGGGCGCGGGTAAATTCGTTAGTCCAGCTCCAATAGAGCGTCTCGTCGTTGACAATGAAGGTGCCGCCGAGGGTGGTCACACGCGGGAGCAGGGCCAGAAGCAGAACTCCGGCAGAAAGCCAAATAGATTTGTTGTTGATTAATCGAAGCATAAGACATTACTGGCGCAATTCAAAAGAGAAGCCGGTAGAGAACGTAGCCGTTCACTTCGGCTATTTTTTTGACAAATTTAGCCTGGGCTAAGAAGCTCTGCACGTCTGCAAAAGGAACCCCCAGACGTTCATAATCCGCGGCAGACCAGCCAGGAGCCAGCACCAGGTGGGTAAAGTCTTTCAGGCTGCCCAAATCGTCGGGAATGTTAAAAGCAAATCGCTTATCCAAATCGTAGTAGGGCATGCGGGGGTCGGTGCTCAACACCCGCACCGGTTGAGCCTCGTGGTCAAGGATTTTTTTTAGGTCAAGATAAGCGGCATAATCTGCGCCGAAGGCTTGCCGGTATCTGTCTGAGGCGTGAGCGCGGTCGGCAAACAGCTCAACATCGGTGCGTTTCACCATGAACCACTGATCTTCTCCCCCGACGAGCGGCCAGAACGGCCCACCCGAGTCGATATTCTCCGGAGTGTTTGAAGGAAAAACCAGATAATCTATCTCGTTTTTGGTAAAAAGGTCAGCCTCAATACGTGGCGGAACCGTCCCCAGTTCAACCACGGTCCGCTTTAGCTGCGGTCCAAAAAAAGGATAGGTCCACTGCATCTCGATGAGCGAGCCGGCCACTCCTAGCCGGGCGTCGGCGGGAATAACGGCATCGATGTAGCGGTACAACGGTGCTCGCTGAGGTTTTCTAAAGGTCCGCAGACTATAATAATCTAAATTCCAGATGGTTCTTTGGCCTAGCAGCGGTCTATGGTAATTGTGGGTAGCGGTCCAGCTTAACACTATTACTGCCACCAGGGCGATCCCCCACCGCAACACCTTATATTTCTCAGACCAGGCATAGAAACCGGCCAGTAAAGGCGCGCCCAGGGTAACCGCAATCAAGAGCATCCGGCCCATCCAGGGCTGCCAGCGCACAAAAACGGCAAAAACGATGATATAAGAAAAGGCCATGAAGGCCGTTGACCACCTCCAAATTTCCTTGGGAGAAACGACCAGGTAGTAAAAGAGCGCCGGTAAAAAAAGCAGAAACCCCAAAGGCCCATACCAGGCTCCCTCGTCGCGCGGGGTGATGGGTTCGGGACGGTCAAAGTCAAAGACATATTCCTCAAAGTTTGCGCCGGGGGGATTGGTGGGGAGATGCAATAGGGCGAAGGCGGTTTGACCCGCCGCTGACCGCCATGGCTCAATTGTCTCGACAAGTGGGACGGGCAAGCCGTCGGGATCAAAGAAATGATAGCCCATGCGACCCAAATTTGATACCAGGGAGATAGCCGAGGGCGACTCAATTAAATGTTTGGCGGAAACCTCGGCTGGCCCAAAGAAAGAACGATACTCAAGCCAATTCAAGGCATAATTATATGACCCCAACAAGACCAGGCCGACAATTCCCCACAAGCCAGCATAAATCAATTTGGGTAGATATTGGCCGGAATTATTTAAGAGCAGAAGACCGGCCAGCACCGCTAACCCCGGTCCAATCATCAAAGCCATGGGTTTGACGCCAACAGCCAAGCCCAGGGACAAACCAAACAGGCTCAAGTTGACCTGCTGGGGCTGGCTGGCGTCGCGCAGACCGGCCAGTAGAAAATAGAAAGCAGCAGTCACAAAAAAGGCCACCGAAATATCATTTTTAGTTGACGTTGATTGAACCACGACGATGGTAAAAGTAGCCCAAATCAAAGCGGCAAAGAGGCTGGCCGGGCCTGAAAACCGCAATTGCCGCCCGATGCCGTAAATGGCTATGATACTAAAAATTACGAGCAACCATTGTACCAAAGCGGTTAGCCGATCCGTACCCCACAGGGCGGTCAGCCACAGCAAACCGATTTCACCGTTATACCCTTGATGAGCCGTTTTGATCAGGTCAGGCGTGCGGAAGTGATGGAGGGTGCCGTTGTGCAGCCAGTAAGCCACCCGGGTCAGATGGTACCAGAGGCTGTCGTAGGTGTTGGGCGGCACGATCAAAAGGAGGAAAAGTCCAACCAACATAAAGATAGAGACAAACAGGCCCAGTAACAACAAAACCGGCTGAGCAGTGAGACTTTGTCGCCAGCCGTGCTTAAAACCAGGCCAGTTATTACGCCAGGCCGCCAGTTGGGCCGGGTACAGTTTAAGGCTAAACGGGACGACGAGCAGGGCGATCAACGCATGCCCACTTAAAAATCCAGCCCAATGCACCAGAGATAATTCCGAGAGGATTTGAGCCAACAGCACCAGAGTGGCATAGGCGATAATGGCAAAAGCCAGGGTATTTTCGACAACGCCTTTGAGCCGTGCTAAAGCCACCAACCCCAACGAGGAGAGGGTCAGCAGGATGGTCCCGGTTGTAATCGCCAGCATTCCGCCCAAGTCAGCCATTGTTTAACTGCCCCAGGCTGGCTTCAAATAAGGATTTGATAGAGCACATAACCATTGATTTCGTAAATTTTTTTGATAAACTGCTCTTGCGACAAAAAAAACCGGATGTCTTCTGGCGACATGCCTAACCTTTCATAATCTTCAGCCGACCACCCCGGCGCGACAATTAAATGGGTAAATTCTCGCAGCTTGCCCAAACTGCGGGGCAGTTCAAAGATAAAACGGGCATCCGCGTCATAATAAGCCATACGCGGGTCGGTTGTCAACACCCGTACCGGCGCAGGGATTTGCTCCAGGATAGCTTTTAGGCGAACATAGGTCAAATAATCAGCTTGATAGACTTGTTCGTAGGTAGCCGGATCTGGCTTTGAAAACAGCTCGGCTTCGCTGCGCTTCACCAAATACCACTCCGCCCTGTCATTGGAGACCACCGGCCAGAGGGGTGCGACCGAGTCCACAACCTCAGTTTCTCCGGCGTCAAAGATCAGATAATCCAGGTTGTGTTGAGTAAAAAGCTGCAAATCAATTTGCTTTGGAATAGGGCCAAGATTGACCACATCCCGTTTGAGAGTAGGCCCAAACAAGAGGTAATCCCACCGCTGCAAGAGACCCACCCCGGCCACGCCGAGTCTGGCCGTTTCGGGGACTGTCCGGTCAACATAGGGATAAGCGGCAACGAGGTAAGCTTTATCAATCGTCCGGAGTTCGTAATAATCTAAATTCCAGACGGTTTCGGAACCAAAAACCGGTTTATCGTGGTTATGGCTGGCGCTCCAGCCCAAAACCGTGATAGCTGTGATTAAAACAAGCCAGCGCAGGAACTTATATTTTTCTGACCAGACAAAAAAACCGGCCAGCAAGGGCGAACCAAGCGTGACCGCGCTGATGGTCAGGCGACCAATATAGGGTTGCCAGCGGATGAACAAAGCAAAAATCACCAAGAACGATAGGGGAATCAGGGCGGTTAGCCTTCTCCACAGCGCGTTTTCAGTGGACGAAGGGTGCAGGAGATAATAAAAGAGCGCCGGTAGAAAAAGCAGGAACCCCAACGGGCCAAACCAGGCTAAACCTTCATTGGCTGAAATTTGGCGGGTGTCGCTGAAACTAAAATTGGAGCCTGCAAAATTCAAGCCGGGAGGATTGGGTTCGATGTGCAACAGAGCGAATACTTTTTGCCCCAGGAGCGGACGCCACTGTTGGATCTGGTCAACCAGCGGATCCGGCAGTCCACCCGGATCAAAAAAGTGGTACATGATCCGGCCAAAGTTCGATGCAAACCACCCGATTGAAGGATTCTGAATGCCGTGTATCTCAACCTCTTCCGCCGGGCCCATAATGGAGCGATATTGCAGCCAATTTAAGGCGTAGTTATATGAGCCAAGCAGGACAAAACCGACCAGGCAGCATAAGCCGGCATAGATTAACCTGGGCCAGTAGCGGCCTGGTTTTTGAAGCAGCAACAAGCCGGCCAGCAAGGCTATCCCTGGCAGCACCAACAAGGCAACCGATTTTGTCCCCAAAGCCAGCCCCAGCGACAGGCCAAATAAGACGAAATTCGCCCGGTACGCTTGTTCGTCCTCACGCAGACCTGTTATTAAAAAGTAGTAGGCGGCCACCCCAAAAAATGAGACCAGGATGTCGTTTTTGGTAGAAGTAGATTGGGCCACGATAATGGTCAAAGTGCTCCAAATTAAAGCGGCAAACAGGCTGGCCAATGGTGGAAATTCTAAGCGACGAGCCACCCCGTAGATACCGACCATGGTAAAGATAACCGCCAGCCATTGATTAAAGCCGGTCAACTGATCGGTACCCCACAGAGCGGTCAACCACAGCAGACCAATCTCGCCATTATAACCTTGATGCACCGTTTTGATCATGTCGGCTGTTTGAAAATGACGAAGCGTGCCCTCGTGCAGCCAGTGGGCCACCCGGGATAGGTGATACCAGAAGCTATCGTAATTATTGGGTGGCGAAATCCAGATCAGGTATCCACCCCAGATCATTGCTACCAATACGGAAAGCCCCAAGACGCTTAGAGCCGGACTTCGCCGGAGGGAGAGATGAGGCAGCACCCTGGCGCGGAATTCCTCTCCAAACTCATTAACCAATGAAGCAAATTGCTTTTGGGTAAAAACTAAAACTAGCACCGCCACCAGGGTATGCCCCATGAGAAAACCGGCCTGTCCGACCCAACCCAACTCCGACAGAATTTGGGCCAGCAAGACAATGGTCGCATAAGCAATAATCGCCACGGCCAAGATATTTGAGACCAGGCTTTTGAAACGACCCACTGCTGCCAGACCCGCCGCAGAAACAGCCAGCAGCACAACTCCGCTCAAGAGAGCGGCTACACCTGGCAGATCAATCATTAAGAGTTACCTTTACAACAGTCAACAAATTTTTCATAGGCTGGCTGGCGTTAACGTTAAGGGATTGACAGCTTTTGAAGCAACAGTGGCGTTTGAGACAAGTTATTTTCGGCAGGCAAGCCGGTTTGCTCATCAAGCAAAGCCAGCAGCAAACGATACTCACCGGGAGCCAGGGCCGGCACGGTTAAAAGATGCTCATCCAGAATAAATTCCCCCTTGAGCCAGGTGGCAGTCGGACGCGTACCGTTCAGCGGAACTTCGGTCTGGGCGATGACCGGCTGACCGGCGGCATCCAGCAGTTGCAGCGAGACCCGATAATTGCGGCTGACCGTGGCCTGAGCCTGCCAATGCAGCACCAGCCGGGCCGAGGCTGAACCTACCTGGGGAATAACCGCCAAATCATAACCCAGCAGCTTGATTTGACCGTCGAAAATCGCCTCGACCGGGTTTTGGGGAGCCGGGGCTTCGTAGCGACGAGAGAAATCGGCTTGCAACAGGTTACAAATTGAAGTTGAAGTGGCATTTTCGGTCCGGGCGAGTCGAATGGGCAGCGAGTTGGCCTTAGCCAGCCAGGTTTCGGCCTGCGGTGGGTCGAGCGCAAAAGTGAGGCCATAATCTCCTGGCGGCAGGCCAGCCGGAGGGGTAAAGCATAAGGTCGAATGAGAGAGGGGAGATTGGAGATTGTGGGCCGGAAATTCCTGCTGCCCTACAATTTTGCCAGAAGTATCAAGCAAATTTAGGGTTAAATTGATATTGGCAGGGATGTTCTCAGCCTCTCGCCAAATAAATTGGACCGGAATTGTTTGGTCAGGTAAATAGGTATCGCCGAGCAAAAGATTCGGTTGGATCATCAATGGTTGGGGGTTTTCAGAAGAAGCCAGAGGTTTGGGTGGAAAAGCGGCCACATTGACCGAGCCAATAATTCCGCTTTCAGTTTGGCCCAAAGCGTTGCGCGGTGATGCAACCGGGTCTTCGGCCAGGCTGACCGACAGCCAGACCCACGAGTCGGCCGGGGTGTCGAGCTGGAGCACGAAATTATCTTGAAAAAGGTCACCGGCGGGAATATACTCCGCCGGAAAAGGCGACTCAAGCTCCAGGTTGCCCAGGTTGTTGCCCGCCCGATCAAAGGCCCTGACGATGGGCGTGACCACCGCTTTGGATTTTTCGCCGGCCAATTTCTGCCAAAAAAGTTCGCCGGTGATGGCATTGGGGTTGGCTGCGAGAATCTGGTAGCCGATGAGACGCACCTGGCCGGGATAATCTAGCTGCAAATTCGCAGCCGCAGCGAGTGAGACATCACCCGGCGGGCCAAGGTAGAGGCGCGTGGCGGCTGCCGCCGTATCCGGTCTCCACAGTTCGGAGGCCCGCTTTAAGTCCGCCACGGCTCTATCGGGCTGGCCGCTCGCCCGGTGATACATGGCCCGGGTGACCAGGCCCGACCGGCCGGCGACCTCTTTAAACTCGCGGATGACCACCTCGTGTGGCTGGTCATAGAAACCCTGGCTGGCCAGGGTGGCCCTGGTTTGCTCGCCGCGCCAGCCGGCCCAGAGGACAAACAGGATCACCGCCATGTTCACGGCGATAATTAGCCGCTGGATCAGTCTGGAACCTGGCGACGAGTCGCCGCTTATGGCCCAGCCGTAAACCAGGCGGCTCACCGCGACAAGTGTTAGACTAAAAATGGGCAGGAGGATGATCGGCACGGATAGCCAGGGCAGATTAGCCGCCAACTGCGGCAAAAGGGTCAGAATATGGGCATAAGCAGTGATTTGGCCACGGGCAATCTCCATGGCCGGATAGACCAGCGAATCGCTGGTTAGCCCGACCCCATTGAGAACTTGCAGATACAGGCCAAGCGTCCACAAGACGCAGGGCAAGATTAGAGCCAGAGTCCAGCGGCCATAGGCCTGGATAAAAGCCGACAAGCCCAGTACAAAAAAAGGGGTCAAACTTAAAAAATAGCGATTACCAAAGGAAGCGCCGGCCCACCAGGCCACATTGATACTGACAAGGTAACTCAGGCCAAGCCAAACCAGGCCCAGGCTGAGGGCAGCCCAGCCATCCCGGCGGCGAAGCTGCCACAGACCGGGCATGACCAGCAGCAACACCGGCGCAAAAAAGAACAGGCCGTGAAAGGTGGAAAAAAGCGTTTCCAACAGGTATGGTTCGGCCCACAAGAGCTGGCCGGCATAAGGGCTATAGAACGGGCTGCCGAACAAAAACCAAAAAACAAGCATCTGCGGCAAAAAACCCAAACAGCCACCCAGGCCAAGCGCCAGGCCATTTTGCCAGAATTTTCGCCCCGCCGGTTGCGCCACCCCCTCTTTGAGCCAACTCAGGCCAGGCCAAAGGAAAAAGACGATATTATAGCTGGCCACCAACATCAACCAGCCGCAGACAAGCCCCAGAATCAAATAACGCCAGCGGGACCGTTTTAAGCCCTCGTCCAGCCAGAGATAAAGCAGGAGGGCAGCCAGAAAGATAGAGGTCGGATGAGAACTCAGGGGGAAGGTCGCCATATAAAACAGCACCGGTGTACCCAGAAAAACAGCGGCCAGGGCGACGCTTAAAGTCCTGGCTGAAAACCAGCGGCGCAGGCTACTATAGGTTAAAATACCCGCCAGAATGGGCCAGAGCCAACTGGTAAAATTGACCCACAACAGCAGCAGCGGGCCATCCGCCGGGTAGGAGTCATTGCCTGGCCCGGCCAGCAGCGGCAGCAGGCCCATAGCCAGGGCATAAAAGGGCGACCAGCCCAGGCCTGGGCCAATATTGACCCGTTCAAACACAAAACCGGTAGGGGTGAGCCGGTAACTCCCGCCCAAAGCGGTAAAATCATTCAGCAGATGCAAATCCTGATCAAAAACAAACGAGTGGGTCCAGCGCAGATAATTGCGCCCATCCGCGCCTTGCATCCCGGCGTGGAGGGTCAGGCTCATCAAGCCGACCAGCCCCAGCAGGCTCAGGTAAAAATAGCGATGCCTGGTAAAATCCCGGTAGACCGATTTCATGACGGCTAGTTCACCTGCAGCGGGGTTAGATCAAAAGCGTTCTCACCCGATTGGTCATCGACCAGGGGCAGGCGCTCTAAGGTGTCCCGGTTATAGAGGCCGAGAACCAGATGATATTGGCCGGAGGGAAAATCGGCGGGAATGGGCCATTGGCGGGTTTCGCTCAGCGATTGGCCGGGCTGCCAGTTTTGGGTGGGGTAACTGCCGTCAAAAGGCTGATAGTCGAGTTGGGCCACCGTGTGGCCTGCTGGATCACGCAGGTGAACAAAGATGCTGTAATTTTCTCGGATTTGAGTTAACGCCCGCCAGAACAGGGTCAGCTTGAGGGTTGAACCGGGCCTGAGCTGGGGTGAATTAAGATCATAGCCCTGGAGCATGATTTCATCCCCAAAATTAACCGCCAGCGGGTTTTTGATCGAAAGCTCAGCGTAAGCGGCGACCAACTGTTCGACCGCAGCCAATTTGGCGGCGCTGTCAGGGTGATTGGGCTGGTAAAGTTTGGCCGCGTCAAGGGCGGCTTTGGCGGCCTCAGGATTACCGCTGGCGGCGGCCAGGGGCGCAATCAGCAAGCTGTAACTGTACTGCTGGTCCGGCGTTTGGTGAGTCGAACGGATGGCGGTGAGCACTTCGGCCAGGTTGGCCACGTAACTTTGGTGCGGGTCGGTCTGAATGACAAAAGCCCGGCCAAAATGGTCAAACTCAAGCCAATTGGCGCTGTGGGCCGGGGGAATTTCTGGCCTCTCCGGGACATGCCAAAGCACCAGCCAGACCCGGCCCAAGCGATTGATCACCCCGGTATTGGTCTGGGGCAAGAGATTAAAAACCAGATCAAAGCTGGTTGAAATCGTGGTAAACCCTTTGACGTCGGCTTTAGCCCGATAATTCAAAGTACGGGTGCAGAGGTCTTCCAGTTCGGCATCCACCTCGCGCCAGGGTTGGGGGTAACGCTGGCAGACGATCAGATCGTCCTGCGCAGAATTCCGGCGCAGAAAGTTGCCGATGGCCTGCCAATCGGCCCCGGCAAAAACCTGGTAATACTCTCGCAGCGCCGCGGACCAGAAGATAACGAGCAGTATGACCGGCACAAGCATGACCCCAAACGCCGGTAATCTCTTGAAAACACCATAGTTGGGTAATTCGGCTATGGCCAGAGCGGCTAACATCAATAAGGGCGGCAAAGTGTAGCTGACATAATTGGGTCGCACCCAGAAATTGGGCCAGATTTGTCCGGCCAGCCAGATTTCTAAAAAAGGCAAAAAGGTCCAGGCCAATACGAGCAGCACTTTAGCGCCGGCCCTCTGCCTGACGCCGATTAGGCTGCCAACAGCAACCAGGGCCAGCACCACATAGACGCCCTGTCCGGTCAGGCTGCCCTTCTGCCAATAACCGTTGAACAGCCACAAATTGTACCAAACCGAAGCCGATACCTCCGGGTGCTGCACCCAGATAAAATCCGTAAGTTTTGCCTGGCCGGGATTCATTACAGCCAGGACCATTTTGCTCCAAACCGGCGTATAGAGCACTCCCAGGAACAGGCCAGTGATAGCGAAACTCACCCCCAGTTGCGGCCACGATGGTTTTCTCAGCCTACCTAGACCCTCCCACCGGACCAGACCCAAAAACAAGGCCAGATTGAGCCAGGCCAGGGTTGTGAAGAGATGAGTATACATCATCGCCACACTGGCCAGCCCCAGAGCGACCCAGTAGCGCCATTGGCCCGTCTCTAGGGCCACTAAGGCCAGCAAATAAACCAATAAAGGCAGCATCATCACGCCCATATAGCCCCTAAAGTTGTGGGCAAAGAAAATGGGGTAAGGCGACAAGGCCAACAATAGGCCGCTCACCACACCGGCGGCTTTACCAAACAAGCGAGCGGTCATTTTGTAGATTAAAGCTACGCTCAAAATTGAGAGACAGACTGAAGGCCAACGCAAGGCAAAGAGCGAGTTACCCAATAATAGGATCGAACCTCGCGCCGAAATATGCGCCAGGGTTTGGTTATTCAAAACCAAGTCGTCCACCATGATGGCCCGAAACGAAACGCTGATCCAACGATGGTAGTCATAACTCTCATCGTTATCAATAGCTACATCATCCAGGCCGTAAAGGCGCAGGGTAAAAGCCAATAGTAATATCACTATCAAAACCCAATGGCTAACTCTAAGCCATCGCCCCAAGGATTTAGCCCAATCCACCGGCGACATTACTGTCCTCCTACCCGCACCACAAGCCTATCTTGAATATTCTCGATGCGGGTGAACGTCGTCTCAGAGCCGGCCGCGGCTTTGACCGGCTCGAAATGATCGCTATGGTGAGCTTTCAGTGCAATATCCAGGTGATAACGCCCGTTGTTTAATCCACCCGTATCCAGGCGATAGCCGGTCTCGACCACCTCGCCCACCTTCCACAGCGCTTTTTGGTCACCCGCGCCCAAGGGCACGCGCCACTCCTTGATGACTTGAGCGGTATCCGCTGCCCGCAAAGTGAGCCATAAATCAAAAGCGCCGGCAAAATCAGTCTGGCTACGCCAGTAGAAAACCGGGGCCAGCCTGCCTCCGGCGGCTCCCCCGGCATCAAAGTAGAGATCATAGCCCAGTAAGGTTAGCTGCTGGCCAAAATTGACCTGTACTTCGGTCTGCATGTCCGGTACGGTATAGCGCACCGGCTGCGGCAAAACCTCCAGATTTTGGATTTCCCATAGGGGGCCTTTGGCTCTGGATTTTGGATTTGGGATTTGGGGCTGGTTGGGGTTAGAAAGCGAGATTTCCAAGCTATAGTTGCCCACCGGCGTATCTGCCGGAACCTGTAAGGCCCAGACATCTTTGACAATCTCCCCGGTCCGCCAGTTTTGGGTGGGATAATGGCCGTGGCCCGGCTGCCCCTGCCAGCGAGTCGCCTCGCGCCCGGCGCTGTCCACCAAGCTCAAAGTGACCTGATAATCCGGCGGCGGCGCGGTCGCCTGCCAGTAGAGAGCCAGCCAGGTCGGCGCGCTGGGGGTGAGCGCCTGAGCCGGCGGATCGTAGCCCAGCAGCCGCACCTCTGGCGCCAGCGTCTGGCTGGCCAGGGTGGTTATGCGCAACAATTCCGGCTCCGTGACAATTTGACCGGGGGCGACAACCAGCTTGTTGGCCTCGTCGGGCAAAGTAAATTCACCCAAAAGGCGCTCTTCGCCGGGCGCAACTATCCCGATGCGCAGAAAATAGAGTCCGGGGGGAGTACCCAACGGCACGGTCAGAGCCGTCGTGCCCACCACAATCGCCCGTTCCGCCGGGGCAATGGCGGCGTATTCGGGCAGAGGGACCACGCGCGCCCGGCCCCATTCATAGCCGGTTTCGTCAAGCCAGCGAACCACCAGATTGTCAACCCCGGCTCCAAAGTTGGTCCACCAAACTTTGAGTTCGACCGCCTCGCCCGGTCTGGCCGTGACCGCGCCTGTGGGCGGCGTTGGATCAGGTGAGCTTAAATTATAGCCTAGCAAGCGCCCCAAACCGGCCAGGTCATTGGAGCGACCGGCATAATGCGCCATCTCCGGCACGGCATACACCCAAACGTAATCAACCCCCTGCAAATTGACCCGGTACAAGGGAGGTTGTTGTTTGAAAAAGTTAACCACCTCCGGCGGGTCGATCTGCCGCTGCAATTGCGAGATGTAGAAAGTAGCATAATCCGCCTGGACCCAACGCCCATCCACATAATCGGCGGAACGATCCGTTTTACCCTTGAAAATGCGGGCACACCATGGCTGCGACGCGCCGCAGACCAGCGTTTTGGCCGCGGCGTCGGGCTGCTCATTCAGAAAATTCATCGCCAGGTCAATCCCTTCACCCGCGCCGATGGGCAAGAGGTCCATCGCCGCCCGGCCGCCGCCTAGCCACGGATTCCAATAGGTAAAATAATAGGGATGCACCGGCAGGGTGATGGACAATTGGAGACTCAGGATGATCAGGCTGAGGACAAGCATTGAGACGTAAGGCGTAAGGCGTGAGACGCGAGACGAGAGAGGTGAAAATACAGAGGTGAGGCGTGAAGCATAGCTGACAATCCAGGCCGCCATAGCCGTCAAGCCGAGAGCACTTAAAATATTGAGTTCTGGGAAAATCAGGATGAGAAAACGATCAACCTTGCTGATGACCAGACTCAACTCGACCGTGACCACGATCAGGTAAAGCAGCAGCAAACTGAGGCCGACCACCCGCCAGGGCCAGCCCCACACATCCGCTTCCGCCGTCGATTCAATCCCGGAACCGTCTCGCCCCGGCGCTTTTGCCGGTTTGCGCCAGACCAAGACAGCCAGGAAAATCAAGGCGCTCGCCGTTCCGACCCACAACAATGGGGTGGTCCGAAAGGCCAGCGCAACCGGATAGAACCAGGGGCCGGGGTCGCCGCCGTCAACAATCTGGCCCCAAAAGAAAACCTTGTCGCCCCAAACGCTCCGATTCGCCGCCTGGGAAAAACCAGTCACAAAGATATATTGCAGGGCCTCAAGCGGTTTGACCCACATCGCCGGCCAAATGAGCCAAAAGGCAACAATAGCCCCACCCACCCAGACCAGCCCGTTGAGGCTGAGTCGCTTGAATTTCTGGAGCCAGTCTCGACTCGACCCCAACAGAAAATCCAATGCCAACAGAATCCAGACATAGGGCACAATCAACCCGGCGGAGGTTTTGGCCGAGACGCCCAGGCCGGCCATTGCCCCCGAGAGAAGCAGCCAGCTAATCCGGCGGCAGCGCAGATAGAGCAGATAAGCCAACACACTCAAGCAGACAAACAGGGCTGAGGTCATCTCCAACCGTAATAACCGGGCTTCGCTCAAACTGAAGGGATCCAGTCCCAGCAAAATGGCCGACACCAGCGCACTCGGCCAGCCGAAGAGGCGGCGCACCAGCCAAACCGCCGCCATAACCTGCAAACTGACCAGCAGCGCCGCGGCCAGACGGCGTTCCGCCAATAGTTCGATACTACGGTTTTGACTCAATTGGTCCAACGGTACCGCGGTCTGAGGGAACAGGGCGGGCAAATTGTACTTGAGGGTCAGAAACAGGGTTTGGGTCCAGAACAGGGGAATGCCCGGATAATCGCTGGTGGTCAGGGTACCGGCTGGGTCGCCGGCCCACACGGCCAGGGTAAATTGGTCGGCCCAGGGCCAGATAGCCAGTTCATCCCGGGCATAAAAAATATTCAGATCGACAATTCGCGGCCCTACGGCCAGCAGAATCACCAACAACCAACCCAGCCCAACCAGCCAGCTTTTCCCCCTGGGTTGTTGCTTCTCTAAGACAGTCACTTTTTCCAAGTTTCTTTAGTCAAAAATTGAGCTGGACAAAATCATCCAGCTTCGGAGGGTACTTCGGGCCTAAACTAGGGCCAATACTTTTAAAATAAGACTGTAGCATCGGGCCTTGTGCCCGCCCACAAGGGGCTAAACTACGTCATTTGAAAAGTATTGAAACTAGGGCCATATTCTAGCACAAAGAAGTAGACTTTGGCTATTTTTTTGTTAGTCATCTGGTGGGTCATAAATTTGCCATAAAAATGCGGGTGCGATAGTATGCGTTTAAGATGAAACCTCATCTGAGAACCCTCTTAAAGTATTTTAGCCTGGTGGTTTTTGGACTGCTGTTGGGGCTGATTGCCCTGGAAATTGGCCTGCGCTTCGTTCCGGACGAAACCTTGGCGGCGTTGAATGCGCGCCATCTTGTTCGCGACGAATTGTATCGAACTGACCCAAAGATAGGCTGGCGTCTCAAGCCCAACGCGTTGGTGCATTATAGTTCTGACAACGAGTTTGAGGTCCAGGTGCAAACCAACTCGCTGGGCCTCAATGATTTTGAACATACCTACCAAAAGCTGCCAGGAACCTTCCGCATTTTGCTTCTAGGCGACTCTTTTACCGAAGGCATCAATGTGCCGATTGCCAAGGGTTTTCCGTATTTGCTGGAAACGTGTCTTAATGAACACTATCAGCGCCCCATTGAGGTCATCAACGGGGGCACAGCCTATTACAGTAGCGCTGAAGAGTTATTTTTTCTCCAGCACGAAGGGATCCGTTACAACCCGGATTTAGTGCTGGTTGATTTCTATATCGGCAACGATATTGATGCGTTTGACTCTAGAAAAGTGGAGGATGGCTGGTTTGATACTTTTGGCGGCTATCTAATCGAATTGGATGGGACAGGCCAGCTCAAAAAGAGTTGGATCGATTGGCAACACCCCAGCCCTTACGAACGCGTTCCGGCGTTTGAACAATTTCTGCGACGTAACTCAAAGATTTATTATATCTTGGCTCATTCCGACTCCAAGGTGGCCAAGTGGCTGAAGGATAAGCGGCAAGACCTTGAAGACACCGGCATCAGCAAATGGTTGACCGCCTGGGTCGCCCCACCACCGGTAACGGCAACCAGCAGCACCTTCAGAGATGATCTTGAACTGATGAAATACGCGCCCGACTTTCCTATTGGACCCGATACGCCGGCCCCATTGCTTGAAGGCTGGGCCATCATTGGCCAACTCTTTGATCAGATCAAGGCCATTACCGACTCAAAAGAGGCCAAACTGGGCGCCCTTATCATCCCAGAATTTCCCCAATCCAGCGAGCAAGCCTACCAGGAGAGCCGCCAACGCTACGCTTCACGATATGGGGTTGAGATTGCCGGTATCGCCTGGAATTATGCCGCCCCCAACCAGGCGATGGCCCAGATGTTGGCCCAGAAAAATATCCCCTACCTGGATTTGCTGCCCATCTACAGGGCTGACGATGCCGCTCACCATCGTCTCCTCTACTTCGAGCGTGACCGCCATCTGAATGAGATCGGGCATCAAGTAACCGCCGCTGCCGCTTGCTAGTGGGTCATCACTAACAACTTTATCCCTGCGCCATAATCACTTTAGCTCCACCAGACCAACTTTAAAACTATCTCCGCCATCACTAAGCGGCAGCCGCGCGCCATCGTCGGGCCGGTAGAGGCCCACCACCAGTTGATAAGCGCCTCGGGGCAAATCCGGCGGCAAAACCAGGGGGTGGGTATCTTCGACGATTTGGCCGGGCAGCCACCACAAGGTCGGATAGGCCCCCACACGCGGCAAATCGTCATTTTGAGCCTTGATCTGGCCCGCTTCATCCAGCAAGTGCACAAAAATCACATAATTCTCGGCCACCGGCTGCTCCGCCTCCCAAAACAAACTCACCTCCAGTAAAGCGCCCGGCTGAGCCACTACTGGCAAAAGCGTATAGCCCCGCAAGGCAATACCATTTTGCCAGACTGCTGCCACTGGCACAGCTTTGTCCAGGGCCGGCCACTGCTGCGGAGCGATGGTAAAACGTGCTGTATCCATATCGAGGGCCTCGCCGGCCGCAGTAGTAGGCTGAAGTAACACTTCGGCTTGGTTCTGCAAGGTTACTTCCACTTGAGCCGCCAGCGGTGCGGCCAAATCGGGCGCTAGCTCAAACTGGTGGGAAGTGGTGATGACCTCGCCCAGGAGCCATGTGTCGGCGGGCAGGCTGGCGTCAACCCGGCCCAGGGGCAGGCTGCGGCTGTCGGCCAGTTGCACGGTCAGCCGCACCGGTTCGAGCACTTCTTGAAGTTGCTGCCAGTAAAGGATCAAATTGACCGTCTGGCCGGGCTGGGGCATGGCCGGATCAAGCTGGTAGGCGAGCAGGCGAATCCGGCCAGCATAAATACGATCCAGGCGTAGCGCAGTCGCCGGCACACCCTCATCCGCAACCGCGTCCAAGCGTTCTTGGTCGGGGGTATCCACCACCTGGCCGGTGGAGGTGATCGTTGCCGCCTGCCAGCCTTCGGGAAAGACGAAAGGCTCCGGCTCTGGCTTCACCCCTTGAGGCAGAGTGGAAATCAGTGCAAATTCGATGGTATAGACGCCGGCCGGTAGTTCGGCCACAGTTGGGGCGCACAGGCTTTCGACGTATGCGCCGGGTGTTTGGGCCTGAGTGATAAAGGCCGGGTCCGGCTGGCAAATCGCCCAGTTGCTTGTGGCGGCGCGACCGGCCAAACGGGTCAGCCATTGTCGGTCAGCCGGCAAACCCAGATTCTCCCAAAAGAGGCGAAACTGTCCCGTCCCTTCCCAGCGATACCCTATCAAGGCGGCCTGGTTAGGTTTCACACTGATCTCAGGGTTAGCCGGGACGCTGAAGGGGATGGGGTAAATCCAGGCGTAATCAATACCGCCGATAGTGATGATCTTTTCGGCGGGCCGGGCTTGAAAATAATCAATAAAGCCGGGACTGGGTTCCTGCCGCCGCTGCACCTGCTGGATGTACAGCACAATGTAATCGGCCTGGGTCCAGCGGCCATCCGGCAAGAGCGAAATCTGCTCGCCCTTGAAGCCGAGCATATTGTGCGTAAAGCGCGAGGCAACTACCAGGTCACGGCTGTTAGGCTTGGCCGCCAGATACGCGCCCACCTGGTCCATGCCCTCGCCCCAACCCACCCGCATGGTACGGACAGCCGTGGGGCCATCACCCAACAGGGGGTTGAAGTAGGAGTAATAGTAGGGGTGATGGGGCAAGCTGGTGGCCAATTGGAGGATAAGTAGGGCAACGAACAAGGCCCCACCCAGGTAGGGAGTAGGGAGTAGGGAGTAGGGAGTAGGCAGATTTGGCTTGCTTGCCAATCGTTTTTTCAAGCCAGCCCATAGATAAACCAGCCCCATCCCGGCCAGAATGTCACTACTTAAAAAGATGGGCAACAGATAGCGATCCTGCTTGTGGCTGCCCATTGTCATGGCTAAGGTGTAAACCAGAATGTAGATGACCAGAATCAGGCCAGCTTTGAGGGTGAAAGGGGCGCGACGTAGGACGTCACTTTTAGGCTGCTTTGAGATGAGACGTGAAGCGTGAAGCGTGAGCCGAGCGGCATAAAGGGTCAGACCGAGCAAAGCCAGGGGAGCGGCCCGCATCAAAAAAGTAAAGGGATAGAAAATCGGGCCGGGGTCGGCGTCGGCGTAGGTTTGGCCCATAAAGAACAGGTTGACCCCCTCCGCACCAACCTTGCGGGTGGTGTAATTGTAGACCAGGGTGAGGGTTTCCAGGGGAGTCGACCACATAGCCGGCCAGAGGCTGAACCAGGTCAATCCGGCGGCGACGGCCCAGACGAAGCCGAAGAGGAGTAGGAAGTAGGAAGTAGGAAGTAGGGGATAAGGTTTTCCTTTTTCAGAAGCCCTACTTCCGTAAATGAAAAGGCCAATCAGGGCCACGGCCGGCAATATGGCCAGGGCCTGAATTTTGGTCAGAAAACTTAGCCCGCCCAGGAGGCCGGAAAAAATGACATAACGCCAGCGGGGCTGGCGATAGCAGAAAATGAGGGCCAACATCGAGAGGGTAATCAAGCCGGTGATAACCGCCTCGGCCCGGTTGACCCGTGAATCGCTCAGGTAAAAAGGGTCAAGGGCAATGAGGATCCCGCTGAGCAAAGCTACCCGCCGGCCCAAGAGCCGCCAGAC
>CAZRYD010000009.1:31206-41725 GCA_964604225.1 uncultured Caldilineaceae bacterium
TCGTCTTGAGACTGCCCATTTTCAAATCGGCGTTTTACCGCGTTGTCGTCGCTTTGAATTTGCATCAGGGTATAGTCAGGGTGGTGATCTCAGCCGCCGTCTGGGTTTCAGCCGGACCCAGCAGCGGCAATCGTTCCAGGGTTGGCCCGTTGTACCAGCCAACTAAAAGGCTATAGTGTCCGGGAGGCGCGTTAGGCTTGAGGCTCAGTTGAAAAGTGTCGACCACCCATTCGCCGGTTTGCCATTGGGTCGTCGGCAGTTCGTTGCCGTTCAGGTGGGGAAGCCGGTCAACCTGGCCCCAAATGGCCCCGGCCTGGTCCACCACGTGGACAAAGGTGGTATAGGATTGCGAGATGGGCTGTTGAGCCTGCCAGACCAATTTCAGGTCAAAAACTCCAGAGGTGGACGCAGCGCGCACCTCGGCCCCACCCAGGAGAATCACATCCGCAAAATTGATTGACAACGGCAGTTGGGCCGGCGGCTGATCTAACAAGCGCACCGGCAGCAGATCGATCTGATGGGACACGCTCCCTAGCGACACCTCAAAGGGGTAGTCGCCGCGAGGCGTGCCGGCGGGCAGGTGCAGCGGGTAGTGCCCTTCGACGGGGGAAGGGCCGGCGGGATCAAGCAGTGGGCCGCTGCTTTCGGCCAAAGGCTGGCCGGCCTGATCGAGCAGTCGAACCGTTACCTTTTGGCTTGCTTGAGCGGATGTCGCGCCGGCCCAGACCAGGGTCAGCATGGCCGTCTGGCCGGCTTGAGCGGCGGGCCGGTCCAGCCGATAACCGCGCAGGCTGATCCCATTGGCAAAATCGGCTTCGCGGGCTATACGAAGCTGCGGGCCGGGGTAGAGCCAGGCATAATCCAGGCCAACCAGGGTCACTTTATGCTCCGGCAACCGGGCCGAGAAGTAGGCCCAATATTCGGGAAAAGGATTGTTATTCTGGATTTGGCGGAGATAGACGAGAATATAATCGGTTTCTTCAGCGTAATGAGGCTTAGTATAACGGCCAGAGAAGAAGGGGACAAAACTCTCCCAAAAACTGGTGGCGACGGTCAGCTTTGTGGCGTTTGGTTTCTGGTCCAGGTAGCGCCCCATTTGATCCAGGCCCTCGCCGGAACCTATTTTGACCAGCCGCGGTCCCAACCAGGGGCCGCCCACCACCGGATTTAGATAGTCCACAAAGTAGGGCGCGTAGATGAGGGTCAGGGCGAGTTGGATGAGGACGAGAAAAATAAGGAGGCTAAAACGTGAAAGGTGAAAGGTGAAAGGTGAAAGGTGAAGTCGCGAAGCTAAAGCGACTATCCCGATGGCGGCGAGGATTTGTAAAATAAGGGCGGCGGGTAAAAAGTAGCGGATGTCGCGGGTGTCGGCGGGGAGGAGGAGCAGGTAGAAGAGGAGAGAGAAGAGGGCGAACCATTGGGTGGTCCAACGGGTAAGCGAATGGTGAATAGTGAATAGTGAATGGCGAATGGCGAATGGGTTGTTTGGCTCATTCGCTGATCCGTTCATTCGCCCATGCTCAAACCAACCGCGCATCAGGCCCACTATCAAAGCCATCAGGCCGATTAAAACCGGCAGGGTAGTTTTGAACAGCCAGTTGACCGGATAAAACAAAAAGCCCAGTTCCGGCAGGGGGGTGGTGGCAGCCGGGATGAGAGAGTAGTTGTTGTTTTCGCTCACGGCGCTGGCCGAGCGAGCCAGGAGTCCACTCAAGGTGGCCAGGGGTGCGACCCACAAGGCCGGCCAGAGAATCACAAAGGTCGCCAAAGCGATGCAGCCCCAGATCAAACCGGCGACCAGCACTCGCGGCCAGTCCGAGGCGCGGCGCGGCAATCCCTGTTCAAACAAGAGGAAAAGTCCCACAAATAGGACCAGGTAAAGCGCGGTGGGCTTGGTCAGCAAAGCCAGGCCGCCAGCCACGCCTGAGACGATCAACCAGATCAGACGCGATTTGGAGCCGGCCTTTTCAACCTCAGCCTGACTGCTATAAACCAGCAAGGCCAGCAGCGACAACACGATAAAAATCGACACCAGCGCATCGTGGTGAATAACCCGTGAAAGGCCGATAAAAAAGGGATCGAAGGCCAGCAAGAGGGCCGCCAGCAGGGCAGCGCCCGACCCCACTAATTTTGAGAGTAAAAAATAGATCACCAACACAGCCAGGCTGGTCAGCAGGACCGTGGGAAAGCGAGGCCAGGGGTAGAATTCGAGCGGTATTTTTTCGGTCTTGTCGGGAACGGCGGCCAGGTAAGTTAAAAGAGTGGCCGGCTTGGGATCGCTGCCCAACCAATATTTAGCGGCTAAGCCCAGCGCCCCGCTCCACATGGTCGGTACGGCGGGAGCCAGCACTTCGACCTCAGGCGTGGCCGCGACGCTGGTCATTTGGGCCAGGTTACCCGACAGGAAAGCCTGCAAAAAGTGGGCCGAGCGATAGACCCATTTGCCTTCGTCGGGGGCCACATAGGCGTCAAGCGCCAGCACCCGCGGAACAAAGGCCGCCAAAAAGATGGCCAGATATATTACAGGCGACGATAACGACAAAGGATAAAATTTAGAGCGACGGTTAAGCAGGGCGGTCATGGTAATCTTTTAGTTGCTTACTCGCTGCACGTTTAGGTGTAAAAAATCCAGTTTCGCGGCCGGCTCTGTTGACAGCCGGAGATAGTTCAAGCCTCGACGCAGCGACAGCGGGCCAGTAGTATAAGCCGCCTCAGCCAGCGAAAAACTTTCGGCCACCTTATGATTGAGTTGCAGCGAAAGTTGGAGCGGCTGCGGAGACGGGTCAATCTGAAAATTTAACTGGACACCGCCGGCCTCGGCGGCATAGATAAAAAGATAGCCGGTTTCTTTCAACCTGAGCACCGCCCCGTCACGTCCCACCTCCCAGTTTTCCTGATCGGGCAAAATTTGCCAGTCGGGGCGGGTGTTAACTGCTTCGGGCGGGACAGCATAAACCAGAGTGTCGGCATCGGCAAAAACGGTGGCTCCCAACAAAAGCGGCAGGTAAGCGCGGGTAGCTCGTGCGGCCCGGTCGGTCAGTAAGGCGGGGTGGGCAATCACCCGTGCAATGTGCATGTCGGCCAAAATCGCCAGGCGGTCCGCCTCGACAGGCGCAGTGAAAACTGTTTGGGGCGGCAGGGGTGAGACCAGTTGATTGAGAAATTCTTTCAGTTCAACCGTGCCCGGCGGGTCGCGCTCGATATAGCCGCCGGCCAGCGGATGCTGATGAACAGTTTGATAGTACATAGCGTAGTTGCTGGCTCGCCGGGAACCGATTACAGGCAGTTCGAGAACGCCCCCGCTCAACGGCTCTTGAGCCAATTCGGGGTAATAGGTAGAGATGAGTCGAGCTTCCACCGGAAAAGGTAAAATAACTACAAACTCTATGACTATGAGCAGGGACACGCCGGCCACAACCCAGGTTCGCCAGCGGCCTATTTGGCCCAAAAGCCAGGCCGCGCCCAGCGCCGCCAGCACCGCCAACCCCAGCATAACAGTTTCGTTGAGCCGGCCGGGGGTGCGGCTCCAGGTGAAAAAAGGCAAATCTATCAACCAGGCGTATGGCAGCAGGATGGTCGTCACCTGGCCGCCAATTTTGAGCAGCGGCCCCAATGATAAGAGGCCACACCCCAGGGTCAAACCCAACCAGACGCGGGCGACGCGCCAGTGCTGCCAAATTGCCAATCCCGCCAGTCCCAAAACGACCAACCCTGGGTAGGCCAGTTGCTCTTCCAGATCACGCAAGCCGCCGATAATTGACTGGCTGAAAGCGGGAACCAAGCCGGTCTGAGCCAGGATAGGATTGTACGGCGAAGGCATGAGAAAGGCAAGCAAATCGGTGGAGTGCTCGGTCACATTTTCGGGGGTCAGATAGGCTAAATCGCCCTGCTGGCTCTGGCTGAAGATGGGCCAGGCAAAAGGCAGAAAGAGGACCAGGGCCAGGAGTCCCGCTGCGGCAAGCCAGGCGAATGAGCGAATGAGCGAAGGGCGAATGACTGGACCGTGTTGTCCCTTTTGTACGTTCGCATTTGCTCGTAAGGCAGTCTTGATGACCTGTTCCCCGACCAGAAACAAAAAGATAGGGATTATGCCGTAGCCGATGTGGGTCGGTTGGGCCAGGGCCAACAGCCCTGTGACCAGGCCGTGCCACAGGGCCGTTTTGAGCGAGGGCCGTTCCAGCAAAACGAGGAGAGAGAGGGCATATAACGGCAGAAAATAGTTGGTGGTTAACAGTAAATGACCGGCAGCGGCATGACCCAAACGATTGGGATAAAAAGCAAAAATTAAACCGCCAATCCACGCGGCTGCGGGCTGGCGGCAGAGATAACGGCACAATAAATAGCCGGATAGGCCGGAAAGAATAAAACTGAGCCAAAAGGCGAGGTTGTAGGAAACCAGCGGCCCAAACAGCAGCGTTAACGGCAGCGAGACCAGCGGCACGTAGGGATGCAGGGCCAAAACCGGGTGCTCGGCTCCCAACGGATAATAGAGATACGTCACCGAATCCGGCCAGATGCCCAGCTCTAGCAGCGTTTCCTTGAGCCACCATTGATACCAAACATGCTGCCACGAATCCCGACCTGCAAAACCCGCGGCGGCCGTAGCCAACTGCCCCACCAGCGGATAGGTCAAGCCTAAGGTCAGGAGGGTATACAATAGCCCAACCCCCAGCAATTCCCGCCTGTTGGCGGATTTCTGAAATTTAAGTCTAACAGGTGTGGCACCGGGTATTGACTTCATCTTGGCTGCTGTGCTCATTTTATTATTTGACGACAATGGCCGGATCCTTGTCAGAAATGGCAAATTCAGCCAGCGTCGAGCCATCAACCTTTTGCAAGGTCACAAGCAGTCGATAATCGCCCGGCGGCAGATCGGCGGGGAGGGCGAGCGTGCCGGGTAATTCGATGACAGCGCCCTCCAACCAGTCACCCCTGATAGGCTTAGCATGCCACACGCCCCACGGTTGATTCAGGGTAGAGTCACGTGAAACTAAGGCAACCTCAAACGACGCCTGCTCCGGCAAAGGGCCCAGCACATGAAAAAAGAGGGCTACTGGCACGGCTTCTCCCGCCGACAAAGAAGCGGTTTGACCCGCTCCCCCGCCCTCGGCAACCTTGTAAGCCAGCAGTTGAGCGACCCCCTCGATTTTGGGCGCGCCGCTGGCGCTCTGGGCTGCCGGAGCCTGGTAGACTTCGACCCAATTTGTCCCCGGCCCGTTAGTTACCTGGCCAAACGGCCCAATCTTGACCACAAAAACCGGCTGATTGGCTCGAAAATAATTGATTAAGCCGAGATAGGGTTTTTGCCGTTGAATCTGGTTGATGTAAAAGACGACATAATCGGCGGCGAGTTGCGCCCGGCCATCATCGGCAAAGCTGGCTCGCTGGCCCACAAAATAGGGCTGAAACATATCGCCGTACCAGGCTGAAACGCTCAACGACTGGGCATTGGGCAAATTGTTCAAGTAATAGGCCGCTTGTTCCATGCCTTCGCCCCAGCCGACCGGCACTTGAGCCGCCGCTTGCTGTGGGCCACCCAGCAGCGGGTTATAATAGGTCAGATAATAAGGCGCGGCCAGCAGAGCCGAGGTCAGGTGAAGGATTACAAACCCGGCCAGCAGAACAAACGAAACTACCGGAGAGCGGAGGAACATCCCCCTATTCGAGGGACAGGTGGGAGCAAGGGGGAATTTGAGTAGCTGCTCGATCTTGGCCAGGCCGATGGCAGCCAGAAAAAGCAGCGGCGGAATGACGGCCATGACATAGCGATCCAATTTTTTGGGGCTGACATTGGCTAAACCAATGATGAAAATCACAAAGGCTAGCAGCACCCAGCTCAAGAGGAGTTCTGCATTTTGAGGCGTGAAACGTGCAGGCATCTGCCGTGGTGACGCTTCACGCCGCGGCCTAAATCTGGTTAGCAGCCAGCCCAGGGCGATGAGCAGCCCCACCAGCACTACCGGCGTCAAACGGAAAGCGATGGCATAGGCATAAAACCAGGGGCCGGGATCATCCAGCGTTTGCCCTAGAAAAAAGGCATCGTGCCCCTCACCGACGCCACCCACCTCAAAAGAGTCGAAATACATTTGGCGTAGCGTGGCGATGGGAGCGATCCACAGAGCCGGCCACAACAGCCCAAATACAAGCAGAGCGACCAGGCCCCATGTCGCCACAGCGCCAAGCCAATGTCGCACTGCCACCCAACCGTGCTGGGGCCAGTCACGGGCCAGCGCGACCAAGCCCAAGCCGCCGATAAAGAGACCAATCAGCGGAGCCGGCAATTTGGTCAGCAGGGCCAACCCGGCCAGTACACCGGACAGAAGGAGGAAGGGCTGAGGGCGAAAGGAGGAAGGCTGAAAGTTGTCACGCGAGGATACCTTGAGCCAATAAAATAGAAAGGACAGCAGGGAGAGGAACATCAAAATGGCGGCAGTGGAATCACCGTTGAGAATGCGCGAGTGGGCAATAAAAAAGGGGTCAAAGGCGAGCAGGAGAGCAGCCAGTAAAGCGATTTTTTCACCGACTAATTTTCGACCTAGAAGATAGACGCCGGTGACGCCAAACGTGGCAAATAAAACGGGGGTAAGCCGCAGCCAGCCAATAAATTCAGGCAGGTTAGCCACGTGACTGTTGGCGCATTGGGCCAGATCAGCAGCCGATAAGCAGGTCGCCCCTAAGGCCAGGGCGTTGCCCCAGGTAATCAGAATACCAGGGAAAAAATGCCAATAGGTTCGAGCCAGGTCACCGGAGTGGAGCGCCAATAAAAATTGGGCTGCGCCTTCGGCCCATTTAACCTCGTCAATGGTGAGAAACGTGCCCAGGGCGTAGAGGCGGGGCAATAAAGCGGCTACAAACACAAAAAGCGTGAACCGTGAAACGTGAGTCATTCCACCACCAACGGCCCCAAAATGAGCGCGTTTTCGCCCGAAGTATCGTTTTGCAATGGCAGTCGTTCCAAATTATCGGGGCGATACAGGCCGACATAAATACGGTAAGACCCGGCTGGAAGCTCTGGGGGTAAAGACAGCCAGGTCACCTCCTGGATGACGCTGCCGGCGGGCCAGGTTGAGGTAGGGACCAATCCCTGGTAAGGTTGGTGATCGGCGTTGGCCAGGGTGGTATTGGCGGCATCGCGTAATTGGACAAAAATAGCATAATCGGTATTGAGCTGCGTTTGAGCCTGCCAGATCAGGGTCAAGGGCACACGCTCGCCGGGAGCCGCGGCCTGGGGCAAAGTGTAGCCATGCAAGATAATCCGCCCGTCGAAATCGGCCCACAACGGCGTCGCCGGGCGCGGGTCCGTATTAACTTTGGCCAGGTACAGGTCATCTTCGCCATAGTGAAAGCGCCCCAAATAGTTTTGCTTAACCCAGGCCATATAATCGGGTAAATATTTAGTGATGCGATTAGAGACCGCAACCACCAATTGACAGTCATATTGGTCGCTGATGGCGATTAATTCGGGGGTGGTCAGGGCCCCAGACTCTAGGCGATTGGTCGAAACTTCGGCCAATTCGGGTGGGGCCATGCGGCCGCTCCAGTAGAGGAGCGGCATGTCGTCGGAGATCAGGCAATCGTGGGGGGCTGTAACATTGTCAATGAAAGCCAGCGCCTCCACTTCGTCGGGGGGAGGCTGGGGCGCGGCAGCTTTGGCCTGCCAGAGTTTCAGGGCAGCCGGAATCTGCCAGGCGTAAAGCTCGATGAGGACGATCAAGCCCACCAGGATTATGATTTTGGCGCGCCGCTCAGGTAGATGGGGACTCTTGTTCTTGACTTGTAACCCTTTGAAGGCCAAACCCCATTGGGCCACAGCGATACCCCCAAAGATGGCCAGGGGAGGGATAAGAATGAGATAATGTTTGTAACGGATTGGGTTGTGGGCGGCCAACATCGCCAGCGCCAAAAGCAACCAGGCGAGCAGCAGCCATCGCCCCTGCTGGCGATGCACCCAGGCCAACCCGAGGCCGATCAGTCCCAGCACGACCAGCGCCGTATCTTCTTGTACGAACATGACCCCTCGCTCGTAGCGCGGCGGCCAGAAAGGTTCGGTCTCGGTGGAGGCAGCCCGCGCTTCCAGGCGTTGGGCGACCACCTGTTGAACCAGAGATTGAATATTGAAAGCAGAGACCAGGATAAGGGCGGGCAGCAGCACCGCCAGACCCCAAACCAGGAGGTCAATTAGCAGAGGTTTGAGACCTGAAACGTGAAACATGCGGCTTGCAGCGTGGTCAACATTCTGTGCTTGATACCGGTGGGTGATCAAAATCAAGGGGATCAAAATTGCTACAAAGGGCGATAATAGTTTGGTCAGCAAACTGGCAGACAGGCACAAGCCGGACAGAAGCAACAAAGTGCGGCGTCTGGTTGATGACGATGTTGGTGTATCACCGGCTAGCCAGGCCAGCCAGATGGCCCAGACCGACCAGGCCACCGAGGGAAATTCGGCCAGGATCGCCCGCGAGGGTTCCATCAACACCGGCGAAAAAAGCGTCAAGAAGGCGGCCACCAGGCCGGCCGCCGTACCGGCCAACTTGCGGGCCAATAAAGCAATCCCGACTGCGCCAAACAAAGTGTAAAGGACACTAAACCAGCGTTGGGCCGCTTCGGTGGGGAACATCTGCCAGACGGCGTTAATAGCCAGGGGATAGAGGGGCGGATAGGTAATATAAACTTCGGTATAGGGTTGATAGCCGGCCGAAAGCAAGCGCAGCCACATCAGGTGAATGCCCTCATCAGGGGAGAGAGGGAAGCTATTTAAGAGTCTGGCTCGCAAAGCTATAGCTGCCAGAACAAGTACAAGCAGTCCCAGCCAGAAAATACGTGAGTTTTGAGTTTTGGACGGCGGGTGTGATGGAATTTCAAGCGAACTCATGCGTTACTGATTTGATCTCCCGGCAACAGTTTCACGAGGAACAATCTCAAGCTTTTCTTCCAGCGGAAAAACTCCTACCGTTTCGCCGGTGGCGGGTCGTTCAATCCAGGCTGCCAAACGATACTTGCCCGGCGGCGTGTCTGGAAAAATAACCAGGGCAAAGTCGTCCCGCACCACCATGCCGTCCTGCCAATCCGCTCGCGGCACCGGGGCCACTGTTTCGATAGGATTCCCATAGCCGCGCGTCTGCTTGTGCTCGTCAACCAAACTCACCCGCAATTTGTCTGCGGCAGCCTGCCCTTGCCACTCCCAATAAAGCGAGAGCATCACCACGCTCTCTGGATAGGCGCTCGTCACCGGCCGGCCGGCTTCATCGGTGAGGTTGTAGCCCAGCAATTCCGCTTGACCCACCAGGCGAATCTCACCGTCAAGCACGTGCTGCATCGCCACGGATGGGTAAATCCAGGCGTAATCCAGGCCATTTAAGGTGACGGTATAAACCGGCGAGGCGCTGGCCCGGAAAAATTGCAGCACCCCTTCTGAAGGCAACTGCCGCTGCGTCTGGTTGATATAAAAAACCACGTAATCGGCAGCCAGGCCCGGCTTGGGACTACGGGAGATTTTTTCCTCATCAATTTTGTAGATAGCGTGTCCCTTGAAATAAGGTTCAAAGGTGGTGCTATACCAGGAAACCACCTTGAGCGACTCGGCGTTGGGCCGGGTGTTAAGATACGCCGCGGCCTCATCTAAACCCTCACCCCAGCCCACCTGAAGCATGCGGGCGGCAGCCTGACCGCCACCCGCCAGGGGATTGTAGAAAGAAAAATAATAAGGATAGCTCGGTATGACCAGCACTGCTTGAACAGCCAGAACAATGAGAGATAACAACCCGGCGAGACGTGAAACGTGAGGCGTGAAGCGTGAGGCGTGAGAATACCCCATGGCGGCCAGCATGGCCAGAGCCGGGAAAACGGGTAACAGGTAACGGTCCTGTTTTTTGCCGCCATAGGTGACCAGAAGCCCGTAGAACAGGACATAGGCCAGGAGAATGACGAGGGTCAGGTAGGGGGTAGAACGTAGGGCGTATTGGTTGAGGTCTGGCCGATTCGTCGATGTGTTCATGCGTTCATTCGCCGTTCGCCGGCTTAGCGCAAACCACACAGCCAACAGTAACCCCAACAGCACGACCGGCGTGGTCCGGAAAAGAGCGACCAAGGGATAAAAGAGCCAGCCGGGATCGGGTACAGGTTGGCCCAAAAAGAAACTCCCCTTGGGATGAGAAGCGCCGGAAGCGCGCAGGGCGTCCTGGAGGATAGTGGTTACCGGGCCGAGGGGGTCGACCCACATGGCCGGCCAGAACAGCACAAAGACCCCTGCGGCGCTTACAGACCACCAGACCATATCTTTAAGCCAGCGGACCAACGCTTTTTGGATTTTAGATTTTGGGTTTTGCGCTTTAGCAATTTTCTCAGAGGTTAGCCCTGGCCAAAGATAAACTATCAACATCGTCAAGGCTATAAAGACGCCCAGGGAGAGAGCCGGGTATTTAGAGAGACAGGCCAGGCCGGCGAAAGCGCCGGAGAAAAGAATAAAGGCTGAAGGCTGGAGGATGGAGTGATCTTTTCCGCCCTCATCTTTTGTCCTGCC
>CAZRYD010000009.1:41825-45717 GCA_964604225.1 uncultured Caldilineaceae bacterium
AGGTGCAGCAGAAATTGGCTGAGCGAACCGGGGGCGCCTTGACGTAAATATTCAAGCACAATGCCTAGCGCCCCAGTCCACATGGTGGTCACTCCGGGGGCCGGGCTGAGTGAAACATTTTCGATGAAGGGAACTTCGCCGCCGGGGCCGGTGTTGGCCCAATTCGCTCGCAGCAGTGAATCAAGAAAAATAATGGAGCGACCAAACCAGGAGCGGGCTTCGTCGGCGGTCAGAAAAACGGTCAGGCCGGGCAGACGAAAAGCCAAAGCCAGTCCCAGGCAGCTCAACAAGCCCCATAAATCAAGCTTTTTGTTAGCAGCCATAGTCGCCCCTACTCTGATGAGGAACCAGTAGGGGTCGGTTCAATAGTTCCTGCAGAAGTAGCGGTACCGGCTGGGCTTTCCTCCTCAGTCTGAGGGGTGCCAGTTGTTTGTAATTCCGTGGTGGCCGAGGGGCGGCTGGTTGGAGTTGCCTCAGCAGTCACTTCTGGTTCGACGGTTGGGGTGGTTTCTGTGGCAGTGGTTGTTGTAACGGCGACGGTCGCCTTTAGGGTAGTGGTCGAAGTGATCGCCTCGGTCGGAGAGCTAGCGGGACGGGGAGTCAGCGTAGGCGGCTTGCCCCATAAACCCAATTGACCCGTCTTAGCCCGGCTTTCAGCTTCTAAAATTTCTTTCTGAAACCGGGTATCCGGTTCGGAAATGTCGGCCCGGGCCACTCCCTGCTCAGCCATAGTAATACTGAGCAAATCATCACCCAAAAAGACATAACGCAATAGATTGCCATCGGCATCTGCGTCACTCTGATCGCGCTCCAGACGCACCACTTTTCCGCTGGTCAATTTGCGATTGACCTCAAAAGCTACTCCTCCCCAGGGAACGCTGGGCGTATTGGGCGGCGCGTCAATACCAAGATAACGCACGGTGTAAGTTCGGCCCGGCGGGTCACCTTCCATCACCACGTTGATGGTATCACCATCCAAAACTTTGACCACCAGCGCCCGAACTTCGTCAGGAATCGGAGTGATGGTTGGTGTAGGGGCCGGGGTAAGGGCCTCTTCAATGGGAATTACCCGGGTGCCAACGGGCGTTGGCTTGGGCTTAGGGACGCCCGTGGGTAAAACCACAGTTTCTTCGCGATAGACAGCACCGGGTATGGCCGGGGTTGCCTGTGCACAACCCGCGAGCCAGATCACCAGAACAAGAAAAACGAGATTTTGATAGGTTAAAACTGTCCCCGCCAGGATATGGGTGGGATAAGAAAATTTGGGCTGAATTGAACTCTTTTTCATGTGGAGCCCTATTATAACGCCAATACTATTTCTCCGAAAATCGGCTGTGATTATTTTGGGTCCATTCTGGAAAATAAAAATCCTGACCGAAGCCAGGATTGAAAAACCACAGCATATAAAAAATGAATCTGAGTCGCCGACGAGTTTGAGTTACATCTTGGACTCAGATGTCTAGTCAGTGTAAACGATACACCTTAACCCTTATTGGGCTGGCAAGATGATAAAAAATTTACTACCGGGGAGTTTTTCCGGGTCGTAGCCGCTGCTTTCTACCCAAATGCGGCCATTGTGAGACTCTATGACGCCTCTGGCGATGGTTAACCCCAAACCGGCGCCGCCGCCCATAAACTGGCTTTTACTGGTACTATGCAAAGCCACGTTTTCAGCGGTACTGAATTTCTCAAAGATTAATTTCTGCTTATCTAAAGCAATGCCAACGCCCGTATCTGCCACTACAATCTGCACAAACGTCTGATCTTCAGCCGCGGTTTTGGGCAATAGCCAGGCGTTGATCGTGATTCGGCCTTCATCCGGAGTATATTTAATCGCATTGCCCACAATTCGGGTTAAAGCAGAATGTAGTTGGTCGACATCTCCATTGATAATCGGTAAATCTTTGGCGATGTCCGTTTCGATGGTGATCTTACGTCCAGAAGCAATTTTGGCCTGTTCGGCCTCAACCGTAGTAATAATATTCCGCACCGAAACCGGGGCAAACTTAAAATCTCTATTGGCCAGTTCCATCCGGATGACACTGACCATGTCATCCATAATATCTTTCAAACGGGCAGCGCCTCTGGCTACACCAGCCAGCAGCTCCTTGGCGGTTTCATCATTATTAATCGCCGGCAGGGTCTGGAGCATTTGGGTATAGCTATGAATTACCGTTAGCGGAGTCCGCAGTTCATGCGAAGCCACAGAGATAAAATTACTCTTAGCCTCTTCAAAGTGTTTCAGCCGGTCGTAGGCAACTTTTAAGTCGGTGAGCTTGCGTTCCAACTCGGCAATGAGGGTGATACTCTGCTCTTGTAGATAATGTTCGCGTTTGGTCGCCGGCGCCGCCGGTTTATGGCGGGTGGTAATATGCGTGGCAACAGAGTTGATTAACTCCTCAAAATCAATCGGTTTATTGAGATAGGCATCACAGCCGATTGCTTTGGCCCGGTCCCGATCGTCAATAACATTACGGGCCGTCAGGGCAATAATGGGAACCGTAGTAAGCTGGTCAAAGCCACGGATACGAGTTACCGCCGTGAATCCATCTAAATCGGGCAAGTTGATATCCATCAGAATCAAATCTGGACGGATTTCAACAGCTTTCTTGATCCCCTCCAAGGCGTTGACAGCGTCAACTACATTATAGCCCTGGCTCTCCAGGATACGCCTGACAAGTATTCTGTTTTCGGGGGTATCCTCAACATTTAGAATAGTGGGTGTTGTGCTCATATCTTCTGGTTTCTAAAACAGTTTGGTGATTCGTAAATAACTAATAAGTGAAGTTGAAGCAGTGGTAGGGTGTCTTCTTGTTGATAAAAACAGATATTTCGACGAGTTGAGCAATCATAAAATTTAGAGGTTTGCCTTTGAAAAAATTCTTTGAGCCAATTTACCCTCATGATACCATATCTAAAACAAATGGATATAGGATAACCATCCCAACTGGGCCGAGGTGATAATTTGCTGCTATTGCCTCGCTTTTTTACGGGGGTAATTATACAACGTTCACCAAGCACATTCAAGAACACGCCTCAGCTTTGTATTTTGGCCAAATTCGTCATTCTGGACGAGGGGATTATAATAACCGCTAAATTTTTCACAAAAAGTTTGCTAACAGACGTTATGCTAATGCGTAAATTAATGGCCGGACGTTGGTTGCTGAAACATTTATTGGTAGTGGTCATCTTGATCATGTTAATCAATCTGGGTTTGTGGCAACTGCGACGCCTGGAAGAGCGGCGCACGTTCAATCAGAATATTACCACTGCTCTGAACCAGCCGGCTATTCCTCTCACCGGCAGCCCGATTGACCCCACTGAATTGAATTTTCGGCGGGTCATCGTTACAGGTACTTATGACAATGCCGCAGCTATCGCCATCCGCAATCAATTACTGGACGACGCGCCTGGCCTGCATTTGGTCACACCTTTGCGAATTAGCGATAGCGATCAAGCGGTATTGGTTGACCGGGGCTGGATTCCCAGAGGCGATTCAGACCCCGATCCAGCCAGTTTAGCTGTTTATGATCTTCCCGGCGAAGTCACCGTCGAAGGAATTGCCAACCAAACTCAGACCCGGCCCAGTTGGCTCTCCCCCCTCGATCCACCACTGAAAGAGGGTCAAACCCGTCTGGTGGCCTGGTCCCGGGTAGATATTGATCGTATTCAGGAGCAGTTACCTTATCCGCTCCTGCCCATTTTTATCAAACAACTCCCCACTCCAAACGCCGCCGCCGACAGTTTGCCCCAGCAGGAGAGCGGCGTAGCCCTCGGCGAGGGCCCACACCTGGGGTATGCCCTGCAGTGGTTCTCGTTTGCCGCAATCTTGACAGTCACCTATGGCTTTTTTTTGAGGCAGGAATTGCGGAAGGGGTGACACCACGGAATG
>CAZRYD010000010.1:0-31435 GCA_964604225.1 uncultured Caldilineaceae bacterium
TTCATACTCGACCTATCCTGCTCAACCGCGCCCCGACCCTGCACCGCCTGGGTATTCAGGCCTTTGAACCGATTCTGGTTGAGGGCAGCGCCATCCAAATTCACCCGTTGGTCTGTTCCGCCTTCAATGCCGACTTCGACGGCGACCAGATGGCCGTGCATATCCCGCTGTCGGAAAAGGCGGTCAAAGAGGCGCGCGAGTTGATGTTGTCAACCCGCAACATCCTGCTGCCTTCCAATGGTGAGCCAGTGGTTTCGCCCACCAAAGATATGGTCTTGGGCGTGTACTATCTGACTATGGCTGAAGATGGCAAAAAGGGCGAGGGTAAAGTCTTTACCGATATCGATGAGATTGCTCTGGCCTACGCCCTGGATAAGGTGGACCTTCACGCCAAAATTAAGGTACTGCACTACACCTTCGACGCTAAAGAGACGACTCCAATTGAAACGACGGTGGGCCGGGCACTCTTTAATCAAATTCTACCGGAATCCCTGCGCTTTGTGAACAAAGTTTTGGATAAAGGTTCGCTCAAAGATCTGGTAGGTATCAGCTACGCCGCCCTGGGCCCTGATATCACCGCCAAATTGGTCGACGATATTAAGAAGATTGGCTTCAAATATGCTACCCGCTCCGGCACCACCATTTCGGTGTCCGACATCAACGTTCCGGAGGAAAAGAAAGATATTCTTAATCGGGTCACCGAACAAGTTTCCAAAGCGGAGCAGCAATATCGCCGGGGGTTGATTACCGACGAGGAGCGCTATATCAAGACTGTGCAGCTCTGGACCGAGGCTACCGATGAGGTTACTGATGCCGTGCGCGCTGCTATCGACCCCGAAAGCCCGATTAAGATTATGGCCGACTCCGGGGCGACCAAAGGTGGTTTCCAGCCGATTCGCCAGTTGGCCGGGATGCGCGGTCTGATGGCCGATCCGAGCGGGCGGATCATCGCCCTGCCCATTCGCTCCAACTTCCGTGAAGGTTTGACCGCCTTGGAGTACTTCATCTCCACCCACGGCGCGCGCAAGGGCTTGGCCGATACCGCGCTGCGCACCGCTGATGCCGGCTACCTGACTCGTCGCCTGGTAGACGTGTCCCAGGATGTGATCATCAACGAAAACGACTGCAAAACCAAATCCGGTGTCACGATTGATAAACGTGACAGCCCCGGTCTGGGCGAAAGCTTCAAAGAGCGCCTGCTGGGTCGGATTGCATTGAAGAAGATTGTGGACAAGAAAACCGGCGAAGTTGTTGTTGAAAAGAACAAAATGCTGGCTGAGGAAGATTACGAAGCCATCGAAAGGGCCGGTCTGGAGAAAGTGCTGGTCCGCTCGCCATTGCACTGCCAGCTTGAGCACGGTATCTGTAGCTTGTGCTACGGCAGCGATATGGGCCGTGGTGGTCTGGTCGGTATTGGCGCGGCGGTAGGCATTATTGCGGCGCAATCCATTGGTGAACCGGGTACGCAGTTGACCCTGCGGACGTTCCACACCGGTGGCGTCGCCGGCGTCGAAGACATCACTCACGGTTTGCCGCGGGTACAAGAGTTGTTTGAAGCGCGCAATCCCAAGGGTGAAGCCATCATCTCTGACCTGGACGGGCGGGTAGAATTGATTACCCACGAGGACGGCAGCCGCATCCTCAAGGTGATTTCTTCTGAAATCCGCAAGGATGAATACGAAGTGCCGGGCAACTGGTCGATTTTGGTTGAGGATGGTGATGAGATTGCCGCCAAAACCAAACTAGCCAAGCGCGGGGAGCAAGAAATTCTGGCCGAAAACGCAGGTCGGGTGCAGCGCGAGGAAAACAAGATTATCGTCCATTGGGACTCCACCCAAGAGGAAGAGTATCAAATTGAGTCGGCCGCTCGGTTGCGGGTGGCCAATGGCGACAAAGTAGTCGTTGGGCAGCAATTGACTGAAGGTTCCCTCAACCCCAACCGCATTCTGCGGGTATTGGGCCGCGAGGCAGCGCAGCTCTACCTGCTGGAAGAGGTGCAAAAGGTCTATCGCTCCCAAGGTGTGCCGATTAACGACAAGCATATCGAGGTAATTGTCCGCCAGATGACCAACAAGGTGCGGATTGTAACCAGCGGCGACAGCGAATACCTGCCCGGTGAATTGCTGGATTTTCAAAAGTTCCAAAATATGAACCAGGAATTGATGAGTCAGGGTAAACGCCCGGCCTCTGGGCGACCCATTCTGTTGGGTATCACCAAAGCGGCGCTCAATACCGATAGTTTCCTGTCAGCCTCCTCCTTCCAGCATACCATTAATGTGTTGGCTCAGGCCGCCATCGAAGGCAAGCGCGACGAGTTGTTCGGTTTAAAAGAAAATGTTATACTGGGCAAGCTCATCCCGGCCGGCACCGGCTACCAGCATTATCATGGTGGCGATGGAAATGGCGGTCTGGCCGAAGATGGTCAACAGTTAATAAGCAGCAGTGAGCCCGTTGACCTTGCCACAGGTGGAAACGGTGCAAGTGAGCTCGGTTCTATCGACGAACTGCCCCTATCTGCCTAATGGATCACTTGCTGATAAAATCTCCGATTGAAAGGGGGTGAGGGTGAAATGAGTGTAGAATTACGGTCTGGAGAGTCACAAGACTCTTTGTTAAAGCGATTTAGAAAAGAGATTGTCAAGGCTCGGGTGTTAAGCACCTATCGCAAAAAACGCTGGTTTGTTTCCAAAAGTGAGCAGCGCCGTTTGGCTAAACAACGAGCCATCCGCAAAGCCCGCCGCAAAATGATACGCCGGCAACCCACGCTGTAGGCATTCTGCTCGATTTCACAGGGTACCTCACTCCCCTGATAAGGAGTCATTAAACCCGAAGGGTTTGGGTGAACCATACCCTTCGGGTTTTTTGATTCTCTGAACATGTGTCATTTGTCTCTGGCAATTGTGACATTTGTCACTAATTTCGCGCTGCCTTCTCCGCTATACTCATAATATCCTGGCGAATCATTTTAAATAATCTTTTTAGTGATGGAGGGCGATGATGGAGTTAGCCTTAGCGCGATGGCAATTTGCCATTACCACAACTTATCACTTTTTCTTTGTGCCTCTAACTCTGGGCCTGTCTATTTTGGTAGCGATTATGGAGTCGCTCTATCTAGCTACGGGCAACGAGGTTTACAAACGCATGACCAAATTTTGGGGCAAACTTTTTTTGATCAACTTTGCTATGGGCGTGGTAACCGGCATTGTGATGGAATTCCAATTTGGGATGAACTGGTCAGAGTACTCTCGTTTTGTCGGCGACATTTTTGGTGCGCCGCTGGCGATTGAGGCGTTGCTGGCCTTTTTCCTGGAATCAACCTTCTTGGGTTTGTGGATTTTTGGCTGGGACAAACTTTCACCCAGGCTGCATCTGGCGACCATCTGGCTGGTGGCAATCGGGTCCAATATCTCGGCCCTATGGATTTTGATTGCCAATTCTTTTATGCAACAGCCGGTTGGGTACACCCTGCGCAATGGCCGGGCTGAAATGACCGACTTTTTTGCCTTGCTGACTAACGGCCACGTGTGGGTGCAATTTCCCCACGTCCTCACCTCGGCCATGGCCACAGCCGCCTTCTTTGTCATTGGCATTAGCGCCTATCATCTCTTGCGGCGCAACCAACTGGAAGTGTTCCGGCGCTCCTTGCAGATGGGTATGATTTATGCGGTCATTGCTACATTTTTGGTGATACTGATTGGCCACAATCAGGCTCAATATATGTTCAAAATTCAGCCTATGAAGATGGCTGCTGCCGAGGCCCTGTGGGAAAGCGAAAGCCCGGCGGCTATGTCTCTTTTTACGGTTGGTAATGAACCGGAGCGGCGCGACGTGTTTGCCATCCGTGTCCCTGGCCTGCTGAGCTTCCTGGCCTATGATCGCTTTGAGGGTGAAGTGCCGGGTATCAAGAATTTGCAGGCCGAATATGAGCAAAAATATGGCCCTGGCGACTATGTACCCCCTGTGGCTGTCAGCTATTGGAGCTTCCGCCTCATGGTCGGCGTAGGTATGGTCATGCTACTGCTGGCCTTGTATGGCCTCTACTTGTCGTTGACCCATAAATATGAGCAACAGCCACTTTATCTGCGACTGCTACCCTGGGCAATTATCCTGCCCTATATTGGCAATAGCACCGGCTGGCTCTTTACCGAAATTGCTCGTCAACCCTGGATTGTCTTTGGTTTGCAAAAAACTGCCGACGCTGTCTCGCCCAATGTGACAGTGGGCATGGTGCTGACCTCGCTCATCGCCTTTACCCTCATCTACGGCGTGCTGATGGTGGCCGATATTTATCTTCTGGCTAAGTACGCTCGCCTGGGGCCGGGTGAAGCCAACCAGACTGGTCCGGCAGACGCTCCAGCAGGTGTGCCGGTGGGCGCTTATCTAAAGTAAGAAGGGGAGATTAATGATGGATCTCAATACACTCTGGTTTATTTTAATCACCATTCTCTTTATTGGTTTCTTCATCCTGGAAGGATTTGACTTCGGCGTTGGTATTTTACTGCCTTTCCTGGGCCGGGATGACTGGGAACGCCGCCTCATCATCAACACCATTGGCCCTGTTTGGGATGCTAACGAAGTTTGGATCATCACTGCGGGCGGTGCGATTTTTGCGGCTTTTCCCGAATGGTATGCCACCATGTTCAGTGGCTTTTACCTGGCCCTGGTACTGATGTTATTGGCTCTCATCGTGCGCGGCGTGGCCTTTGAGTTCCGCAGCAAAGACAAACATCCGCGCTGGCGGGCCATTTGGGATTGGTCGATTTGTATTGGCAGCGCCGTGCCGGCCCTGCTGTGGGGTGTGGCTCTGGGCAATCTGCTGCGCGGTGTGCCGATTGACGCCGAAATGAACTATGTGGGCGGCTTCTTTAACCTGCTTAACCCCTACGCCTTACTCGGCGGCCTGACCACTCTCTCGATGTTTATCCTGCACGGCGCCATCTTCTTAAATCTCAAAACGACGACGGACGTGGCTGAACGCGCCCTGGCTACCACCAAAAAAGTGGGGCCGCTGGCCACGGTCGTTGTTTTCCTCTTTGTCATTGTTGGTTATTTTATGACCGACGCCTTTACCCGGCTAGGCGTCAACCCCGGCATTGTTCCCCTGTCCGCCGGTGCGGCTTTACTGACCGCTGGTTGGTTCATCCATCGCCAGCGCACCGGCTGGGCCTTCATCATGACCACAGTGACAATTGCCCTCTCAACCATCACCATTTTTATGTCGCTTTACCCGCGCGTCATTGTTTCCAGCCTCAACCCCGCTTGGAGCTTGACCGTCTACAACGCCTCTTCCAGCCCCTACACGCTCAAGGTTATGACCATCGTGGCGCTCATTTTTGTGCCGGTGGTGCTAATCTATCAAGGCTGGACTTACTGGGTCTTCCGCCACCGATTAGGTCGGGACTCGCAGCTTGAATACTGATGAGTCTCAATAAGCGCCTTTTTCGCCAAACCCAAACGGTACGCGTCGAACTCGCGTTGGCTATCGGGTTGGGTCTCTTGGCGGGGGGGCTGCTGGTGGCCCAGGCCTATACGTTGAGCCGGGTAATCAGCCGGGTTTTTTTGAATGGGCAGGGTCTGGCCGAAGTGCAGGCCCTGCTCTTCATCTTGTTAGCTCTGGCCCTGTTGCGAGCGGGCCTCACTTGGGGCAGCGAAGTCATGGCTCAGCGCGTGGCCGGGCGGGTCAAAAATGACCTGCGTAAGCAGTTCACCACCCATCTGCTAGCCCTTGGCCCGCGCTACACTCGCGGCGAGCGCAGCGGGGAGTTAGCCACGACTGCCGTTGAGGGCATCGAAGCCCTCGATACTTACTTTGGTCAATATCTACCCCACCTGGCCCTGGCCGCTCTGGTTCCGCTGACAATCCTGAGCTTTGTTTTTCCCCTCGACTTTCTGACCGGATTGGTTTTGCTGCTTACTGCTCCGCTTATCCCCTTGTTTATGATATTAATTGGCCGCCAGGCCCAGGCTATGACCCAGCGGCAGTGGACTGCCTTGAGCCGCATGAGCGCCCATTTTCTTGACGTCTTGCAGGGGCTGCCTACCCTCAAAATGTTAAATCGTAGCCGCGACCAGCTTGACATCATCGCTCGTATGAGTGACCGCTTCGGCGAGACCACGCTGGGTGTGCTGCGGGTGGCTTTCCTATCGGCCCTGGTGCTGGAACTGATTGCTACCCTCAGTACCGCGGTGGTAGCGGTCGAGGTTGGTTTGCGCTTATTGTATGGCCGGCTGCTCTTTGAGCAGGCTTTTTTTGTTTTGATTCTGGCTCCGGAATTTTATGCTCCCCTGCGCTCGCTGAGCACCCGCTTTCACACCGCCATGTCCGGGGCCAGCGCCGCCCGGCGACTCTTCGAGGTTTTGGACACCCCGGCCCCCCGGTTCACCTGCCAGGCGTCCCGCAGCAGTGCGTCTCCCCGCCGCCTCACCTCACCGCCGGCGATTTGTTTTAGCAATGTCCACTATGCTTACGAAGACGGTCAGCGTCCGGCGCTCAACGGTCTGACTTTTCATCTCGCCCCCGGCCAGAGTGTGGCTCTGGTAGGCCCCAGTGGGGCGGGCAAGAGCACGGTTGCTTATTTGTTACTTCGCTTTATGGAGCCGGATCAGGGTACCATCACCGTCAATGGTCAACTTTTGGCGAAATTGGACCCTGCCGCCTGGCGAAGCCAGATTGCCTGGGTGCCGCAAAATCCCTATCTGTTCCACGCTTCTGTTGCCGACAATATCCGCCTGGCCCGGCCCAACGCCAGTTTCGATCAACTTAAATGGGCGGCTAGGCAGGCTTGCGCCGACGTTTTTATCGAGGCTTTGCCTCAGGGCTATAACACCCTGATTGGCGAACGGGGGGCGCGGCTGAGTGGCGGTCAGGCTCAACGGTTGGCCCTGGCTCGCGCTTTTTTGCAAGACGCCCCCTGCCTCATTCTCGATGAAGCCACGGCTCACCTCGATCCTGAACACGAGGCGTGTTTGCAGGAGGCTCTGGCTCGCCTGTTGCCTGGCCGGACGGCGCTCATCATCGCTCACCGGCTCAACACAATCCAGAACGCCGATCACATCCTGGTGCTGGCGGGAGGTCAGATTGTCGAGGCCGGCACGCATACCTCTTTACGCCAGCGAAACGGGGTGTATCAAAAGATGCTGGAGGCTTTTGCCGCCGTATGAAACACCCGCTCTGGCGTCTCCTCAAACTGACTGCCCCATTCGCCAGTTGGATGGCCCTGGCTGCTCTGCTTGGCCTGGCCACCGTCGGCAGCAGCATTGGTTTGATGGCGACTTCGGCCTATATTATTTCCAAGGCGGCCTTGCACCCTTCCATCGCTGAGCTGCAAATTGCCATTGTTGGGGTGCGTTTTTTTGGTCTGAGCCGAGGGCTGAGTCGCTACCTGGAACGCTATGTCTCCCATCGAGTTACCTTCAAATTATTAGCCCGGCTGCGGGTGTGGTTCTACGCAAAGGTGGAACCCCTGGCCCCGGCTCGACTGATGCCATACCGCAGCGGTGACCTGCTCAACCGCATCGTGGCTGATATTGACACCCTCGAACATTTTTATGTCCAGGTCATCGCCCCGCCGGTGGTAGCCCTACTAACGGCCCTGTTGCTGGCGCTGCTGCTGGGGAACTATGAGTGGCGACTGGCTGTGACCGGTCTATTTTTCCTGGTTCTGGCCGGGTTGGGGCTGCCGCTGCTGACCCATCATCTGAGCCGAGGCTTGGGGCAGTATCTCATCGCGACCCGGGCCGAGTTGAAGGTCGTAGTGATCGATACGCTCCAGGGGATGGCCGATTTGCTGACCTGTGGTCGCGAACAGGCTCAAATCGAGCAGGTGCGCCGCTTGAGCCGTACCCTCACCACCACCCAGGAGCGCATGGCCTGGCTGACCGGTTTGCATAGCGCTCTATCCGGCCTGCTGGCCAACTTATCCACTATAGCCATTTTAGTGGTAGCGATTCCTCTGGTGCGCAGCGACCAGATCGATGGCGTTTACCTGGGGTTATTGGTGCTGGCTACCCTGGCCAGTTTTGAAGCTGTCAGCCCATTATCGGCAGCTTTTCAAAACCTGGGGAGTTCCGTAGCGGCGGCCAAACGCCTGTTTGAATTGGTTGACGCCGAGCCGGCGGTTAAGGGACCCCGTTTCAGTAGTGTCTCAGCCTATGAAGAAAACACCTCCCCCCTAACAGAGGAAGGGCCGGGGAGGGGGTCGTCCCTCCAGCCTCAAAACTTTGGTCTGCTGGTTGACAACCTCTACTTTCGCTACCATGCCGACGAGCCGCCGGCGCTAAACGGTCTTAGCTTTAACCTACCGGCCGGAGGCCGCTTGGCCATCGTCGGGCCGAGCGGCGCGGGCAAGTCAACCCTGATGCATCTGTTGCTGCGTTTTTGGGAATACGAGTCGGGCCGCATCGAACTGGGTGGGCGCGACCTGCGCAGCTACACCCCGGAAGAAGTACGCGGGCTGATGAGCGTTGTCTCGCAGCAGACACACCTGTTCAACACGACTGTTCGAGAGAACCTTTTGTTGGCTCGTCCTGAAGCCACCTTTGAAGAGGTGGTGCAAGCTGCTCGCCAGGCCCAGATTCACGACTTGATCGAGTCGTTGCCGCAGGGCTATGAGACGTGGCTGGGCGAGCAGGGCCTGCGTCTCAGCGGAGGGGAGCGCCAGCGCCTGGCTATCGCCCGAGCTATCCTCAAAAATGCGCCTGTTTTAATTCTGGACGAGGCTACGGCCAACCTCGACGCCCTGGTTGAGCGCGAGGTCAGGCAATCAATTTATACTCTGATGGCAGGGAGAACCACCCTTATCATCACCCACCGCCCGCCCGACCTGCTTCTAGCTGATGAAGCCATTATGTTGCACGCCGGGCGTGTCGTGAAACAAGGCCGGCCCAGCGACGTGTTAACGGTCTTTGGCATTGCTGAAAGCGGTAGCCCAGAATTTACCTTGGCTCCTCGGAGCAAGGGTTACGCCACAGAGGATATTTTGGCGGAAGCTGCCCTTTAGCGCATAATAACCTTATCCGCTGCCGTTGGCTCAAGGATAAGGAGGTTCATGGGCAACTTTATAATTTTTATCCTGATCCTCTTTGCCCTGGCGGCTTTGCTGCGGATTGACTTTTTCTTCTCTATCCTCTACCTCTTTGCCGGCGTTTATGTGCTGTCCCATTTCTGGTCGCGGCGCATGCTCACGCATGTGCGGATCAGCCGCCGCTTGACCCAACGTGCTTTTTTGGGAGATCATGTCACCGTTACCCTCACCCTGGAAAACCTCAGCCGCCTGCCTATCCCCTGGCTCCTACTCAGCGAGTCGCTGCCGGTCACGCTGACCAGCCCACCTTTTCAGCGCGAGGTGATTTTTCTGAGTGGCAAGGCCAGCCATACTTTGCAATATACGCTGCTGGCCCGGCAGCGCGGTTACTATCTGGTTGGCCCGCTGCTGCTGCAAACCGGTGATTTGTTGGGCTTCAAGCGCCAGTTGACCAGCAGCTTTGAGCCGGATTATCTGATTATCTACCCTAAAATCATCTCTATGACCCGGTTGGGCTTGCCCACCCACAGTCCCCAGGTCGTTTTGCCTACGCCCGTGCCCCTGTTTCAAGACCCGGCCCGCATTACCGGGGTGCGCCAATACAGCCCCGGCGACAATCCGCGCCACATTCATTGGCCGGCTACAGCCAGCACCGGCCAGCTCTTGGTCAAGCAATTTCAACCGGCTATTGCCCGCGATAACGTCATCTTTCTCAATCTGGATCGAGACGATTATGCTCGCTATGGTTACCCCGACCCGGCCATAGAGTTAGCCATCACCGTGGCTGCTTCGCTAGCCAACCATATGCTTGGTTTTGAAAAGTTACCGCTTGGCTTGGCTGTCACTGCCTTTGACCCGTTGAGCCAAAGTCAACAAAGTTTCCAATTGCCGCCGCGCAAGGGACGTGACCAGTTGATCCAAATTCTGGAAGTTTTGGCTCGAGTACAAACCGCCACCGAGACCCAATTTCTGGACCGGCTGCGCCAAGAAGCGGTGCATTTAGCCTGGGGCACAACCGTGCTGGTCATCACCAGCGGCGAGTCGGAGGAACTGCTGGAAACCCTTCTTTTACTCAAAAGGTCGGGCTTTCAACCGACGCTGGTATTGGTGCAGCCGCCGGGCCGCTTGCAAATCCGGCGTGAGCGAATCCAGCACTTGGCTGTGCCGGTCTATCGCATTCAACGTGAGAAGGAGCTTGAAGTATGGCCAACTCCCCCCTAGTTGAAGACGAAGTGCTTATACTTAAACCCAATTCCTGGGCTGACAACTTTTTCCGGCCCTTGCTGTTGACTGTGATGATTATGTGCTTCAATATTTCTCTGGTCAACCTGGTGCGCTTGTTCAATCCGGCCTGGAATGGCGCCTATTTTTTGGCGGGCATGCTGCTGACCACCGTTGAGGCCATTTATTCCTACCGTGTGCTCAAACTTTATCGTTTCAGGGGTGGGTCGGTGCTGCGTTATCGCCTGGCCGAGGCGGCAGTGCTGATTTTGATGCTGAAAGTGCTCAGCCTGGCCAACAAACCCCTGGCGCAGATTGGCGCCGAGATCCAGGCCATGTGGCAAGACCCAGGCAGCTTCATCAACATAGAGTTTTACATCGTATTTTTGCTGGCAGCGGTGGCCTGGCTGACCGCGACCCAGACAATGGAGGACTTTGCCGCACTGCATGATCCCTACACCTTCCGCACTGACAATATTTTGCCGTTAGACGAGCTGGCTACTCGTTTCTTCTGGGGTGGAATTTTTATCGTTTTGATTTCCGGCGTCACCCAGTGGGTGACCCGGGCGGGTTGGTCCAGCCTGGCCGATTGGCAGCGGCCTAGCTTGGGGGGTGTCATTTTGAATGTGCTGGTCTATTTTACCTTGGGCCTGGCCATGTTGAGCCAGGCCCATTTGACCAGCTTGCTGCTGCGCTGGCGCATCCAGAAAATAAGCGTGGCCCCCAATCTGGTTAAACAATGGGCCAAATATGGGGTTATCTTTTTGGGGTTGATGCTGGTGCTTGTTTTTGTGTTGCCAACCGGCTATACCTTGGGGTTTTTGGCCAGCGCCGGGGTGATGGTTAGATTTTTGATCGATGTCTTCATCTTCCTGATCCAGGTTTTGCTTTTGTTGCTGACATTGCCGTTGGCCTGGCTTTTAAGCTTGCTGGGCCAAACGCAGGGAGAGAATTTTTTGGGTCGTTCAGAACTCCCCAGCTTGCCCGAGCCTCCCCCCGGCGGAGCGCCCTTGCCCTGGTGGGAGGCGCTTCGCTCCCTGATATTTTGGCTGTTAGCCGGGGCGATTGTGGTATATTTTCTCAAAACCTACCTCAGCGATCACCCGGAATTGGTTGAGGTCCTCAAAAGGTTTAAACCGTTTGGCTGGTTGACCGGCCTGCTGGCTTATCTGTGGCAAAAACTCACTGGCCTGGTTCAGGCGAGCCTGGAACTGTTCCCCCAAAGGATAACTTTGTCCGGACAGGGGCAGGCTAAAGGACCGCTCAAATACCGGCGCTGGGCCGGTTTGGGGCTTCTCTCTCCCCGCGAACGCATTTTGTACTACTACCTCAACATCCTTGAGCGAGTAGCTAGGCAGCGCTCGGCGCGTCGGCCTGACCAAACTCCCTATGAATATGAACCGGTCTTAAGCCAGGCCGTGCCGGAGGCAGAACCGGCGGTCAATTTATTGACCCAGGCTTTTGTCCATGCCCGCTACAGCCAGGAGCACTTTGAAGAGAGGCAAGCCAGTCTGGCCAAAATACTTTGGCAGCAAATTCGGCGAGCGTTGCGACGTTCAAGCATGGAAGATGATAAAAGAGGCAGGGGTTGACACGAAGCAAGTAATCGATACAATAAGAGTAAAGCAGAAAATCAGACGATGCAGAATTTCAGATAGGAGATATAAAGATGTCTACGACCATCCAGGTACGACAGCGAGGGGCTATCACTTTACCTGTCGAGCTACGAGAGCGCTATAACATCCAGCCAGGCGACACATTTCGTCTGGTAGATCTGGATGGCATCTTTGTCCTTACCCCAATGGCCCCATTGGTCCCAGAACTGGCCCGTGAGATCGAGCGGGCGCGCATCGAAGCCGGCTTAAGTGTAGAAGAAATGCTACAGGCACTCCGTGAACAGCGCGAGCGATATGTGGCAGAAAAATACGGTGCATAAGCCACTTGTGTTCCTTGACGCCGATGTGATTTTTGCCGGTTCAGCCGCGCCCTCCGAGCATGGCGCTAGCCATGTGGTGTTACGGATGGGCGAAATTACGCTGCTGAAGCTGATTACATCGCAACAAGCTGTGAGTGAGGTGGAACGTAATCTCAGGGCAAAATTGCCTGATAAACTGCCCGAATTTCGTCTGTTGGTCAGTCGCTGCTTGCAGGTTGTACCTGACCCTGAGCCAGCCGATTTGCTGCCCTATGTCGGTCAAGCCGATTCCAAAGATTTGCCACTATTGGTCGCCGCATTAAGAGAAGGCTGCGCTTACCTGCTGACCTTTAATGTGCGCCATTACTTCCCGACTGGCAGCGGGGTTGTGATACAACGCCCCGGTGACTTCTTGCTAACAATTAGAGGTTTGTTGAGTCAAATGGGTCAGTGAACCGCCGGGCGAGCCAACCCCCAGTCGTCGCTGGGGCCAACATCTTCCTTCACCACCCGTTCGCGGCTGCCATCTGCGGCCATGGCTCTAACTTGCCAACTGCCGGAGGTGTCGGTACGGAAGTAGATTTCCAAATTGTCCAGGCTGAAGATGGGGGTGGTGTCGCTGCCGAGGCGATTGGTCAAGCGCAATAGCTCATTGGTGGCTAACTCAAGCCGGTAAATTTCCCAATCACCCGCCCGCGAGCGGGAGGCAAAAGCGATATATTGGCCATTGGCTGACCAGGTGGGGTAGCTGTCGGTGCTGTCGTTGGTCAACAGGTTGCCCCCGCTACCGTTAAGACCTACCCGCCACAAACCACACTCCGGCAGGCAAGATTTGATGACCACTTCCTGGCTGTTCGGACTCCAGGCGGGTTGCTCCCCGGCAAAGCGACTCAGCTCGTGCCCATCCCGTGCATCTACAATAAAAATCTGGTGGGTCACACCGGGTGAACCTACTTCAAAGGTCAACTTGGTTCCGTCAGGCGACCAATTGATGTTGGTGACGTGGTCTATCTGATAAAGCTGCCGGACGCTGCCCGCTTGAATCTCAATCAACCAGATACCGCTGCCCTGGGAATAGATGCCGCCGAGGGCATTAATCCCTTCTTCACCATAAAAAGCTACCTGCCTGCCATCGGGCGACCAGGCGGGGGCGGCCGCGCGGCGATGTAACTCGGCGTTGAGGAGCTGGCCGCTTGAGGAGACGAGACCGAGGCTGTGGCTTTGCTGATTGCTTTGGACATAAACCACCGTAGCCGGTCGAGGCGTCGGGGTAGGCGTCACTGTGGGCGTTGGGATGGAGGTGGGGGTGTTTGTGGAGACCTCGATAGGTGTTGTGGGTTCAAGGGTGGCTGTCTCAACTTGTGGCGATGGCGTGGATGTTGGCAAGGGTGTAAAGGTTGAGGTTGGGGTAGAGGTGGGAGTTGAGGTCGGTGTGGGGGTCGGGGTAGAGGTGCTGGTAGGTGTCGGCACCAGGGCCACTACAGCCGGATAAGATTTGCTGTTGGCAATAACGGTTTCATAGAGGGCCGGATTGCTCACAATGACTTGTTGAATTCGTTTCTGCCGGCTTTCGTCCAGACTCAATACAGTTTCAAAATCGGCCAGGGCCTGCTCTGACTTGCCCAGTTCGGCATAGGCCAGGGCCCGGTCAAAGTAAATGCCGGGGTTACGGTCGTTGAGACTGCTGACCACGCTATAAACCGTTACGGCTTGCTCATACTCACCTTGAGTGTAATAAGCCCGGCCTAGCAGCCACTGCTCTATCTCTGTGGCCAAGTTGCTGGCCTTCACATCCTCAACCTGTTTTAAGGGCTGGGCCATGGCCTGCAACAGAGCGTTATCGCGTTCATTGTTCTCCAGCTTGGGATACAGACCTTTGACCACCGTGATGAGTTGCGGCCCGACAACCTGCGGGTCAGCCGAGTTAAAGAGGGCCAGGCGTTCCTCCGGCGAAAGCTCATCGTAGAATAGCTGTTGGGCTTGCGTCTCATAGCCGGATAAATTAAATAACCCGGCTAGATTGGTGATGTGGTCATTGGGGGTGGTGGCATTTTTGAAATTATCGGTATAAATTTGGACCTGTTCAGAGATTTCCCGCTGGCGCTGCTGATAGATTGAAAAACCGATGGCCAGGGCTAACACGGCCAGCAGCGCCAGGATCAGGATAGTGCGCCGGGTCCAGTCCGCCGGCATGTTGGCCTTGATCCAATCCTGGTTAAAAACGCGGCGGTAAATCTCGTTGCGGACCTTGAGGCCCCCGTTCTCCACCCGCACCAGACCAAACAGTTTTAACTGGTTCTGATCGAGCGAACGGTCATCCTCCGGCACGTCCTTGCCGTTGTAAACCTGGCGATAGAGAGTCAGCAGCCGCCGCCGGGCCAGGTTGGCCTGAGTAATGTTGTCGCGCACAAATTGCAGGTTGGTTTCTTTGCGGGCCTCTTGCGATAGAAACAGCTTTTCCACCAGTTCATCAATGCCCGTGTTGGTCCACGGCCCATCCCTGGTCTCGGCGACACTGAGACAGAGCTTCTGAGTCAAATAGGGGTGGCCGTGAGTCCAGTAAAAAATGCGGTCAAAGATAGCTCCAGCCTCTGCCGGGTAGGCCGCGGTTAAGCCGTCTCTCAGCACGTGCGCATCTTTGCGGCTAAAATCGTTCAGATCAACGCCCTGGCCGATGTTGAAGGGCGTCCGGCTGCGATCTTTGATCAAATCGGCGGGGGTGGCCACGCCCAACAGCACAAAGGTTAGCCGTTTGTAGGCCGCATCGGTGGCCCGGGCATTGTAGATGTAGCGAATGGCGGCAAAGAAGTCGTCGGAAAAGGCCAGGTTCAGGGTGGTATCAATCTCGTCCATAAAGATGACCACCTGCCCCTCGACCTCCTCCAGCAGCACGTCGTGTAGAAAATCGGTGAAACGCTGGACGTAGCCCAGGGCCGCCCGCTTTTGCCACCAGGCCTCCAAATCCACCGAGAGGCGCAGATTCCGCTTCAATTGGGTCAGCAGCCCCAGGTACCACTGCTCCACACTCACTTCGGTACCGATTTTGGTCAAATCAATAATAACCGAATGTACCCCGTGCGTGCGTAGCCGCCGGGCGGTGCGAATCATCAGGCTCGACTTGCCCATCTGCCGCGCCGTGAGCACGTAGCAAAATTCGCCGGACCGGGCCAGATTAAATAATTCATCATCAGCCGGGCGCTCCACGTAAGAAGGCGAATCGGGGCGCAAGGTGCCGCCGGCCACAAAAAATTCTGAGGCTTCGATGTCGGCGCTCATCATAGTTTGTCCTTAAAATAGATGCGGTACAGATCGCAGCGGCAGCTATACGCCTCGCCGCTACCCTTGACCAGCCCGGCTTGCAGCAAGCGGAAGAGGGCGCTCTCATCGGTGCAACGATTCTGCTCGATAACTTGTTTAAGCGCCTCGCGCAGGCTTGGCTCGTCGCGCAGCAGCCATTGGTGCCGCCGCAGATGGTCGCCAAAGGGGCCGTGATCCAGCGCCGCAGCCCGGATCAGCCGGCTCCAGGGTAAACGTTCGGTGACCATAGTGTAAAGCGCCTTGCGGTTCAGGTAGGGGTGACCACCCAGCAACTTGAGCAGTTGGGGAAAATCAGCCTCAGAGACAGGCGAGTCGTGCCGCTTGTTCAGGTCGCGCACCTGGGCTTCGTTGAAATCTTCCAGGTAGATTTTGAGGCCGACATTAAAAGGCGACTGGTTGACATCGGCGATGAGCAGATAGGGTTCGGTGGAGATAACCATGACCAGGTTGAGCCGGTCCCACTGTTCGTCCAGAGCGCGGCTGTTGTGCCAGGAACGCAACAAGGCAAAAAAATCGCTGTGGAACGGCGTTTGCAGCAAGCGGTCTACTTCATCCAGGGCCAGCACGATGGGGGTATTGCTTTCGGGTAAAACGTAATCCTCCATCAGGTAGGTCAGCTTGTCCTGCGGGCCCAGCGACCCGCGCCAGGCGCGCTCCACTTCGGCCACGTCGAGCCGCAGTTTGCGCACGATAAACTCGGCCAGGTCACGCAGAAAAAGGTCGGGTGAGGCCAGACGGTCGCCATCGACCCGCTGCAAATCCAGGTGGACCACGTTGGCGCCGTTTTGGCGGGCTTCGTTGACTCCGCGCACCAGGAGAGAGCTTTTGCCGGTTTGCCTGGAGGCCCGAATGGTGGTGGTTGAACCGGCTTTGATCACTTCGCGCCGCAATTGGGTATCGGCGTGGCGCTCGATGTAAAATTTGTCCCGCAGCTTAACCACCCCGCCCGGCGCTTCCATAGCTTCGACCAGGCGCGGATCGAACTCCGGCAGCGGCGGGTGCAGCCCTGCCTCATCACTGATGACCCCACCATCTTCGGACAGGCCGACTCCGTTGACGACAGGTTTAGCCAGAACAGGTGGGCGCGGCGGCAACTGACCGCCCATCGCCGCCAGAATATCCTGATTGATCCGGGTGGTATCGGCCTCACTCTGCCAGACAACGTATTGCAGTGGGTCCAGGAAAGCGTCAATGGAATAGGGCAAAAGCCCTTCGTAGGCTACCCGCACCGGCAAGGTCTGGGGCCGGCCTTGCATGCGGCGATATTCGTAGGCCCGCCTGATTTCGGCTTGCACCATCTCGCTGTTTGCCGAGTCTTTGGATAGGAGCACAATCAAAAAGTCGCTGGCTTGAATCTGGCGATCTATCTCTCCTAACCAATCGTCGCCGGTGCGCAGGCTGCGATCAATAAAAACATTGTGTCCTTGTTGGGTCAGAAAATTATATAAATAACCGGCCAGGTATTGGTCGGGGTCAGTATTGCGCTTGTAGGAGATAAAGATGTGGGCTGGCTGTGCTGCCGCCGGTTTGGGACCGGCGATGGAACTGGCCTCAAGCTGCGCTCGAAAGGCTTCGGCCAGTTCGCCGGCCCGGTCAAAACGCTGAATCGGGTCTTTGGCCATAGCCTTGAGGATAACATTCTCGATGCCTGCGGTCAGATCGGGCCGGAGGCGGCGGGGACGAGGCAGCGGTTCATAAATATGTTTGAAAAGGATCGCCATCGGCGTGTCGGCGTCATAGGGTACCTGGCCGATGACCATTTCGAACAAAACCACGCCCAGTGAGTAAATATCGGCGCGACGGTCGGCGGGTTTGCCTTCGGCTTGCTCCGGCGAGAGGTAGGAGGGTGTGCCGACAATCGCGCCGGTACCGGTGAGGTCCTGGCTGCCTTCGATAATCTTGGCCAGGCCGAAGTCGGCCAAGAATAACCAATCATCTTCTAGTAAAATATTGGTGGGCTTGACATCGCGATGCACAATGCCATGCTCATGGGCGCGGTCGAGGGCGGCGGCAAGCTGGTCAACGTAACGACTAACCGTGAGTAAATCCATCGGCTGGCCGAGCATTTGCCGCAAAGTTCGGCCGGAGGAAACATATTTCATGACAAAATAGCTCAGATCGCCTTCGATGCCAGCATCGTAGATGGGCAGAATATTAGGATGGCTAAGTTGGGCTACGGCCTTGGCTTCGAGGTTGAAGCGCTCTTTAAAGCCGGGGGTGAGGGCATGTTGGGCCGGCAAGACTTTGATGGCGACAAAGCGATCCAGCCCGGGCTGATAGGCTTTATAAACTGTGGCCATGCCACCCGCGCCAATTTGTTCAACAATTTGGTATTGGCCGAGAGTTTGGCCGATCAGGCTCATGAGATACCCAATTTCTTCACTGGAGAGTCTGCCAGGCAGAAAGCCTATAGCCGTGACGATTAATCTCATCCAAAAAAACATCCCCTGCGTGTTTACTTCAGAGGCAATACATCGGCAGGGGATGTCAAAACAATCTCATCGTTAAGGTGGGTATGGAGTTAACACGCACTTGGAGGTTTTAAGGAAACAATTTATGTCTTGGTTATATTAAAAATTATAAATCTTTTTTAAGGTATTGGCAACAGAGTAAAAAGTCCTAACTTGCTGGCCGTGCTTAGGGGGTCCAACTCATTCTTTCTTCGGCCCAGGTGTTCACGTCAATGGCGCCGCGTTGCGGGTCCAGCTCAAACCATTTTTGTTTCTGGTTATTACTCAAGGTAATAGTCCAGACAGCCCAATTGCCGGACTCGTTGGAGACGTAGGCTACGCTCCGGCCATCTGGGGCAATCGCAGCGAGGCCATCTTGGCTGGTATTATTGGTTAGATTGATGGATTGTCCACCGGCCAGGGGGACCAGGTAGACTTCCCAATCGCCATCTTCGGCCAGCATGTAAGTTAGCTGGCCGTTTCGAGCATCCGTGGGCAAGCCGGCGTCGGAGGTCAGCCGGACTGGGTCAATAGCGTTGGCGTCGGTGATCCAGATGCCGCATCGGCCCGCTTGCCCGGCCCAATCGGCGCAACCCTGGAAGATCAATTGGTTGTCGTCAGACCAAACCAGATTATTGCCCACAAGGGTGGCATTATTGGCCTGCACCGGGCGATAATCTGCCTCTGCCCTGGCCACCTGGCTGTTTTGCCGGAAGATACTGCGCCCCCGGTCAAGGTCAATAAACATAATTTCAGCTCCATCCGGCGACCACACCGGCCAATAGGCGTCACCCCTATCATTGAGTGGATTAGGCCCAAACCCCTGACCATCCGTGACGAAGATGCCGCGCAAAGCGCCGGTGCTGGTGCCGTTGACCACAATCGCCTGGCCATCGCGGCGAAACATCGGCTGGCGGACGTTGCCCATGCTGACAGGGGTAGAGCCATTGATGCCAGCTCCATCAAAGCCAGTCACATAAACCTTAAATTCAAGACCCAGCTTGACCGGAATGGCGAGAGTCCCGCTGATTAAAGAAGCAGGCGTCGCTGTAACCGGCGTGGCTATGGGAGAACGAGTCTCGGCACCGTTGGCGCTAACCATAGCTGGCGTTGTTGGGTAAGGGGTCGCCGTAGCTGAGCCTGCGGCATCGCCGCCGTTGGCGAAGAAGATGAACACGCCCACTATAAACAAGAGCAGCGCAGCGCCAACCAGGCCCATGCCCAGGCCGGAAACTGAGCGGCGCGGCCCAGGCAGGGGGGCAGGCGGTGGCTCTGGTGAAACCGCTATTTCCGACGGCAGGAGCAACTTGGTCACGACCGCAGGTTGGGCGGCGGCTTGGGGGTCGTTTGGAGGTGATGCGACGTCGGTTCGCTTGCCGGTGCGGCGCTTGGGGCGGGCAGAAGCAGGCGGTACTGGGGCAGGTTGAACTGAGGCTGTCTCCCCAGCTTTGCGCAACGCTTTGGCCAGGTCGCCGGCATGCTGATAACGGTCCACCGGTCTTTTGGCCAGCGCTTTAAGGATAACTTGTTCCACGGTCTTGGGTAAACCGGGCCTGAGACTGCATGGCAAGGGCGGCGGTTCGTGAATATGCTTGTTAATAATCCGCATGGCCGTGGTCCCCTCATAGGGCACTCGCCCGACGACCATCTGGTACAAGACTATACCCAATGAATAAATATCGGTGCGGTAATCGAGGGGATTGCCCTCGGCCTGCTCCGGCGAAACATAGGCCGGTGTCCCAAAAATATGCCCTGTACTGGTGATGACCGTACTGGCTTCGGTGATTTTAGCCAGGCCAAAATCGGTCAGCAACAACCAGTCGCCCTCCAGCAACATGTTGGCCGGCTTAACGTCGCGGTGCACGATGCCTTTGGCGTGGGCATGGTCCAGCGCCCCGGCTACCTGGTCAATAAAATGACTCACCCGGGCCAGCTCCATCGGTTTGCCTAGCAGCTCGCTGAGGGTGTGATCGGGCACATATTTCATGACAAAATAACTGAGATCGCCTTCCAGACCAAAATCGTAGATAGGCAGGATGTTGGGATGACTCAGTTGCGCGACCGCTTTGGCTTCAAGAATAAAACGGTCTTTGAAGCCGGAAGTAAGAGCGTGTTGAGCCGGCAGCACTTTGATCGCGACATACCGGTCAAGGCTGGCTTGATACGCTTTGTAAACGCTGGCCATACCGCCAGCGCCAATAAATTCCACAACACGATATTGGCCAAGAGTTTGTCCAATAAGGCTCACAGTATCCACTTTCCTTCACTATAAAAATCAATAAGAACATTCATATTTTAACATTATGAGATTTGAATTTAGTTTGAAAAGCGTTAACGTGTCTATGTCATCTTAACTCAGATAATTGGACAAGCCAAGTTTGGGGTCTAAAATTCAGTGATTTTAGCCGGTTAAAGCATTTGGCTCTAGCTTATCTCAGAAATATGATCGCGACTGGAGGGAAGAAAGGGGAAATGATGATGCTTAAAGCAATTATCTTCGATGTGGGGGGGGTACTCATTCGGACTCACAGCCGGGCCGGGCGGGAGCGATGGGCAGTCAGATTTGGGCTGGACCCCTGGGAATTTGAAAATTTTATCTTTGGCGGCGAGTCGGGACGGCAGGCCCAATTAGGACAAAAAACCAGCGCTGCGCATTGGCGCTGGTTGGGTGATTACTTTGGGCTGGATGAGGCCGGCTTAATTGAAATGCAGCACGATTTTTTTGCCGGCGATGCTCTAAATGAGCCATTGTTAGAGCATATTAAGCGTTTGCGCCAGGCAGGGTATCGCACTGGTTTGTTAAGTAACTTCACGGATCGCGCCCGCCGTCTCTGGACGGAAGTTTACCCCTTCATCCAATACTTTGATGGAGTGGTCATTTCGGCCGAGGTTGGGCTGATGAAGCCCGACCCTCGCATCTATCGCCTCGCCGCCGAGAGTGTCGGCCTTGAAATGACCGAAGCTCTCTTTGTTGACGATTTCATTGAGAATGTCGAAGGAGCCAAAGCCGTCGGCATGCAGACCATCCATTTTACTGATCCAGAGACGGTGCAGCAAGAGTTGGCCCGGATTACCGGCGTAAAATAGTCAATAGTTAACGAACAATTGTCAATGGTCAACTTATTTTGGTCGACTCATTGACAATTGATCATTGAACATTAATTATTGACCATTAATCCAGTCCCGGCACCGGGAAGCGAGAGCACAACTCGGCAGTGACCTGGCGGACTTCGGCCAGTACGGCCTCATCTTGGGCATGGAATACCGCGTTCAAGAGAGCTTCGCCGACGATTTTCATTTCGGTCTGGCGGAAGCCGCGAGTGGTGACGGCCGGTGTGCCCAGGCGGACGCCGCTGGTCACACGCGGGGGTTTCGGGTCAAACGGGATCAGGTTTTTGTTAGTGGTGATGCCGGCCTTATGAAGCACGTTTTCGGCTTCTTGGCCGGTGATGTTGGCCTTGCGTAGGTCGACCATCATCAGATGATTGTCGGTGCCGCCGGAGACCAGCCGCAGACCGCCCGCAACCAATGTTTCGGCCAGAACTTGGGCGTTATCAATGATGGCCTGTTGGTATGCTTTGAAGCCGGGTTGCAGCACTTCTTGAAAGGCCACGGCTTTAGCGGCAATGATGTGCATCAAGGGACCGCCCTGCATTCCCGGAAAAACGGCTTTGTCAATAGCCTTGGCATGCTCCTCTTTGCAGAGAATCAAGCCGGCCCGCGGGCCGCGCAGCGTTTTGTGGGTGGTGGTGGTGACGGCGTCACAATAGGGAATGGGGTCGGGGTGGAGACCGGCGGCAATAAGCCCGGCAATGTGGGCCATATCCATCACCAGATAAGCCCCAACGCTATCGGCAATTTCGCGCAGGCGGGCAAAATCGAACTGGCGCGGATAGGCGCTGGCTCCGGCCAGCAGCAATTTAGGCCGGTGTTCCCGGGCCAAGTCGGCAATGGTATCGTAGTTGAGGCGTTCGGTTTCGGGGTCAACCCCGTAATGGACAAAATTGTAGTAGTGGCCGGAGAAGTTGATCTTCATCCCGTGGGTCAGGTGGCCGCCGTGATCGAGCTTGAAGGCCAGCACGGTATCGCCGGGTTTGAGCAAAGCCAGGTAAACCGCCGCATTGGCCTGCGAGCCGGAGTGAGGCTGCACGTTGGCATGCTCGGCGCCGAATATTTTTTTGGCGCGTTGCCGGGCTAATTCTTCGACAACGTCAACACATTCGCAGCCGCCATAATAACGGTGGCCAGGGTAGCCCTCGGCGTACTTGTTGGTTAAAACCGTCCCTTGGGCGGCCAGTACAGCGGCGCTAACGTAATTCTCTGAGGCGATTAACTCAATCTGGTTGCGCTGGCGGTGGCGTTCGCAGCGAATGGCGTCCAGGATTTCCGGGTCTACCTGTGACAGGATTGCATCGGCTGCGGCAGCGATTGAATTTTGGGTCATGCGAAAACTCCTTCGTTTTTGAAAAAAAGTAAGGGGGATAAAAGAAAAAGGGCCAGGCGCGGGAGGGAGACTGATCCAACCCCTGGCTCCTAACCCCCTGGCTTCGGCTTAAACTGATTGAGATAAAAAAAGCCTGGCTCAGGCCAAGCTCTCAAGGTGGGCGGTACAAGACTTGAACTTGTGACCTCATGCATGTCAAGCATGCGCTCTAACCAACTGAGCTAACCGCCCGCGACAAAAACGATTATACCATCGGTTTTTTAAAGTGCAAATTTAGGCCGGTTTTTGGTTTTCCTAGTGCTAAAGGGGGATTGGTAGTTTCCCCAGGCTCAGTTATAATCAGCCGTAAGAGACACAGTGAGGGAGCACTTGTCTTGGGCCTGACAGCGTCATCTCTCAGCATACCTACCCTATTGGAGGCGGATTGGATTATGTCGGATGCTATTCCCTTTGCCACGGATGCCTGGATCAAGCGTTTGGGCGAAGCATGTAATAAAAGTGAAACTTACCGCGAGGCAGCCAAAAACTGGGAAGGGGACTTGTACGTTATTGTTGAACCGGAAGGCCGGCTGCAAGAAACGGTGTATATGTATCTTGACTTGTATCACGGCCAGTGTCGCGAAGCGTTTGTGCCCGCCGATCCCACCGCCCTCACCCCTGAGTTTTATATCAGTGGCCCGGTAAGCGTTTGGAAAGCCATTGCCGAAAAGAAAATGGACCCCATGAAGGCGCTCTTTACCCGCAAAATTACCCTCAAAGGTAACATGGCCAAAGTGCTAAAAAATGTAAAGGCTGCCAACGAATTGGTCAATTGTACTACCCAGTTTGCCACCGAGTTTCCTCTCTGAAAATTACTCGAACTGCATTACAATAGCACACTCTCCACTCGAAAAGCTCAATTTTGCTTGACATTCAACTGATAATTCGGTATCGTTAGCATACAATCATCAACAAGCCAGCCATAAAAAGGAGTATTCGCTCATGGCAACGACACAGGACGTAATCTCCCAAATTGACCAAACTCTCAAAATGACCAGCCAGGCTCTGGAGGTCGAGGGCAGCGCCGATTACAATGCCGCCATCAGGCAAGTGAGCCATTTGGAAGGGCAAGCTCGCGAGGCCCTACAAGCCCGGCTTAGTGACCACCTCTGGCCGGTGGTAAAAAAATTGGAGAATGGCGACCCTCTGGCTGCCGCTGAACAGGATATGCTGCAAACGCTCCTGGTCGGCGATGCCAAATACTATGTTAGATATGAAGGCGATGTGGCAAATTGGAAAAAGGAAGTTGAGCGTCTGACCGAGGAAATCCGGCATCTCCAGGCTGGCGGGCTGAATGACCTGGATGGTTTAATGCATTTACAGGCTCTTTGCCGCGAAGCCATGCGGGTGCTGCCGGACCTGGCCTTCTACTACGAGGAAAAAGAACGCGCCCGCCGGTTTGATGAGGCCATGCGCGGAGCCATTGATCGCGAAACCCGGCGGATGTTGGCCAATCTTATCAAAGATATGCTGGAGTCGGACAGAATCTAAAATTCGGAAGATGGGCAGGCTGGAAGAATGGAGAATTGGGTAGGGAAAATCCAATCTTCCATCCTTCCAGATTAAACTAATTTTTAAGGGAATCTGGCTATGCTCGTTATTATCAGCGATCTTCATCTCACCGACGGTACTTCGGGCGAAACCATCAAAGAGGGCGCGTTTCGGGTCTTTCGTTCGCGCCTGCGCGATATGGCTTACGACGCCTCGTGGCGCGCCGATGGGAACTACAAACCGATTGAGGAATTGGACATCCTGCTCCTGGGTGATATTCTGGATGTCATCCGCTCAACCCAATGGCTGGCGGCCAAACGGGGAGAACCCGGCTATGTGCGTCCCTGGGATGACCCCCAGAGCCAGCTTTTTGTGGACAAAGTTCAGGCCATCACCCAGGAGATTCTGCGCCGCAACAGCACCTCACTGGCGATTTTGAAAAGCCTCGACAATGGGGAAACCATCACCATTCCTCCGGCTACCGCCGCCGGCAAGCCGGCCAAAGTGGGCTGGGAACCGGATACGCCGGGCCGGGTGCCGGTCAAGGTGCGTATCCATTATATGATTGGCAACCACGATTGGTTCTATCACTTGCCAGGACCGGCCTATGCTGCCATCCGGCAGAATATTGTTGACGCTATTGGCCTGACCAACTCGCCCCAGGAACCCTTCCCGCACGATCCCTTGGAGTCAGCCACGCTCCAGGCTATTTACAAAAAACACCGCGTTTTTGCCCGGCACGGCGACATTTTTGACTCCTACAACTACGAAGGAAATCGCAACGCTTCCTCGCTGGGCGATGTAGTGGTGGTGGATTTGCTCAACCGCTTCTCGACGGAGGTCATGGCCCGGCTGGGTGATGTTTTACCGCAGCCATGCATTGACGGTTTGAAGGAGATTGATAATGTCCGCCCCACCCTGATCGCCCCGGTGTGGGTCAACGCTATTTTGCAACGGACCTGTCAGGATCAGGGTCACGTTAAACAAGTCAAGCAAATTTGGGATAGCCTAGTAGACGAGTTTATCGATTTACCCTTTATTCGAGCGCATGACTCAAAAACCAACCCCTTTGATAGTGTGGACAAGTTGGAGTGGGTCTTAAAATTTTCCAAAGGGGTGTCGCCCCAATTTGCCAGCCAGGTAGTGACCTGGATTCAAGATAAGCTGGCTCGCGGTGGCACAACTTACTATCAAAATGCCTTGAAAGAGCCATTTTTTAAGGATCGCCTGGCCCGTTACATTGTCAACGGCCATACCCATCACCATGAAATTGTGCCGCTGGATATGTTTTACTCTAACCTGCGGAGCAAATATTATAACCAAATGTATTTGAACTCCGGCACCTGGCGGCAGGTGCATGAACTGGCCAAAGCGCATCCCCTGGAACAAGAATTTATAGGCTACCATGTGATGACCTATCTGGCCTTCTTTAAGGATGATGAACGCAGCGGCCGGCCTTTTGAGGCCTGGTCAGGCGCGCTGGCCCCGGAGTGAGTCCAAATTTGAACCTACCTCCCCCAATGGAATTGACGGCTGCCTTTTTGACTTGTACAATCTGAAGCCACCCACACTGGAGGTTATGACCATGCCCGCTAAACGAGTCAAAGATAGCCAAATCACGCTCAATCAACTGATGCTGCCTCAACACACCAATCCCATGGGTAGCATCCACGGTGGGGAGATTACGAAGCTGGCGGACGAAGCTGGGGGCCTCTGCGCTACCCGCCACGCCCAGCGTCCGGCCGTTACCATCGCTATTGATTCGATGACCTTCCATTCGCCAGTACACGTCGGCGACCTGGTATCGCTCTACGCCAGTCTTAACTGGGTTGGACGCACCGCAATGGAGGTGGGGGTACGGGTTGTGGCCGAAAATCCCCTCACCGGCGAGCAAACCCATACCAACACCGCCTACCTGGTCTACGTAGCCCTGGGCGATGATGGCCGGCCGACCGAAGTTCCCCGCCTCATCCTGGAGACAGATGAAGATCGCCGCCGCTGGGTCGAAGGCGAAGCCCGCCAGCAGCATCGGTTGGCCCGGCAGTAATTCAAAATTTTTGACTCAAACGACTGGATCAGGCCGACGCCCTAACTTTTGACAGGTGACACCGGCTCTCATAGTCTGATATACTGGTAGGGATGAAACATAACGCTCGCCCGGAAAATGTTCGTTCAGCCGGCCGAAGTTGCCTGAGGGCCATCACCTATATCTTGACCTCTGCACTCAGCACCATTCTCTTGGTGATAGGTTGTGTCATTATTCTCCAGGTTATAATCCTGACCACGCCGGGCCGCAATGCGGATATTGGCAGCCTGGGCAATCTGCCCTATCAAGATGTCACCTTGACCACCGCCGACGGGCTGCATCTGTCCGCCTGGTACGTGCCCGGCAGCCGGCCCGAAGCGATTGTCCTGGTGCACGGCATCCACGCCAACCGCGCCTATTTATTACCCCAGGCCTTTTTGCTGGCTCAGGCCGGTTATCACCTGCTCTTGATTGACTTGCGCGGCCACGGGCGCAGCGAAGGAAACGAGGTCACCTACGGCTACCGCGAAGCGTTGGATGTTGAGGCGGCGGTAGATTATCTGGCGGCGCTGCCGGGAGTCAAACACATTGGCGCTTTGGGACATTCCCTGGGAGGAGCGGCGGTCATTCGGGCGGCGGCGACAGACCCCCGCCTGAGGGCGTTGGTCATCCAAAGCAGCTTCAGCAGCCTGTCCAGAGTGGTGGACGACTCCTTCAACAAGTTTGTGTTATTGCCCAGGTGGCCCTTTGCCCCCCTCGTGATCAGCCTGGCTGAACTCAAAACCGGGGTGAGCCTGGACCAGGTCGACTCAGCCCACGACCTGGCCGCGATGTCGCCGCGTCCCGTCTTGTTTATCCACAGCGCCGCTGACGGCTTATTCCCCATCCAGCACGCCCAGCAGATGTACGATGCCGCCCAGGCGCCGAAAGAATTCTATTTTATCGACGGGGTCGGCCATATCAATCCCATAACCGGCCACGAAGCCGAGTATGCGGAGCGCGTCCTCAAATTTTTTGAGAGCGCCTTCGCCCGTTAATTATCGATATCTAAAGGAGTGCGGCATGTAAGTCGCACCCCTGGCTAGAGCAAACTATGTCCCACTGATTTTGACATTTTGACAATTGAACTCTATTTCGGTATGCTTGCCCCATGACTCTAAAATCAAAACAAAAATTACGGATTGCTCTTATCTCCCCTCGTGGTCCACTGTATCGGCACGGCAGCGGCATCTGGAAAAAATCGCTGCGCTATATGCCGCTGACCCTGACCACCCTGGCCGCCCTCATTCCGCCGGAACTCGACGCCGAGGTCACCCTGGTGGACGAAGGCATCGGCGACATTGATCTTGATATTGAAGCCGACCTGATCGGCCTCAGTGCCATCACCGGCACTGCGCTTCGTTCCTATGAGCTGGCCGACCACTTTCGCCGGCGCGGTCTGCCGGTGGTGCTGGGCGGCGTCCACCCGACCCTGCTGCCGGATGAGGCTGCCCGCCACGCCGATAGCGTGGTTGTCGGCTACGCCGAAGAGACCTGGCCGCAACTCCTGCGCGACTTTGTGGCCGGACAGATGCAAAGCCGCTACGTCCAGGGGCCGAATTTGAGCCTGGCTAATCTGCCCGTTGCCCGCCGTGACCTGCTGCCGGGCAGTCGCTTCACCATCACCCACACCATCGAAGCGACGCGCGGCTGTGTCCACCCCTGCGACTTTTGCGTGGTCCCCACCGCTTGGGGGCGTCGCCCGCTGCAGCGACCCGTAGCCGAGGTTGTCGCCGAAATCCGCCACATGCGTGCCCGGCGGCTGATCTTTCTGGATTTGAATCTCATCGCCGACCTGGATTATGCCAGGGAATTATTCACGGCGCTCATCCCGCTCAAGCTGACCTGGGGCGGGCTGGTCACGACGACCATCATTCGCCACCCGGACCTGCTCGATCTGCTGGCCCGCAGCGGCTGCCGGGGCCTTTTGCTGGGGTTTGAGTCCCTCTCGCCGCAGGCGCTGGCCGAAACCCACAAAGGGTTCAATCTGCGCCAGGATTACCACGAAGTCGTGCGGGAACTGCACGCCAGGGGTATTGGTATACAAGCCTGTTTTGTGTTTGGCTTTGATCACGATACCGCCGACACCTTTGCTGCCACCGTTGACTTCGTCCTCTCGGCTCACCTTGACCTGCCCCGTTACGCCATTTTGACCCCCTTCCCCGGCACGCCCCTGTTCCAGCGGCTCAAGGCCGAAGGCCGCATCTTGACCGAAGATTGGACTCTCTACGACGGCCAGCACGTCGTCTACCAGCCCCGCCAGCTCAGCCCCGCCGAACTCCTGCGCGGCACAGAGTGGGCCTGGAAGCAGACTTATAGTTATCTCTCTATTGCCAGGCGGCTGCTTGGGGCGCGCATCCAGTTGCCGCTCTCGCTGGCGGCCAATCTGGGCTATCGTTTTTATGCCTATCACCTGCACGATTATTACAATTGTGATTGGTACTTGGGGCAGCGAGTAATGACAGAAGGAGCGCCAGCATGAGTGAAAAACTAACTCGTGAACAAGTCGAAAAAGTTGTATCTAAAGCCTACCCCAAGCGGCCCAACCTGACCGGGACTGACCTGAGCGGCCTGGATTTGAGTGACGTCAATTTAATGGGGGCCGATTTGCTCGGCGCCAATCTCAGGGGAACTAACCTGAGCAGAGCCATGCTGGGGGGAGCTGATTTGCGCCAGGCCAATTTGCGCGGAGCCGGTTTAGCCGGCGCCGGGCTGGTCAAGGCGGACGTGCGGGGAGCTGATTTAAGCGAGGCTGATTTGAGCCAGGTCAGCCTCCGCAGCGCCAAATATAACGGCTCAACCCGCTGGCCGGCCGGTTTCGAGCCAACCTTGGCCGGGGCCATCTGGGAAGATTAAGCTGAGTTGCCCGCTGCCTTGGCCATGCCAGCAGACAGATGAAAAGACTCTGACTACTGGCTACTGACTACTATCTACTGTCTCCCATGAAAATTACTTTCATCCGCCCTAATATGAGCGATATGCGCTCCGCCGATGCCATGGAGCCGCTAGTGTTCGCCATCCTGGCCGGTCTGACTCCGCCCGATGTGGAAACGGTGTTGTATGACGAACGGCTGGAGTCGATCCCTTATGACGAGCCGACCGAGCTGGTCGCGCTGACGGTTGAAACCTACAATGCCCGGCGCGCCTACCAGATTGCGGCGCAGTTTCGGCGGCGGGGTGTGCCGGTGGTTATGGGCGGCTATCACCCCACTTTTTTGCCCGATGAGGCTCTCCAATTTGCCGATGCGGTGGCCATCGGCGATGCCGAAAGGTTGTGGGGGCAAGTGGTGCAAGACGCTCAGGCTGGCCGGCTGCGGCGAGTCTACCAACAAGCCGGCTATCCGCCGTTGGGGGGTGTCAGGCCGGACCGGACCATCTTCCGGGGTAAACGTTACGCCCCGGCGGCGCTGGTACAGTACGGCCGGGGCTGTCGCTTTGCCTGTGAGTTTTGCTCGATCCACGCCTTTTACGGCTTCAACCTGCGCCAGCGGCCCGTGGCCGAGGTGGTGGCCGAGATCGAGGCGCTCGACCGCAAACATATTTTTCTGGTGGATGATAACATCTTTGTGGATGTGCCGAAGGCCAAGGAACTCTTTGAGGCGCTCATTCCCTTGAAAATTCGCTGGTCTTGCCAGGTTAGCATTGATGTCGCTCAAGATGACGCCTTGATGAAATTGCTGGAAAAAAGCGGCTGTACCACCGCCGTCATCGGCTTTGAGTCGCTTGACGAGCACAATCTGGCCCAGATGAAGAAAAAATGGAACCTGAAACACGGCGACTACGCTACCTCGGTGCAAAAATTTCGGGATCACGGGGTCATGATTTACGGCTCTTTTGTTTTTGGCTACGATCACGATACGGTTGACTCTTTTGAACGCTGCGTGGAATTTGCCGTCCACTCTAACTTCTATCTGGCCAATTTTAACCCATTGACACCGATGCCGGGAGCCAAGCTGTACGAGCGCCTCCGCGCCGAGGGCCGGCTCATTTATGAGCGCTGGTGGCTGGCTCCCGCTTACACCTACGGCCAGGCCGCCTTTCACCCCCGCGGCATGACGGCTGGGCAACTGACCGAGGGCTGCTTTTGGGCGCGGCGGCAATTCAATGAGTATCGTTCCATCTTCAAACGAGCCTGTGACTTCAAAACCAACTGCCGCGATCCGTACCGGCTGGGGCTGCATCTGGCCTCCAATGTCGTGTCGAGAAAAGAAATTTTGAGGAAACAGGGGCGGAGGTTGGGGGCAAATATGGCGTTGGAACCGGTGCTGGCTTAAAGAGATTTACGATTTACGATTTGCAGCCCTAATCGTAAATCCAAAATTGTAAATGATTGAAGGATTTATGAAACTCACCCTCATCAAGCCCAACATTGGTCGCATGGAACACAGCCTTTACGTGGACGAAGGTCGGATGGAGCCGCTGCAATTGGGCGTGCTGGCCGGCCTGACCCCGCCCGATGTGGAGGTCGTGTTGTACGACGACCGGTTGGAGTCCATCCCCTATGACGAGCCGACCGACCTGGTCGCCATCACCGTCGAGACCTACACCGCCCGCCGGGCCTATGAAATTGGGGCCGAATATCGCCAGCGGGGCGTGCCGGTCATCATGGGCGGCATGCAGCCCACGCTCATCCCGGAGGAAGTCCGGCAGCACGCCGACTCAATCTATATCGGCGACGCCGAATTTCGCTGGCCGGAGGTCATCGGCGATGTCTGCCGGGGGCGGTTGAAGCCGGTCTACCAGGCTCCGGTCGGCCCGCCGCAGCCGGGTACGCTGACCCGGCGAGATATTTTCAAAGGCAAAGGCTATTTGCCTATCACCTTGATGCAGTTCAGCCGGGGCTGCCGCTTTGCCTGCACCTTTTGCGCGGTCAGCACTTTTTTTGACAAAACCCAGTACTGCCGCGACGTGCGGGAGGTGGTGCAGGAGATCGAGGCGGCGGAGCGGCAGATTATCTTTTTTGTGGACGACAACATCCTATCGAATTTCGAAGCGGCCAAAGAATTGTGCCGGGCGCTGATCCCGCTCAAGGTGCATTGGGTTTCGCAGGGCAGCATTGACATGACTCAGGACCACGAGTTGATGGCGTTGATGGTCAAGAGCGGCTGTGTGGGTATGGTGGTCGGCTTTGAATCTATCAACCCGCAGAGTTTGCGCTGGATGAAGAAATCGCCCAACTTTATCGGCGGCTTCAAGAGCTACGAACCGCAGTTGAAAATTATCCGCGATTATGGTATTCAATTGTGGGCCGCCTTCACCCTGGGCCACGACCACGACACGCGGGAGTCCATCGAGCAGACGCTGGAGTTTGCCACGGAGAACAGGTTTCCCCTGGCGGCCTTCAACATCCTTGTGCCTTATCCCAGCACGCCGTTGTACCAAAAGCTGGAGGCTGAAGGTCGCCTGCTCTACGATGGCAAGTGGTGGCTGCACCCGGACTATCGCTTCAATCACGCCGCGTTCGTTCCC
>CAZRYD010000010.1:31445-44470 GCA_964604225.1 uncultured Caldilineaceae bacterium
ATGTCGCCGGAGGAACTGACCGAAGCCTGCTGGCATCTGCGCTCGACCTACAACAGCTTCGGCTCGCTTGTCCAGCGGGCTTTTGATTTCAGAACCAACATGCGTACGCTTTATAAGCTGGGCGTCTATTTGCGCTACAGCCCCATTTTTCGGAAGGAAGTGTTCAAGAAGCATGGGATGCGCTTTGGCTTAAGATGAGGAGTAATTGAATAGAAATGAATGATTTAAAGTTGATCCTGGTTGACCCTAAACCATCCCTGTGCGCCGCCTTTCGAGAGCGCTTTAAAGAGTTACCCCATGTCGAAATTGTTACGGGTTACTTCGAGCAACTGCCAGAATTTGATTGCATGGTTAGTGCGGCAAACTCTTTTGGTCTCATGGATGGGGGTGTTGATCTAGCCATTGTTCGTTACTTTGGCCAAGCTTTGAAGGATAGAGTCCAGCAGTATATTCTTCAAGAGTACTTAGGTGAACAACCGGTAGGAACCTCGTTTATTATCGAAACTGACCATCCCAAACACCCCTTTCTTGCTCACACCCCAACGATGCGTATCCCAATGGAAATTGCTCGCACCGATAATGTTTATTTGGCTATGTGGGCCATGCTTCTGGCCGTGCGACGCCATAACCAGAACGCAGAACGGAAAATACAAGTTATAGCTTGTCCTGGCCTCGGAACAGCTACCGGCAAAGTACCATTTCGTGAGGCGGCACGTCAAATGTCGCTTGCCTATAAACATTTCCTCAAACCACCGAGATTTATAGACTGGCGGCTTGCCGACGAAAGACAGAACAGTATTCGTTATGGTGGGGATTTAGGTTTTATGTTTCCACCCGAAATGGATCAGAGTTGATGTTGTTATGAGACTTACCATCATCCACCCCTGCATTGGCCGGCGACCGGGCCAGCCCTACATTGGCACCTGGCAGATGGAACCGCTGCCCGCTGCCGTAATCGCCGGGTTGACGCCCAAAGAGGTCGAGGTCAAATTCTACGACGACCGCATGGAGGCGATCCCTTTCGACGAGCCGACCGACTTGGTCGCCATCAGCATCGAAACCTACACCGCCAAGCGAACCTACCAAATCGCCAGTGACTATCGACGGCGGGGTGTCCCCGTGGTGATGGGCGGCTTCCACGCGACCCTCTGCCCAGAGGAAGTGGCCGACTACGCCGAAGCCGTCGTCATCGGCGAGGCCGAGGAGTTGTGGCCGAGGGTGATCGATGATTTTCGGCATGGCCGGCTGGAGAAAATCTACCAGCAGTCGGAGCGTCCCTCTCTGAGCAACCTGAAGCCGGATCGCACCATTTTCCGCGGCAAGCGCTACCTCTCCATTGGCCTGGTCGAAGCCGGGCGCGGCTGCCATTTCAAATGTGACTTTTGCGCCGTGCAGACGGTCTTCAACAAAACCCAAAACCGCCGCCCCATTGACGACATCATGGCCGAACTGGCGTCCATGCGGCGGGAAAACAAGAAAATCTTTTTCTTTGTGGACGACAACATCACTTCCAACATGCGCCAGGCCAAAGAATTTTTTCGGGCGCTCATCCCGCTCAAGCTGCGCTGGGTCAGCCAGGCCAGCATCAACGCCGCCCACGACGAGGAATTTCTGGACCTGCTGGTGCGGAGCGGCTGCGAGGGCCTGCTCATCGGCTTTGAGAGTCTCAATCCCGAAAATCTGCGAGCTATGGACAAAGACTTCAACACCATGAAAGGCGGCTATGAGCAAGCCCTGGCCAACCTACGCCGCTTTGAGATCAAGCTCTACGCTACCTTCATCTTTGGCTACGACCTGGATACGCCGGCCTCCTTCGCCGAAACGGTCGAATTTGCCAAGCAGCACCGCTTCTTCATCGGCGCGTTCAACCACTTGACCCCTTTCCCCGGCACGCCTTTGTATCAACGCCTGGAAGTCGAAGGGCGACTGCTTTATAAAGCCTGGTGGCTGGACGATGCCTACAGCTACAACAAAATCCCTTTCCGGCCGGCCCAAATGAGTCCAGAAGCGTTGCAGGCCGCCTGTTTGTCCGCCCGCAAGGCGTTCTACTCGATCCCCAGCATTCTCCGCCGCGGTCTCGACCCGCTCAATCGCCCTGACTTTTTTATGCTGCGCCACTTTTTCATCATCAACGGCATGATCCGCGCCGAAGTTAGCCAGCGGGATCATTATCCGTTGGGGGATGCCGGCTGGAAGGGGCACCTCTTAAAAGCTCATTGACTATTGAATGTTGACCATTAGCCATTGACAATTTTGAATGGTCAATTGTCAATTGTCAATTACGGCAAGACCTTATAAGGAGATTCCGCATGGCCAAAGGCGACGACACCCAGGAGCGTCTCATTGATTTTGCCGTCAGCATCATTCACCTCTGCGCCGAACTGCCCAAATCGCAGGCCGGCAAACACATCGCCGAGCAACTCCTGCGCAGCGGCACGTCGCCTGCCCCCAACTACGCCGAAGCCCGCAGTGCTGAAAGCCCCGGCGATTTTGTGTATAAACTCAAAATTACCCTCAAAGAACTCAACGAAACTGGCGTCTGGCTACGAATTATTCGGCGAAGCGATATGCTCACCGCAGCCCAACTCGATTTTGTTTCGACTGAGCGCGAGGAATTGAGTAAAATCATCACTGCCAGTATCAAAACCGTGCTGGCTAAAAAACAGGTGCGGTCAACTCAGCGTTGACCATTGACCATTAACTATTGCCAATTGCCAATGGTCAACGATCAATGGTCAATTATCAATGATCAACGGATTTTCCTTTTGAACGAATTTATCTTTGACCTCGCCACCTCCGCCGACGACCCGGTCATCCGCCGGCTGCTGGTAAACAACCCGGTGCCCGGCCAGGTGAGCGTGACCTACGAACGCGAGCCGAATTATTTTCTGGGCTGCGGTACTATGGGCCCTTTTTGCCAGGTCTTGGTCGCCCGCCACCTGCCCAGCGGCGAAGTCGCTGCCGTGGCCAGTCGCTCGACGCGCCCGCTGTTTATTAATGGCCAAGTCGAGGAAGTCGGCTACATCGGCCAACTGCGGGTGGACGAACGTTTTCGGGGCCGCTGGCTCGTTTCCGGCGGTTTTCGCTTTTTTCATCAGCTCCACGCCGATGGCCGCGTGGCCGGTTACCTCACTACCATTATCGAAGGCAACAGCCAGGCTCAGGGCCTTTTGGTTGACCACGCCCGCCGCCATTTTCCGGTTTATCGAGAGGTTGATCGCTTGTGTACTGTGGCGATTATCCTGCGTCAAGCCTGGTTTCGCCGAGTGCCCCTCCCTTCCCAAGAGGGCGAGGTTGAGGTCAAGCGCGCCACCTCTGCCGACCTGCCGGCTATCGTCGCCTTTCTCCGGCAGCACGGCCCGACCAAACAATTTTTCCCCGTTTACCGCGAAGCTGATTTTGGCAGCAGTCCCACTACCCTGGGCTTTTGCCTTGAAGATTTTGTCGTAGCCCGTCGGCAAGGGGAGATTGTCGGCGTTATCGGTCTGTGGGACCAGTCAAGCTACAAACAAACTGTCGTCCGGGCCTACCATAATTCCTTGCGCTGGCTCAAACCCTTTTACAACCTCTGGCTGCGCTCCAGCGGCGCACAGCCGCTCCCGCCGCCTGGTCAGCCCATCCATTTTGCTTATGCCAGCTTCATTTGCATTGCCGAAAACAACCTGCATGTCTTTGCAGCGCTGCTGCGGCATGTTTATGACCTGGCTGCCGGGCGCGGCTTTGCCTACCTGATGGTGGGCCTCGCCAGCCGCGATCCGCTGCTGGCCGTGGCTCGCCGGTATGCTCATATTCCTTACTACAGCCGCCTGTATACCGTCTGCTGGCAGGGGGAAGAGCAATTTCACCACAAACTTGATGGACGCGTGCCTTACGTTGAAATTGCCTCGCTTTAAGGTTACAATTTCAGTACATCGTATGTTTGGAGTTTGATTGACCCATGAGTTTATCCTCTCTTGAAGAAAGGGATGCGGCCCGGCTGACCGGCTGGGTGCGGCGTCCCGCCGAGTTGGCCCCGGCTCAACGAGAGCGCATGTACGCGCTCCTGGCCGATTATTTTGTCAACGTCACTCCCGCCCAGTTTGAACACGATCTGGCCGAAAAAGAATGGGTGATTGTGCTCACCGATACGACCACCGGCCAAATTCAAGGATTCTCCACTTTGATGCGTCTGCGGCTAACGGTAGACGAGCAGCCGGTTGTCGCCTTTTTCTCCGGCGACACCATCATCCAGCGTGATTATTGGGGCGAAGCGGAATTGCCCCGCCTGTGGGGACGGCACGTTTTTAACCTGGCTGAAACCACCTGCGGCGCTGCCCGCGTTTTCTGGTTCTTGATCAGTTCCGGTTACAAAACCTACCGCTTCCTGCCTGTCTTCTTCCGCGAGTTTTATCCTACCTACTTGGGTCCGACGCCGCCGCACTTCAAACGTATTCTCGATGCTCTGGCCCGCCTGAAATTTCCTTCGGAGTACGACGCCGAGCGGGGTATCATCCGTTTTGCCAAAGCTGCCCCCCTGCGCCCCGGCGTAGCTGAGGTCACGGAGCGGCGTCTCAAAGACCCGCATGTAGCCTTTTTTATCACAGCTAACCCCGGCCACGCCGAGGGTGAACAACTCCCCTGCCTGGTCGAGTTGACCCGTTCCAACCTCACCGCTGCGGGCCGGCGCATGCTGGGGGAATAGGAGTTGGAAGCAGGTTGGAAGATTGCTGTTTCAAATTTCCAACCTGCCGGAAAGAAAATGCTCAGTGCTCTTGCCAACAGCTTGTGGTATCTCTCAAATTTGCCCGACAGCCTGGCCTTTTGGCTGGCCCGGCGCAATGTAGCCGACACCCAGGCCAGCCTGCTGCTGCGCCTGCTCCACCGCAACGCCCACACCGACTTTGGCCGTCGCTATGATTTTGCCTCTATTCGCTCGGTTGCCACCTACCAGGAACGTGTCCCGCTTTCCACTTACGACGATTACCGTGAAGCTATCGAGGCCATTGGCGCAGGCCAGCCCCGGATTCTCACCGACGAGCCGGTGCTGCTGCTGGAACCTACCAGTGGTTCGACGGCCGCCACTAAACACATTCCCTACACGGCCACGCTTAAGGCTGAATTTCAGCGGGCGATTGCCCCCTGGATTGTGAATCTCTTCAATCATGACCCCCGACTGTTGTGGGGCCAGGCTTATTGGTCGGTCACGCCGGTCACCCAGCCCAATCAACGCACGCCCGGCGGCCTTCCTCTCGGCTTTGAAGAAGACAGCGAATATTTGGGCGGCTGGCAGCGGCATCTGCTTCGAGCCGTGCTGGCCGTGCCTCCCTTGGTTCGCCTGATTGACCAGATGGAGACGTTTCGCTATGTCACCTTGCTGTTCCTATTGCGCAGCCGCTCCCTGGCTATCATCTCGGTCTGGAATCCGACCTTTCTCACGCTTTTGGTCAAGCGACTACCCGGCTGGTGGCCCCAACTGGTCGCCGACATCGCCGCTGGCACTTTCTCGCCGCCGGCCCCGCTTGCCCCCGATTTACGGCTACAGTTCACCGCCTTCAATCGGCCTGACCCCCATCGGGCCGCCGAAATTCAAGCTGCATTTCAGATTGAGAACGATCCCGCTGTGCTTCATCCTCGGCTCTGGCCGCGTCTCCGCCTCATCAGTTGTTGGACCGAAGCCCAGGCCGCGCTTTATGTGTCGGAGTTGGCTGGTCTCTTTCCTCAAGCCAAAATTCAAGGCAAGGGCCTGATTGCCACTGAGGGTTTTGTCTCTTTGCCGTTGGTGGATCAAGAGGGCGCTGCCCTGGCTATTCGTTCTCATTTCTTTGAGTTCCTACCAACTGATGATCAAATCCAAAAGCCGACAAGCCCCCTTCTGGCGCACCAACTGGAAGTAGGCCATCACTACAGCGTCGTCATCACCACTGGCGGCGGTTTATATCGTTACCAGCTCCACGATGTGGTGGAAGTGGTCGGCTACCTGGAAAGCTGTCCCTTGCTGCGCTTTATCGGCAAAGAGGCTTACATCTCCGATTGGTTTGGTGAGAAACTCAACGAGCGCCACGTCCGCCAGGCGCTTGATAACTTGTTGACCCGCCACGCCATTCAACCCGCTTTTGCAATGGTGGCCTGCGACGATTTGGGAACAAAACACTTGAAAACCGGTCATTATGCCTATACTCTGTTTATCGAGGTGGAGGCTATTAGCGCTGATACTTTGAGGCAAGTGGGGAGTGAGCTTGAAACGGCCTTGCAGGAAAATTATCATTACCACTATTGCCGCCAGTTGGGGCAGCTTGAGTCTTTGCAAGTCTTTCGTATCGATCACGGCGCGCTGGCAGCCTATTTGTCATTCTGCCAGGCTCACGGCCAGCGGGTTGGCGACATTAAGCCAACGGCGCTGCATCGGCTGGGCGGCTGGTCACAAGTTTTTCAGGGGCAGTTTGTGACACTGGGGATGAATTGTTAAAAACTTGTTAAATTTTTAAGGTTTTATGGCTATTTTCTATTGACACGTCCCTATAACTATGGTACTATAATACTTGAAAAGGGTTCCAAGGGATTTAAAAGAAGACTCAAGAAGCAAGTAACTGAAAAGTAATCTCTAAATTAACAAGCGGGACAACTTGGTAACAAGGATGAACCGTAAGCTGGTGGAAAGAGAGATCAGGAAACCAGCAATCGTGAGTTGATATAAAACTCGGCGAAAGTGAAATAGAGCCTCTTTTGAGAATACTCAAAAGCAAGTAAGTTACCGGGCGCTTGAGAAATCGGAAGGTTACTCGGGGCCCTTTTCACTTTTTAAAAACCTCGGCACATGCCGGGGTTTTTTGTTGGCTAAGCTTATGCTCCTGATCTAGTCGGGTTCAAATTTGACCAGGTACGGGAGATTCCGGTAGCGTTCCCTAAAGTCGAGGCCGTAACCAACCAGATAATAGTCGGGGATTTCAAAACCCACATAGGCCAAATCAACGTCAATGATGCGGCGGCGGGTGCGGTTCAATAAAACACAAGCTTTGAGGCTTTCAGGCTCATGCAAACGCAAGGTGCGCATGATAAAATGAGTCGTGAGACCGGTATCAATAATGTCCTCAACCAAAAGGGCGTGCCTGCCCGCCAACGGTTCGTTGAGATCTTTGGTCAGGCGAACTACGCCGCGGGTTTGTTCAGTGGGGCCGTAGCGGGAGATGGCCAGAAAATCAACGGCGGCAGGGATGGTCATCGCTCGCAGTAGGTCGGCCATGAAAAAAAGGACGCCTTTGAGCACCCCGATAACAACCAAATCTTTTCCGGCATAAGCCTGGCTGATTTCAGCCGCTAATTGGCTGATACGCTGCTGAATTTGTGCCTCAGTCAGATATATTGGGCCGATGTCCTCAGGCCAGGCTGAAAAAGTAGGGTGATCCACGAAAACTCTCCGGTGAGGTTAATCGCCGTATTCAGAAGCGGCGTGCTGCCCGATCAACTCGTCATCATTGTCTAGCTCATATTTCAACATCATTTGCTTAAAGTCGGATCGATTCAATAATTTGATATTAATCTCAGGGTGAAGTTCCCGCAGCCGGCGCAGCTTGCGATGCTTTTTGGTGATGAGCCGCTGCTCCATAGTGGTTAGCTCAATATATAGGTCCTGCTCCGGCAGGTAAAAATCGGGACTGAAAGCTTCGATGATATGGCCCTGGTCATCCTGGCGCAGGACGAAGGTTTTTGGTTCATATTCCCAGGCAATTTGGTAAAAGTCGAGAATACGGGCGAATTCCGCCTCGCTGGGATGTGAAAACGCCACTTCGGGTCGAGACTTGCCATTTTCTACCATAAGCTTATTTTATTCATGCTGAGGTTAGAGTCTCAGCCCTCCTTCGCTGATACAATCTGCTTCGAGCCATGCTTGAAATGTCTGTATCACCATGTTGACCGCCTGGGGCAAGCCTAGCAGGCCAGTATTGATAATGAGATGATAAAGCGTTGGATCGTCTATCTGCACGCCGTAGCTTCGCCGTAAGTAGCGAGCGCGTGTTTTGGCACTGGCTTCCAGGCGGGCGTGAGCCGATTCAGCCGAGATATTTTCCTTCTGCTGCAGGCGAGCCACTCGCATCTCCAAGGGGGCGACGACACGAATGTGGAAGACGTCGGGCCAACCACGCAGCGCCATCTGGCCACCCCGACCGACAATCACCACCTCTCCTTTGTCAGCCCAGGCCTGGATGAGGCCGGCCACGTGGTCTTGATAAGCTCGCCACTCCTTGGCCGACGGGCGCAGATTCAGCAAACCAAGTTCATCAATGTCCGCCAGGGCCAGGTGGGGAATACCGGCGGCCACCGCCGCTCGATTAATCAAATCGCGCTGGACTAGCTGCCAGCCAAGCTGCTGGGCTACGGTCAAGGCTAACTCATCTCCCTGGCTACCCATTTGCCGGGAAATGGTAATGGCGCTCATGGCCCATCCTCACTCTGCAAACGCTACATTAGGCTGCTCAGAATCGCCGTTTTAAGAACCATCTTGTCATAATGATTATACCATAGGTGAGGCTAAAGTTAAAGATGTCCGATTTTACCTGAAGAGATTTTTAGCTTAAATAAGCGCTTGCTTCATTGTGAAATTGTTGGTAATATTAGCCAAAGGAGGAAAAATCATGTCGCATGCAACTTTTCCCACGCTGACTTTGGCAGATTGGCAGTCTACCCGCGATACCCTGCAAATCTACAGCAAGGTTTTGGGCAAAATTCGGCGGGCGTTGACCCCACCGCAGAAACATTGGTGGCACATCAGCTTGCGAGCCGTTCCCAATGGCTTAACCACCACGGCGATACCCATCTCCGATGCCGATGAAGCAACCTTTGAGCTGTTATTAGATTTGCTACAGGCTCAGTTAGTTCTCACCACCAGCCGGGGTCAAAGCTGGCATATGCCGCTGACCGGCCAATCGGCCAAAGAATTTTGCGACACGACCCTGGCCGCTCTGGCCCAGATGGGTATTTCCGTCGATATTGACCGCAGTCTTTTTGCCGCCGAAACTCCTGGCGTTTTCGATGCGGCTGCGGTTAAGAATTATTACCAGGCCCTGGTCAGCGTTGATCGGGTGCTCAAGCAGTTCAAAGCCGAATTGCCCGGCGAAACCAGCCCGGTGCAATTGTGGCCGCATCATTTTGATCTAGCCATGCTCTGGTTGTCGGGCCGCAAAGTGCCCGGCGTAGACCCCGCTGATGAGGAAAACGCCGACGAGCAAATGAATTTTGGTTTCTCGACCGGGGATGAAGGCATATCTGCTCCCTATTTTTACATCACCGCCTACCCCTGGCCGACGGATATAACTGCTGCCGCCTTGCCCACCGGAGCTATCTGGCACACCGCCAGTTGGAAAGGTGCACTCTTGATGTACGAGTCCCTGGTTGGGGCAGACCAGCCGGAGGCAAAACTACTGGCCTACCTGCGAGCTGCTTATCAGGCCGGGTCAAATTTGATGAGGTGACAAATTCAATTTTTATGGTTAGTAAAATATATCCAGACGCGCCCCGGGTGGCCGTAGGCGCTGTTGTTACGCATCAGGATAAAGTTCTCCTGGTTTTAAGGGGCCAGGCCCCGGCCAAGGATATGTGGGCTATTCCCGGGGGTAGCGTCAATTTGGGCGAAACCCTTCAGGCTGCGGCTGAGCGAGAAGTGTTGGAAGAAACCGGCTTAAAAATTAAAGCCGGCGAAGTAATTTATACTTTTGATGCTATTGTCTACGATGAGGCAGGCCAGGTCCAATTTCACTACGTGATTTTAGACTTAAAAGGTGAGGCGCTCGACCCGACCCAACCGCTGAGGCCGGCTGACGACGTTTATGATGCCGCCTGGTTTACGCTGGCTGACCTCGACCGGCCCGACCTGGTTATCTCCGATACCACCCGGGCCTTGCTGCAGGAATATTTGAACGGCTCATGACCGACCCCAACCAACCTCCGCCCGATCATCGTTTGCGCCTGATCTTTGCTAAAAAGAAACAGATCAAATATATCGGCCACCTGGACCTGGTGCTGGCCTGGGAGCGAGCCTTACGCCGGGCCCAGATTCCCCTGGCCTACTCCAAAGGTTTCAACCCCCGGCCCAAAATTCAGGTGGCCTCCAGCCTGCCGCTGGGTACTACCGGCTCGGCTGAAATTATGGATATTGTCATCACCCAAGCGGTTGAGCCAGCCATCGCGCTCGAGCGGATCAGGCCGGTTCTGCCGGAAGGCATTGCGCTCCATTCGGTCGAAGTCGTTCCGCTCAAAGCAGCCACCTTGCAGCATTTGTTACGCCAGGCTGAATATCGCGTTGTGGTAGAAACGGAGCTGGCGGCTGCTGAGTTGACCCACCGAATCGAAGCGCTGCTGGTCGCAGACAAAATTGGGCAGACTCGCCAGCGCAAAAAACAGCTCGAAGAGATTGACCTGCGGCCCTGGCTGCACGAACTGTCGCTTGAGTCCGCGGCTGAGGGCGAAGCATGTCTACAGATGCGGCTCACCGCCGGGCAATTTGGCAACCTGCGCCCGGAAGAGGTGCTCAAGGCGCTTGGCCTGGGCAATAACTGGGCCGAAATCGACCGCACCCGACTCATTTTTGAGTCGGAGTAGGCGGTCAGCTTTAAGCGTGACCTCATGAGTTTTGACAAGTGAAATCGGTAATCGTAGCGGCGCCCCTTGCGGTCGTCTTGGGCGGGGGCGAGCCCTGCCGCTACAGCCTATTGCCGAATTTGAAAATCAAGATTCATCAGAGACCGGTCAAGTTAATAAAACTTGGCCGGTCTTTTTTGTGGTTTAAAATCGTGCATTCAAACTTCACATAATCTAGGAATTATGTTATAATTTTATGTGAAGTAACTTTAGGCCACTTGGCCTATATTGATTTGGTGAAGGGAGTAAACTGTGAAGAAATATCCTCGACCCTATTGGGTGATAACTCTACTGGTTAGCTTGCTCTTGTTGGGCCTGGTCAATGGAGCCAGCGTGCAGGCCCAAGACCCGGCTGGCAATATAGTGATTGCCACGCCAACCGAAGGCGCAGCCGTATCTGGGTTGATTACGATTACCGGGGCTGTGGTCTTTCCCGACTTTTTGAAGTATGAAATCTTTCTCAAGCCGGGCAAGGGCGACCTGCTCTGGGTAGCTACAACTTACGCCCCGGTCATCAACGGGAATCTGGCTCGCTTTGATACCCGCACCTACCAGAACGGTACTTATCAGATGATTATCCGGCAGGTTCACGGCGACAGCAACTACACCGACGCGGTTGGCCCGACCATCACTATTGACAATGACCTGGGCGCGCCGCTGCCCTTCCCGGAAATCGAGCCGAGTTATCTTTATCCGCCGGAAAAATATGCCCTGGTGCGCCTGAAAAATTGCTCCGGGGTGAACCTTGAGTTTGACTACACCAGCCCGCAGGGTTTTCGCAGCGCGGATAATCTCTGGCTGATGGCTAAAAGCCAGGATACCACCTATTGCCCCTTTGAGGACTTTGTGCTGATCCCCGGCGAATATCGCGGCACAGCCACAGGACAGGGCGAAAAAGCCTATTCCTACGGCTTCCAGGCGGAGGTAGGCAAGGTTTATGAGCTTATCTACAACGGCGAGGGCGCGGGCCGCAGCCAATTTCTGATCAATTATGTCCAGGGCGACAAACGGGCCAGCAGCGATACCGGCGGCGCGCCGAGTGCTGAGCCGGCCGTGGCCGCAGCTCCCACCCAAACCCCTGTGCCTTTGGCCGTAGCGGTAGCCCCCGCCGAAGCTGCTCCGGCTTCCGTTGCTCCGCCAGAGACCCCGGCTCAGACTCAAGCGGTTTTGCCGGTGACCGGTCAGGGCGAGGTCTCTAAAATACCCTTTGTTTTGATAGGGGTGGCTGCATTTTTGTTTGTCGTGGGCGGCGGGGTTTTAGCCTTGATGTGGCGCAAAGGCTTTTCGGGCTAAGTTTGCCAGCTTAAAAAATTATCAAGCCTCAGAGCAGGGTTATGGCGCTGAGGCTTTTTGTTTGCCTTAACCCGTCCAAACGCGGCGGAAGAGTCCGGGATAGTCGATGACCAGGCCATCCGGGTCAACCCGAATGTCAGCGGTAAATTGGTTGGCTGGACTTTCGAAGCGGTAGACGCTGTGATCTGTGTCACGAGTCAGATAAGTATAGCGCTGTAGGTCTGACGAGATTTGCAGGCTGGGGATGCTAATATAAGCCACCTTAATCTCGGCTGACTCGCCCGGCTGCAAGTCCAACCGTCGGATCGGCAGGGTATTGGTAAAAGGTGTCGCCGAGAGGTCAATATCAACACAACCCTGCAATTTAGCCAGCGGCATGTCGGACTTATCCGTTCGCCAGAAGCCGTCAGCATCTACCGAAAGTAAAAGCGTGCGATAGGTAGGGGTAAACAGGCTGACCCGCACCATAATGAAGCGATAGTGTGAGTCGCAGCGCACCTCATAGTGCAGCCGAAGCGCTTGCTCAGCCGCGACTCCGACGATCATCCCGTCGGCAGCGACGAGATCATCCTGTTCGTGCAAGCGGAGATGTTCGATACCCGGTTCACTCCACGGTTGCCAAAGAACGCTACTCTGACGTTGCATATCGTTTGTCCTCAGTTATGGCTTGCAAGACGTAGGCGGGTAAGTGTTGGCCATACCTCTGCTGCCATGCGGGGTTCAGGTAATCCTGATTCGTAATAACGCCGCGACACAACGGGCTGCCACAATGGCACGGCATCTGAAACTCTAGCAAAATGTCGGCGCTGGCGTAGTCGTAGGTGATTTCTTCGCCCGGTTGAATATCCCGGCGCGCGGCTAAAGTGTGTTCCCCTGCCCACCAGATATTGGGGTCGCAGGAGTGGTTCATGTAGCGATCAAGACCTTGGGCCAGCATAAATTCGGCTGGGCCGCACTGAAAGCCATAGCGTTCAAACTCGCGTTGTTTCTCCTCCGGCCAGGTCCAGATCTCCGCCAGGGAAATCGGCTTGTCAGTGGGATTGGGCCGCCAAACGACTTCCCCCTGGAGGGTCGGCTTTAACATAAAGTAAAGTTGAATTTGCCAAAAAGGGTGCTCCTAG
>CAZRYD010000011.1:0-3130 GCA_964604225.1 uncultured Caldilineaceae bacterium
CAATGGGGTAAATAGTCCTACCCCTTTTTATCGCATCTTACTTTAGCACCCGGCCCAGAATTTAACAACGATAATAGCACCCATCTTTTCCCAGCGGAATCCATGAGAGGATTCTCCGTATTAGCACGGAGAAGGCCCAAATCTCTAGCCCGGACTGGTACGCTGCAACCCTGATTCCAGTTGAAAAATTGCCGCATGGCCAGCCTGGACCACGTAGATGAGTCACGATAGCTGAAAGCCTACATTCTTGTTATAATTGGCTGTGGCGGATAATTAACCCGATGGAGGGGTGATCTAAAATGACTGCATCCTCAAAACCCGTTGTTTCACTCGACAGATTGCACGAGTGGGCAGCCTACCTGGAGCAAAGCATTGTCTTTGGCCAACATGGCGAATCTACCCAGCGGCAGATGGAAGCCGAATTAAAGGGAAATTTGCAACGGCTGACCAGGGCAGACATCTGGTACATCGCCCAGCGACTGCTGGCTGGGTCGCCCTATGCGATTAACCAGGCTGAACTTGAAGCGCTGGATGCGCTACAAGGGCCAAAAGACCTCTCCGGCGTGCTGCGCTCGATTGTGCTGACCGCTCACCAAAAAACCGGCGCCTTAACCGGCCGAATCGGGGTGCATAGCCGGATTGCGGCTGAAACGGACGCCAACGCTGCGGCCAATACCGCCGTTGTGCTGCGGCTGCTGGCTGGCCTTGAACCGGGCAATCGGTTGCTGGTCATGGATGCGGTCAAATCGATCTCCGATGAGGGACAACTGCGCGCCCCCGATATTTTTGAGGCAAATATCTACGGCCAATTGCGTAATGGCTTGCTTGAAAATCACGCCTGGAACCTTCAGCGCCTGGTGCGGGCTATACGCGACCAGGGCTACCAGAACCGGGTGATGCTGATAATTAGATTGGACGGCCCTGATGCCGGGGCCAATGTCAATCCCTTCAACCCCAGCAGTCTGCAAAAATATCGGTTGGCCATCGCCAAATTGGTTCGCTATCTGGAAACAACTCTGCCTCTGACCCCTTTCAAAATTGTGTTGGGTAATGAGCCTGACCTGTTTCAGGAGCGGCAATGGAGCGACCCCCAGGTTGACCCGCGCACCTTTACCCTCAATCAGTTTGCTCCGGCCATGGGTGTTTTCATGAAAAGTGTGGCTCGTTTACGCCCTGATGTGACTTTTCTCTGTCCGGCGCTCTCGGCCAACCTGAAGCTCGATCACCTGGCCTATTATACGGTCTTTTTTGGGCAAGAACGGCCAGAAAATCTGGTACCTGCTCTGCATGGTTATGCCGCCGACGTAGCTACGCCGCCTAGCGGTCAGAGGAATCTAATTGAACAGCAGGCTGAGGCCCTCAGACTTTTGGGTAAATTTCGGCATTTGTCCTGCACCGAAATTGGCTCCGGCAATCCCTTTGACGATATTGACCGCCTGAGTGAAAGAATGTACTTTGACGATGTGGTGGCCTGGTTATTACTTAGCCGTGAATATCGCACGCCCCCTGGGCAAGATAATCGTTGGAATTTTCAAATCAGCCCGGTTGGAAATGATCCAGGTGCAAACCATCTGATAGGTGTAATCAACCGCAGTAAAAACCGGGTCCTTAGAAATGTCCGCGAGCGAAGTAGCCTTGATTTGCAGCTCATGCGCAATCAGTTGGTCGACCGCCCGGCCTATTGGGTGGAGTATGTGAGCCACAACACGCCAGGCACGCTCGTTGTTGGGCAAACCCGGCTGGTGAGCATCACCGTGCGTAATACCAGCTCTCGTATCTGGACAGCCGGCGGTCCGTACCCGGTCCGTTTGGGGTATCATTGGTACACCCCTGATGGCCGGCAGGTGAACTCATCCCTGTGGGACGACTACCGGACCTACTTGCCCTATAATCTGGCGCCCGGCGAGAGTGTGGTGCTCAGTTGTAAGCTGAGTGTACCTCGGGTTCCGGGCGTGTATGAACTCCGTTGGGATATGGTTGAAGAACAACGTACCTGGTTTGCCTGGCAAAATGTGCCGACTCTCAATGTGAAGGTTACGGTCGATGCCCCCTCGCCTGCCAAAATGAGGGCCAGCGCCAGCCACAACAACGTGTCAAGTGGGGCTGACAACGTGGCTCAAGCCCTGGATGGTCGGCTTGACACCCGCTGGAGCAGCCGGGCGGTGCAGCAGCCGGGGATGTGGTTTGAGCTTGATTTGAATCAGGTCCGCCCGGTGAGCGGCTTGACCCTGGACTCGTCCGCTTCGCCTCAGGATTATCCACAGGGGTATGTTGTTCGAGTTTCGACAGATCGCCAGCGTTGGGAAGAGGTAGCCCGCCAGGATCGGAATGAGCGGGGGTTAGATGTCACTTTCAGCCCGCGCCCGGCTCGCTATATTCGGATCGAGCAGACGGGCAGTTCTGACCGCTGGTGGTGGTCGATTCATGAAATAGTGGTAAAGGGCTGAATCTGCCCCACCGGGTAAATAAAAAGAGCCTGGATGTTGCCTCCAGGCTCTTGGATAACAGGCCACACATTCATATCTAACGCGGCTGCTTCCCCCCGCCGACTGTCATTTCTTTGGGCTTTCCTGAAATTTTAAAGTCGAAACGCCAATAAGTAAAACATCGCCATCCTGAAGGGGGCGCGGTTCTTTGATTAACTGGTCATTGACAAAGGTCCCGTTGAGACTATTTTGATCCTGAACCACAAACTTGCTGGCTTCATAAACAATGATGGCGTGGCGGCGCGAAACCTCTTTATCTTTAGCCAGAGATAGGGCATTATCGCTGGAGCGGCCAATGGTGACGACGCCCGGTTTGAGCTTCAGCACTTCGCCGGCGTGCGGGCCGGTGGTGCAGACCAGGTGAGCGGAAATCTCCTCTCCCTCTGTCGGGCGTAAGACAAAGGTAGCATCACTATCGGCCTCTTCCAGGGAGGGCAACAACTCGGTTTCGCCCAAGTCCGTGGCCGATGGGACCGGCTCGGCCCATGCCGGAGTCACCTCGCTTTCGGGACTCAAAATGGCCGTAGTACCGACATCGCCTGACTCATCTTCCACCGGTGCGTGCAGGTTGGTTTGATCAAGCGCCGGCGCAGGCTGGGCCAATCCCGGCGGAATGATCAGCGTGCCCCCGTTATCCTCATCGG
>CAZRYD010000011.1:3230-8309 GCA_964604225.1 uncultured Caldilineaceae bacterium
TTCAGGTTCCTCGACAAATTGGGCTGGCTCGGCGACCGGTTCAGGTTCCTCGACAAACTGAGCCGGCACGGCCACCGGTTCTGGCTCTATTTTGGACACGCCCGGCGAGGTATCGGCCAGAGAAGGGGTAGCTGCCAACAATGACTCCTGAGCCGTTTCCGCTTCAATTGACTGTTCCGGCTTGCCCTTGATATACCTGATTTGACTGCGCGAGATTAGATGGGGGGAGCCGTCAACGATGAGCCAGATATTTAGCTCATCCTGCGCGGCAATTTCGCCCTCAAGGGTCTGGCCGTCCATATATTGGACCGTGACCTTGCCTTTAAGAGTCAGCAAAAACGGCTTTCTTGAATAGTGCAGATCAGCGTCGGCAGACATGAGCTATCCTCCAAAAAATTAGGGCATATTAACTATTTTATTGTAGGTTAGATGGAAGGTCAAGTGTCGTTTAGCGTTTAATGCCCAATTGGGCCAACGCTTGACAGCAAACTTTCAACCGTGGTGAGGGCGCTCTTGATGCAGTCGGGCAGGCCGATCCCCCGAAAAGCGCTGCCGGTAAGATACAGGCCAGGGATGGTGGCAGCGGCCTGCTCCATTTCCACCACCCGCTCAAGGTGACCGACATCGTACTGCGGGTTGCCTTTAGGCCAGCGGAAAATGCGGTGCACCACCGGCGGCGCGGTGATGCCCATGATCGCGGCCACTTCTGCCTGGGCCAGGGCGAGCAGTTCAGCCTCGCCCGTGCTTTCAACCAGGTGCTCATGCCTGTCGCCGCCGACAAAGAGCCGGATCAGCGCCCCATCGGCCGGGGCGCGGTAATCAAATTTGGTCGAGGACCAGGTGCAGGCCAGAATCTGCCGGTTTTCGCTTTTGGGCACCATAAAGCCAAAGCCGTCGAGATCACGTTGAGAGGGCAGGTCAGCCTGGCGATAGCCCAGCGAGACGGTGGCGGTGGAAACATACCGCACCTTTTTCAACAGCCCGGCCAGGTGTGGCTCAATGGATTCGAGCAGTGCGGCCGCCGCGTACGCCGGAATCGCCAGAACTACGGCATCCGTTTTTAAGGGTTGACTCTGGGGCGAGTCAAGCCGCACCTCAAAACCGGGTGACAGGTAGCGCAGGCCGCTTACCCGGCAGCCCAAGCGTAAATCGCCCTCAAGCTGAGCGACCAGGGTCTTGACTAATTCCTGCATGCCGCCGTGCAGGCTGGTGAACATGGCCTGGGGGCGATGACCGCCCCCCGACGGCCGGCTGCCGTTGTTGTGGGGCGTGGGGTGGTGTTTTTTGGCCATCTGCATGGCTTTGATCAGGCTGCCGTATTTTTGTTCCATTTCGGCGAACATGGGGAAGGTGCTGAGCAGGCTCAGCCGTTCCGGGTCGGCGACGTAGATACCGGCCATGACCGGCCCGGCGATTTTATCCAGGGCTTCATTCCCCAGGCGGCGGCGGACGAATTCGGCCAGGCTTTCATCGGCCTGCTCCCGGCGGGGGGGGATGAACAGGTCCAGCCCCATGCGCAGCTTGCCCAGCGGCGAAATAAGCGGGGACAGGGCAAAGGGGATGAACTCGGTTGGCACGGTCAGCCGGTAGCCGCCAGGGAAGGGGGTCAGCTTGCCTTTGTTCAGCACAAAAATGCTGCGGCGTTCGTCGTTGGTGGGGATGAGGCGCTCGGCCAGCCCTAATTCCCGGCACAGTTGGGTGGCCCAGGGCTTTTGGGTAATAAAAGAGTCAGGGCCGCCTTCGATGACGAAGTCGTCTACCTGGTCGGTGGTGATTTTGCCGCCAAATTGGGGGGCGCTTTCGATCAAGGTATAATTGAGCTCAACCCCAGCCTCGCGGCTCTTCTTTTGCAGATAGTAGGCGGTCGCCAGTCCGGCCATCCCGCCGCCAATGATCGTCACATGAGGCATAGTTTTATCGGGTAATAATCAAATAAATTCCGCCACAAGCCAACAGCATCCCGACGACGTAGCGCCAGGTGAGCGGCTCGCCCAAAAGCGTTAAGCCGACCAGGCTGACCAGGATCAAGCCGCCCAGCCGAATGGCCGGCGAAGCGACCGAAATTGGCGCCCCGGCTCCAAAGGTGGCATACAGGCCCAAGGTGACAAAACTAAAAACAATCCCTACGCCCAGAGCGGCCAGGACACCGGCGGGTTGGGCATATTGCGGCGTCCCTTGCGTCCGTTGCCACACCACCCAGCTCAAGCCGATCAGAAAGGTGCAGACTCCGTACAGCAGCATAGCCACGCTGTTGGAGAGCTTCCCGGCGGCCAATTTGACCAAAAAGTCAGCCATGGCCAGGATAATAGCGGTCATCAAGGCGTATACCTTCCAACTCATCTATCCCTCTTTACTTGGGCCTGGTGGCCGGCCGCTATGACCTGGTTCGGGGCAGCCGGCCTCTGCTGTGGCTTGCGGTCAGATATTATGCCTCACCAGGGCGCTGCTGGCAAGACTGTGCTGGCTCAAAAAGAGGTCTTCGCTAGATGGCCGGACACGGCTCAAAAGCGCTGGCGCTAAAATTGTCGGGTGAAACATCCGGTGGGGGGAAAGGCTTTCTAAAAGTGAAGACGTGCTGGCTTTCCCCGTGCTCGCTTAGATATTCAAGCCGGTGTTTGGCCTCTTCTACCGTAGGGATGTGTCCAGCCTTGACCCACCACAGGGCCAGATACATACCCTCGAACTTCTCAAACCATTGGCGGCGTTGGCGCATCACCTGGGCATGCCCGCTTTTGTAAACGTAGGCTTTCAAATGTTCCAGCGACTCCCAGACCGACATATTGACCAAAATGCGCTCATCCTCGTAAGGCCGTAAATCGGTCGCATTACCCTCTTCGGTTTGGAGCCGCCAGACAAAGCCGGGACTCCGATCCGCCAGAGCATTGATCTCGTCCAGCCGAGCTACAAATTCGGCCATGAGCGGATCATCCAGCGGAGCCAGCATGCGGGCAATATTAACCTGGGCCAGATGATATTTTGTAGTTGACATATTAACCCCCTTAAAGTTACAACGTTTAGTCCCTGACCGCTGACCGCCGCCAGGTGTACTGGTCTAGGCTGCTGCTATGACCGCCTCGGCGATGGCTTCGATAAAGAGCGGGTCGCTGTTCATCGACTCGATCCGCTCCAATTGAAGGCCATGCTCCTGGGCAATCTGTTTGGCCTCGATGTCAAGGTCGTACAGGATCTCGACGTGGTCGCAAACAAAACCGATGGGTGCGACCAGCATATACTTGTAACCTTCTTTAGCCAGCTCCGCGACCACATCTTCGATTTGTGGGCCAAGCCAGGGTTCGCCGGTGTGGGCGGCGCTTTGATAGGAAAACATCCAATCTACCTTGCCCAGCCGCTCGGCGATGAGGCGGGCGTTGGTCTTGAGTTCGTCGTCGTAAGGGTCGCCCATTTTGAGCAGGCGGGCCGGCAGACTGTGGGCGCTGAAGACCAGCTTGACCTGGTCCCGCACCTCCGGGGCAAATTTCTCAAACCCGGCCCGGACGTGATTCTCGACCGCCTGGAGAAAGTTGGGCTGCTGATACCAGGAGTTGACAAAGCTGAATTTGATGTCGGTGCCGTGCATTTTTTGGGCTTCATCGATTTTGGCCCAATAGCGGCCGATGCTCATCGAGGAGTAATGCGGGGCCAGCACCAGGCCCACGGCTTCCTCGATGCCGTGCAGGTACATCTGGCCGATGGCGTCTTTGATCCAGGGCGACCAGTGGCGCATGCCCACGTAGACCGGCCAGTCGTAGCCCCGTTGTCGCAAGACCTCGCTGGTTTTTTTGGCCTGATCGTAGGTCAGCCCGGTCAGCGGTGAGCCGCCGATCAACTCGTAGCGATGGCGAAACTCCTGGATAAACTCCTCCGACATCGGGCGCCCCCCACGAATATCGGACAGATAACATTGCATCCGGTCTACGGAACTGGGCGTGCCGTAGGCCATGATTAAGACTGCTTTTTTGGTCATAAACTCTCCTTATTTTCAAAGGATAAAGGTGGAAGGATGAAGGATGAAAAATTTCCGCCTTCATCCCTCATCCTTCATCCTTTCATTGTGTATTCGTGCACAAAATCAATCAACGCTGCCACGTGCTCCACCGGGGTGTGCTGCAAAATGCCGTGGCCCAGGTTGAAGATGTGACCGGGCTTGCCTTTGACGCTGTCCAAAATTTGGGCAGCCTGTTTTTTGATTTCGGGGATGGGGGCAAACAGCACCACCGGGTCGAGGTTGCCCTGCACGGCTACGTCGTCGCCCAATTGCCGCCAGGCGGCAGCCAGGTCAATTCGCCAATCCACGCCGATGACGTCACCCCCGGCAGCCTTCAGCAAGTCCAGCATTCCGGCGGTGCCGGTACCGAAGTGAATCAGCGGCGCGTTGTTGTCACTTTTGGCAATCTCGATGGCCCGCCGGGAGTAGGGCAGCACGTAGGCTGCGTAATCTGCCGGGCTGAGCGCGCCGACCCAGCTATCGAACAATTGCAATGCCTGCGCGCCGGCAGCGGCCTGGGCCCGCAGATAGTGACCGACCACCTCAGCCAGCTTGTTCATCAATTGATGCCACACCTGCGGCTGGCCGTACATCATGCTTTTGGCAATAATGTAATTGCGCGAGGAACCGCCCTCGATGGCGTAGCTGGCCAGGGTAAAGGGCGCGCCGGAAAAACCAATCAAAGGAACCCGGGTACCCAATTCGGCTCTGACCACCCGGATGGCCTGCAAGGTGAAATCCAGCGTTTCTTCGGGGGGACGCACCGTCAGCGCCTCCACATCGGCGGCGCTGCGCAGGGGATTGCCAATGACCGGGCCATCGCCTTTGACAAATTCCAGGCTCAAGCCCATGCCTTGCAGCGGCGGCAGAATATCGGCAAAGATGATGGCCGCGTCGAGGTTGAAGGCTTTGATCGGCTGGAGCGTGACCTCGGCGGCCAGTTCCGGGTTTTTGATCAGCTCCAAAATGGAGTAGCGCTCGCGCAGGGCGCGGTATTCGGCCATGTAGCGGCCGGCCTGGCGCATGAGCCAGATAGGGGTCGCGTCCACAGCCTCGCGGCGGCAGGCGCGCAGAAAACGGTCGGCTTGGGGCAT
>CAZRYD010000011.1:8409-43334 GCA_964604225.1 uncultured Caldilineaceae bacterium
GGCCGCTGGCAACTCCGCCAGCGGCTCGATGATTGCTCCAAGCCTCGTTATTTATTTTTGACAATCACCGGCAGGTAAATGGGAGACGCCGAGGATGAGCCGCCGGAAAGGATTTCAACCTGTTGCGAGGCTGCGGCTAAACAGGGATTGATGGTTCCGGCAACTGTTGAGTATAGGTCATACAAACCCGCCGGGATAGAGGACAAATCGCAGGCAGGATCAGGAGCGGTCCGACTCAGGGCGTCCGTTGGTACATTGGTGCAAATGCGATATGCGCCCCCGGCGTTATCGTTCAGATAAATATCGTAAGGGCCGGCGGCAGGCGAGTGATTTTCTAGGTGGATGGTCAGGGGTTGGGTGGTAGAGACCGTATAGCCACTGGTCGAGGCGATTTGCGGGCTAATCTGGCAACTGCGCATCTGGGCCAGGATAGACTCGACGGCCGCGTTCAAATCGGTCAAGTCGGAGACGGCAAAGAATTGGCCCTGCCCGGCAAAGTAGTAGCCGTCGTCGCCGGACACGGGGTTGGGGTCCGTGCCGGTGGCCATAGCCGCTAACAAATCCTTGCTTGCCCCTGGCCCCAGACCGATGATGTAAAGGAGGACATTGTTGTTGGCCGCCTGGGCCGCGAACCAGATCGAGCAGTTATAAGGAGCCGTATTGGCGCCTTTTTTCCCACGCCAGGGCAGATCGCTGCCGCACATACTGGCATTCGCAGTGTTAGGTGTGCCATCCGTAATCAAGAGCAGCGCTTTTCGGGCCGCGCTGCCCCGGTCGCAGGCTTTCCCATCGTCGCTGCTGCTGGAACATTCACTTGTTACAGCCGGGTTGTAAGTTTCAAATCCAATCCCCAATTCCTCCAGGCCCTCACGCAGCCCCTCGGCAATATTGGTCCCGCCGTTATTATCGTAAATTTCGAGAAGTTGGATAATGGTCGTGTAGGAGATAGGATCGCTGGTGGGATTGTAGCATTGGACTATACCATCAGGACTACCATAATTCTCTGCCCAACGCAAGCATTGCAGCTTGGCGCGGCTGTTGGGAGCAGAAAAAACAGTGTTGCTAAAAGCTACAAGACCAAGTTGATCAAAGCGCGGGTCGAGCTGCCAGGCCATGTGTTTAACAGCTTCTTTAGCGGGACGCAAAGGTGCATCATTGGAAAAGAGGTCATTCCTGAGTTGATCGGTCGTCGTCAAGACATTGGTGCAGCCCTGACCGGAACCGCCGCCCTGATAGGAGCCGCTCACCGCCGTGTCCGCGGGGGTCATCTTGCAACTGCAACTGCCCGGGCCGATGGTCAGCCCAAATTCGGGATTGCATTGATTACAGGCCTCCCGCGTGGCCGAACCGGCCGTGGCCGCCGGGCCTTGGCCGTTGTTCTGCGTCAGCAGCGTTCTGAGGTCGCCGCTGGACAGGCCGGTGCCATTGTTCTGCACCGCCACGCCGGTGTTGCCGGTTGAGTCATTGGTCAAGATAATTTTATCCACCGAAAAACCGCTGCTGCCCTGGTACAGCCGCAGGGTCGTCTGGACGTTCTGGACTGTAGTAGCCGAGCCGAGTTTGAGCCAGCGCCAGTCGGTATTACTCAGGGGATCTGAATCCTGGTCGCCTCGGTCCCCGGCGACAATGTTGCTAAAAGTGCCCCCTTGCACATTCTGCGTGCCAACCTGCCAGAAGATGGCCTTCTCGTATTGGGTCAAATTACGATAGGCCGATGGATTGTTCTGGGGAGTGCTGCCGTTCCATTCCACCGCATAGCCGGTCGCAGACCACCCGCCTTGAACCCTGGCCCAGATATAGGTCGTGCCGCTCCAGGGGGGAGTGAAGTCATATTCGACGTAGGGCACTTCGTTGGGGGCCACTTCACCCAAGGCGTCGCCCCGGGTTTTCCAGCATTGGCCCATCGTAAAACATTCACTGTTGTAAGACATACCCTGGATAGCAGGCGCGTTATTGATACTGCTATCACTATAGGTAGTGAAGGGGTGGGCGCGGATGTAAGCCTCCTTGGCAGCGCCCGCTGCGGCAACCCGCTGCAGGACCCAGCGGCTGGAACCGGGCAGGTGGTTTTCAAAATCCCAGGGGCTTGGCAATGGCCCGATGCGCGAGTAGAGTTCGGCCTCATGGACCAGGGCCTGGGCCGAACCTGAGATAATAGCTGTGGGCATGGCTGTACACAGAGTGCTGGTGAGGGTGGTGCTGGCCAGCGGCCGGTAAGTGCCGTTGGTGGGGTAGGGGAAAAGTATAACGTCCAATTTGATCGGATCTTTGACCCAGCAGCCAAAACAGTTGGTTTCGTAATCCATTGAGCCGGACACGTCGAAGACGATGGATATATCCAGGGGACAGTTTTGTCCCTGGTGTAGCGGGCGAGCGCTGACATCGGCGGGGGGAGCGGCCTGGCTCAAGGGAACGTTTGAAAAGTACAGCAGAGCTAGTGCGGCCGCCAGCCCCAAAACGATCCAGCAAAAAATAAATAAGCCGCGTTTTGGGAGCCGAATGGATTTAATGGGTAACTTCGCTGAAGCTGAGTCGGGTGGCATGAGGTATTCTCCATTGGTGACTACGTTGTCACTTTTTTGAATGATACGTGGGGAAGGCGAAAAATAACCTTTATCAAGTATAACACAAACAGGTTTGAAATTCGTTTGAATTGAATAGGAGGGGGGTACTATACGGCTGCTGAGCGCAGAAGGAAAGTACTCCCGGACAAGACCGCATCCTATTTCGGGCGTAGGGAATTACCAACCCGCCCAAAATTAAGACCGGCGCTGGCGGGAATCTAGCCGGTGGATGATTAAGACGGCCAGCAACAACATGGACTCTTTGAGCATTTGCATTCGCCCAAAAGCGAGCCGGCCCTTTTGGAAAGGATACTTTTTGAGGGGAAAAAACCAGGGGACCAGCCGGTCGCTGTCGGCCAGGAGGTGGCCGAGGTGGCCGGCAAACCAGGCCCGGCCGGCCGTCTGGCCCCCGAGCAGACCCACCAACAGCGACAGCCCGACCAGGCTAAAAACATTGTGAGTATAGTGCCGCCCGTTGGGCATGGCCTGGAAAACATAGCCGATGGTTTTATCCACTACATCGGGGAAAAGACTGGCCAGGAGTAAAATAGCCAGCAATCGCCGCGGCCCGCGTCGAAACAGGGGCAGATTCGACTGGGCCACAGCCACGGCCAGGTGTCCGGGAATTTGCACAATCAGACCTGCACCGGGGCCATCACCCGGCGATAATGCTCAGTAAAGCGCGCCATCGCCAGCCGGGTGACCGGCCCCACTCGGCCGCTGCCAACCGGTTTGCCGTCAATGTGGGTAAGCGGCATGACGTGCATGCTGGTGCTGCTGATAAAAATCTCTTCGTATAATGATAAATCTATCGCAATGGGTGCTTCTACGACCGCATGCGGCGTATCACGCATGACCTGCAAAATGATGTCGCGGGTGATGCCGGAGAGGACCTCGTCATCCGGTGGGGTGATAAGCTGCCCCTGCCGCACCACAAACAGGTTGCTGCGGGAGCCTTCGGTCAGATAGCCGTGGTGATGGAGCAAACCCTCCAGCGCGCCTGCTTGCGTGGCGGCCCGCCGGGCCAGAAAATTCACCAGGGTATTGAGGCTTTTGCAGCGCGGCAGCGTGCGCTGACCTTCAAAAAGCACGGCGCTGGCCCCGGTTTCGTAAAAAGCCGCCGGATAAGTGGCTAAAGGGTCAGCCTGCAGGCCGATAATCGGGCCGGCGCCGGCTTCGGTCGCGCCGATGGCCAGAATCTTCAAGCTCCAGGTGGCCTGGGGGTCAACCTGCACCAGCCGTTCGAACCAACGGGTCAGGGTGGGGATATCGACGCCCAACTCCAAGTCAAGCAAAGCCGCGGATTTGTGGAGGCGGCGCAGATGGTCTTCCAGGTAAAAGGGGCGTCCCCGCTCAACCTTGACCGTTTCATAAACGCCAAAGCTGGAAAAGTAAGCCTTGTTGAACAATGAAATCTGAGCCTGGTCCAGCGGCATCAATTCGCCGTTGACCACGGCATGGTTGAAAATTTCCATAAATTAAACCTCAAACCTGATGGGTGATACGTGAAATGTGATGCGTGATGCGTAATCTTGCCATCTGCGACCCGCAACCTGCGGCTTTGCAACTCTGCGACCTTGCGACCTTACGACTTGCAATCTGCAACCTGTGTTACTCTGCTACTTGCGACCTTACTACCGGCTGCCCCGAAAATAACCGCTCAACAAGCGATCCATCAGCCCCGGCCAGAGGGCGCTGGCGGTGACAAAAGCGCGGTCAAACAGGGTGATGAAGACATCTCGCTGTTCATGGCGGATGGTTTTTAAGATCGCCTGGGCGACTCGCTCCGGCGGGACTCCCTTGACCCGACCCCGCCCCGCCTGGCTGCCCCCCAGCGAATGCTCGTTAAAACGGGTCACCGTGACACCCGGATAAACCGTGCTGACCCGGATGTTGTCGGCTCGTAATTCCAGCCGCAGACTTTCGGCCATTTTTTCCAGCGCGGCCTTGCTGGCGCAGTAGCCGGCAATCCCTGGCATGGCCCGCCGCCCGACAATCGAAGAGACATTGATAATCAAGCCGCCGTCGGGGTTAGCCTTGAGGTAGGGAATCGCCGCCTGGATCAGAGCGAGCGGCCCAAAGTAGTTGACCTCCATCACCCGGCGGGCTTCGGCCTCGTGTAAATCAAGCACCCGGTCGCGCACGCCGACACCGGCATTGTTGATGACCACCTCAATCTGGCCGTAAAGTTCGGCGGTTTGCCGGGCCAACTCCGCCGCCTGGGTGGTATTGCCCATGTCGGTGGGGAAGGCAGCGGCGGTGTGACCGGCCTGATTGAGTTCAGTCGCCAAAGCCTGCAACGCCTCGGTATTGCGGGCGGCCAGGGCCAGCTTGCAGCCCGCCTGAGCCAGAGTGTAGGCTGTGGCCCGGCCAATGCCCTGCGTCGCGCCGGTGAGAATAACAACACGGTTGTGGGGAGTCATAGGTCTGCTTGGGAAATTATAGCATAATGTCAGAAATTGGATTGTACTCTGATGCGGATGAGGCGCAAAAGGCGGCCTAAGTTTGCGATGAGCCGGAGGGTGTCGCGGGTTCAGCCGAAATTTTAGTGGAAAGCACGCGGCTCCCTTTGGCTACGAATTTGGACCGGAGAGCGTCAAGCTCAACTCCGGACCCGTTTGCAGATAAAGGGAAGCAGACTGACCATTGTGAGGGCATTCCCGCACGCTGACCGCCGTAAAATTGGGGATGGTATGGCAAGCGCCGGCTTCCAGCAGCACCGCTGCGGTGTCAGGCGGGCGCACGCCAATACAGGTCGCTCCGGCAGCCACCGCTGCTTGAACGCCGCTGATGGCATCTTCAAAGACCAGGCAGTGCTGCGGCGGCGTCTGCAAACGCTGCGCGGCCAACAGATAGCCGTCGGGGTGAGGTTTGCCCCGCCGAATCTCGCCCACGGTGACATAGGTGGCAAATAGACTGGCCAAGTCAAGCTGGCGCTCGACCACTTCGACCTTCCAGGTGTCGGCGCTGGTGACCAGGGCGGTGGGGATGCTGTGCTGTTTTAAAGTCTGCAACAGGGTTATAACGCCCGGCACGGCGAGGTAAGTCTGGTTGATTTCATACTGGCGCTCATAAGCCAGGATGTCCTGGCGCTGCCGCTCGTCCAGATGTGGAAATAGGGTGTCGAAAGTATGGCTCATGGGGCAGCCATAGATGTGCTGTTGAAAATCAGCCGGGGTCAATTGTATCTGCTGTTCGGCGGCCAGGGCCAGCCAGAACTCGGTCACGGATTGGTGGGTGTCGATAACGACCCCATCCAGATCAAACAAAATAGCGTTGTAAGGCATGATTATCCCTCCGTTTTAACTACGGCCCGGGTTGAAGCAGCTATGAGCACCGCCAAGATACCCAGGGCCAGGAGCAGGTCAATAAAAAGCGCCAGGGGCATGACCTGTGGGCCGGTAGACTCGAACAGTTGCCCGATCAGCCAGGGCCAAAACATGGCCCCGGCGCTAGCTCCCACAAAAAACCAGCCCATGACCTGCCCGGTGACAGTCATCCGGCGTTCGGCCAGAGAAATAGTGGTAGGGAAAATGGAAGCAATGGCAAAGCCAAAACCTATAATACCCGCCCAAAGCCCCAGCAGTGAGTTGGGCCAAAGCAACAGAATCCCCAGGCTGACCAGGCTGCCAATCAAATCGCCCAAAAGAATGTATCTGGGCCGGACTCGTAAGGCAATTGGAATGGCCGCCAGCCGGCCCACCATGAAGGCTCCGCCAAAAACTGCGGCGAAAATAGCGGCCAGGGCTTTGTCGGCCAGATTCATGGTGACGGCGTAGGTGGAGATCCAGCCGCCGAAGCCAATCTCGGCCCCTACATAGAAAAAGAAGAACAGCACAATCAGCACAACCAGGCGAAAATTGACCTGGCCCGCCGGGTTATCTTTGGAGACGGTTTGCGCCGCAGGGCTGGGCAGGCGCAGCAGCCAGAGCACTGCCGGCAGCATCAAAAAAGCCAATAACCAATAAGCCCAGGTAATCCCACCGCTTACCAGCACGACCAGGGCAACGATGGCGGGGGCCAGCGTATTGCCCAAGCTGAAGAAAGAGTGCAGGCCATTCATATAGGGGCCAACCCGGTGGCGGTGCACCCACACCAGCATCGTGTTGCCGCCTACATCCAGAGCGCCCTCGACCATGCCCAAAACGAGCAAAACCCCGGTCAGTACCCACAGGATTGAGGTGATCGGGATGAGAGTCAGCATGGCCGCCATGCCCATCAGCATCAGCGCCATGACCGGATGGCCCGGTTTGCTGTCGTAGAGTCGGCCTCCAAAAAAGGAACCGATCAAATAACCCAGGGAGCGAGCCGTGAAAAGAAAGCTAATCTCACGCAGGTTCGTTTGGGTATTTTCGGCCAGGTCAAGCAGGGTTGGACCTAGAGTGGCGCTGGTCAGTCCCAGGGCGACAAAAGCCAGGTAATAAGCGGCTGTTTTGGACATGCGTCCGGCAGCCAGGCCGGTCGATTCTTGGGCAAGAGTTGCATCCACGGTGGGCATAGTTTAGGTTCTCCTTTGTCAAAATTGGTGGTTAAGCGGATACGTCGTCAGCACCTGTACTTTGTCTCGCGACATATACCAGTCATTGACCACAAATTCAATTTGGGTCACCTCGCTTGAACCAAAATTACGCTGGCGGGCCTCGGTGAGTTTGGCTAAAAGCAGCGGCCAATCACGCGGCGGTGATTTAAAACGCATCAGGGTGACATGAGCGGTCATGATTTTATAGCGGACATCCAAAGTTTCGGCCAGGCCGGCTTGTTGCAACTCCCGCCGGATGACGCCCCGCAGCCAATTTAAATAATCGCCGTCAACAAAGCCCTGGACCAGCACAGCGCCGGGGCTGGCGGTGATGCCGCGGAAGGTGAGGCTAAACGGGTGAATTTGTTTGAACAGACTCGTAAAAATCGAGTAATAGGTCGCCACAGGCATCTTTGGGCCAGCAAATGTCTCCGAGGCGCTGACAAGCGTTATCACGGTGATATGAAACTCATCCGGCTGATAAAAATACTGTTCCGGCTCCAAATCCCTGAGTTCGTTGACCAGCGCCGTAAATTGAGCCGCCACCCCCGCTTGGGGACGAGCAATCAGGCTAATACCTTGCCGGCGATCCGTTTCGGGTTGGCGTAAATACGGGTCGGTCTGAACCTGGCCCTGCTTGAAGCGGGTTATCGCTGTGGCCCAGAGCTGATCGTAGATTTGCTGAACCGGGTTATGGCTGCACATGGTTAGCTCCGTGGCTGGCTACAAAAGCTCAACCTGTGACAGAGCCTTGGGTCCACTGGCGGCCAGCCGGTTGGCCCAAAAAGTCACCCCGGCAGCGATGAGCGCTAACACGGCCACAATCCCATAGGCGTTTTGAATGCTAAGCTGATCGGCGGTCCAGCCCAGGATGAGCGGTGCAATCAGGATAGCCAGGCCGCCGGCCAGGGAAACACGGGCGCTGGCTGCATCGGCTTGCTGCGGAACGGTGCTAAGGGCAGCCGAGAGGGTTAAAGGAAACAGGTTGGCCACGCCCAACCCGGCGATAAACAACCCGGCCAGGTTGAGTGGGGCCAGGCGAACCAGCCAGAAGAGAGGGAAGCCGAGCACAGTAATGCCGGTGGCTATAAGCAACAGGGTGGCGCCAGGGATCACTCGACTCAGGCGGCTGCCGGCAAAACGGCCCAGCACCATGGCCACAAAAAAGACACTCATCATCGTGGCCGCGTTAACCTGGCTCAGGCCGATGACTTTTTCCAGAAAGTCGGCTCCCCAAAAGATGAGACACCATTCAATGGAGACGCCTAAGCAAACGACAAACCAGTAGGCCCAGAAAACAAGCGGTAAGGGTTGGCCTGGAGCCTGGGAGTAGCTGGCTGCCCGTTTAGCTTCCGGGAAGGACTCGCGGCGAAAACTCAGCGCGAGCACGCCGAAAGCCAGAATCGCCAGCAACAGCGCGCCCCGCCAGCCGAGGTTCAGCCGCTCCAAACTGCCGACAACCACAGGAGCCAAGCTGGCGCTGATACTGGCTCCCACGTTAGACTCGGTCAAGGCAATCACCCGCTGCTCACCATGCCGGTCGGACAAAATCGTCTGGATCAGAACCAGGAACAGGGTACCCAGGAAACCCATGCCGAAAATGCTGGCGATGGTCAGCATGGCTTGGCTGCTCAGAATCAGCCCCACCGCGCCCAAAGCCATACCGAGGCCCCCGCCCCAAAAAACAACCCAGCGCCCCCAACGTTGAGCCAGGCGATCGGTGGTTAAGCCGGCTACAATCATGCCCAGGGCAAAGGCGCTCAGATGAAAGCCAGTTACAGTATAACTCAGGTGCAGTTCGCTGCGTAAAAAGGGCATCAGCGGGCCCAGCGCGGCCTGGGTAAAAGCATAATAGGCCAACATGAAATAGGCCATCCAGGTTAGACGGTCACGTACAAAAGCGCTAGCTGTGGCTGGAGACATAGGCTTGATTGCGCCTCGATGATAAACAGACCCCAAAGATGGTTAAAGTCTTTAGGGCTTTTGGTTGACGAATTGACAATTGACAAAATGGTGCTATAAAATGCACAAACACGATTATAAACGCATTTTCGTGCAGTGTCAATACGATATTTTGCGTAGAAACAAGTATAAAAATGCACAAACAAGTAGAAGAACGCAGCTCGATGTTGACGGCTGAACGGCAGCAATACATCCTGGCGACCTTGCAGCGCCAGGGCAAAGTGATTGCTTCCGAACTCAGCGCGGCGCTGGATGTTTCCGAGGATACGATTCGGCGCGACCTGCGCAAATTGGCCCAGGCCGGTTTGCTGCAACGCGTCCACGGCGGGGCGCTGCCCAGTTCACCCGCAGCTACCAATTATACCGCCCGACAGACTCAGTCGACTATGGCCAAAGCGGCCATTGCCCAGGCGGCGGCGCAACTGGTGACAACCGGGCAGGTGATTATTTTAGACGGGGGAACCACGACGCTCTACGTGGCTCAGTGTCTACCGGCCGACCTGCAAGCGACGGTTGTGACCAACAGCCCACCGATTGCTGTAGCCCTGGCCAATCACCCTGGAGTGGAGGTCCTGTTGGTCGGTGGGCGGCTCGATAAGCGCTCGTTGGTGTCTATCGGCGCGGTAACCCTTGAGGCGTTCCGCATGATTCGGGCCGACTTGTGCATGTTGGGGATTTGCAGTTTGCATCCTGAGGTAGGGATTACGGTGCCGGATTTGGAAGAGGCCTACGTCAAGCGGGCCATGATCGCCAGTGCGGCTGAGGTGGTGGCTTTGGCTTCGGTAGAGAAGCTGGGAACAGCGGCCACCTATACCGTAGGGGCGCTAACCGAGTTGACTCACCTGGTAACAGAACCGGGTGTGCCCGACGAGTTGTTAGCCCCGTATCGGGCTTTGGGGATTACGGTGGTTAATAGTGAATTGTGAATAGTCAATTGTCAATTGTGAATGAGTCACATAACGTTTACAATTCACAATTCATCATTTACCATTGACCATTTTTCAGCGTCCGGCGCAGGCCTACCAGCACCATCAAGAGCAAGCTGATAAGGATGGCCAGACTCGTGCCGATAAAGCGGAAAAAGGCGTTCCGGTTCTGGCGAGTCTTTTCACTCATGACGCTTGCTCCGGTTGTATCCGAGGCAACGGACTCTGTCGCTGCTGCTGCATCCACTATGGTCGCGTCGCTGGCCGCCAGATCATTTTTGGTGGCTGGCTCAGCCGGCGCTGGGGCGGTGGGTTCGGGCGGAGAAGCCAAGTTGGGCGCATTGCTGGGGGGCGTTGGGCCGGGGGTCGAAGCTGGGTTGACCGCCGGACCTACTTCAACGGCGGCAGGTTGAACCAATGGTTGGCCTTTGGTGATTTCTATGCTGTGCTGGCCGCTGGGGGCGCTAAAAACAGTGTAGATATCGCGGCCAATCGTCTCAGTGTCGAACTCAACCGGCTGGCCGTCAATTGTCACCGCCTGAATTTGTTCGGAGCGTAATTTCAAGACCTTCACTTCAACCGGGGCGGCGGCGTTGGTGCCGTAGTCAAGCCGGGTGACATTTTGGTCCCAGTCGTAACTATAAGCCGCATAACGGTCGGTGGCGGCCTGGTAGACGCGGATAAAGCCATCGTTCAGCCCCAGCCGGGGCTGCATGGTTAGCCCATTGCCGTTTAGCTCCATGCCAAAAAAACCTTCGATGATGGCGCTGCCCATAGTGCCGGCGGCGGCGCTGTAATAGTGGCTGCCCTCGTGGCGCGGGTCGATGCTGGACTGCCACTCGATGATGTTGCCGGGGTGCTTCTGCCAATCGTTGGCGACTTGCAACAGATGGACCTGTCCCTGCTCGGCAAAGCCGTTGGCAAATTCGGCCTTAATTTGCACGCCGCCCCACCAATCCCAGACCCCGCCGTTTTGATAATTGCCGTAGCCCATTCCCAGGTAATCAAAAAAGAGATTAGGCCACTGGTTGGGATAAAAAGGATAGAGTGACAGGCCGGGCTTGTTGACTCCCGCCTTGACCCGCACCTCTTCCAAACTGCGGAAGACAGCCTGATTTTGTTGAAAATCGGTCAACCCGGCGTAGACGGCCAGGGCGTTGGCAATGCTGACCATGCGCGACTCGTCAAAAGGATGATTCAGGGGTGAAATGTGGGCGTGAGTGAGGTAAAAGCCTTTGTCGGTCTGCCAGAGCAGGGCATTGGTCTGCGCTTTTAAAGCTTCGGCTTTGGCTTGCCAGGCGTCGGCCTCCGCCGTATTGCCCACGGCTGCGTTCATTTTGGCCAGTTCGATCAGGGCCATGTAGGCCAGGGCCTGGTCGTAAATCGAAGCAGTCAGGTGGTCCTGGACCGGGTTGTAGTCGGTATAGCCGGGGCCTTTTTCAAATTTCACATCGCCCCAGTCGGTGGTGTGGCCCCGCCAGAGTAGTTGCAAGCCCTGGTCAAAGCGATGGCTGAACACCCAATCCGCGGCCCGGTTGAGCCGTTCGATGAGGCTCAGGCCGTTGATCTGGCTTTGCAGCCAGTCCGTATCATAGGCCATGTTGTAATAGAGATAGGCGGCGTGGATGAGGCTGGTTTCTTCGTCGGTGGTGATGGTTTGCTTGTTGCTGCGCCCTTGCGGGGTGATGATCCCGCCAATGGCCCCCGCGCCGGCCACTACGCCGAAATCACGGTCCGAGCTGACGGTATCGGCGGTGTATTGCCGGCGCAGATAAGCTTCAATCGGCTCGCGCAGGTATTCGTCGGGATAGTAATATTGGGCGGTTTCCATGCCCCAGGCGATGTCGCGCACGTACATTTCGGCATAAACTTTGCCGGGGCGGAAGCCGTGGATGACCTCGTTGCCAATTTCAAAAACGGCGGCGCCGTGCGAGAAGTTGTGGGGAATGTAGCCGGAGGCTTCGCTCAGATCAGGCAGGCCGGGCAGAATCCAGGTGGTTTCGGTGTTGTAGGACAGGTCGGTGGGCAGGGCGCGGTTGGCGTAAGTGGGCTGAACGGGTGCAGAAGTCAGGCTGAGGACAAACAGGAGGCAGAGAGTGGTTAGAGCGAGTAGGCGAAGACGGGAAGAGGCAGGGGAGCACCCCCGTGATCTACCGGGGGCAGGTGGGAGCAGGGGAGCAAGGGAGCAAGGTTTTTCTTTTGCCTTTGCGTGATCTGTCATGACTGCGCCTTGTCGGGTGAGTCAAATTGAATGGACATAAGTAGTATACATAATAACTGCAAAGTGCGCAAAAATTTGAGTACCTACTATATCTTGGGGAACAGAAAGGGTGAGGGCTGTATATTGGGGTGTGTTTAAAACTCCAGTGCCGTTTTGATGTCGTCGGTATGACCGGCATCATGCCCGGCCATGGTTTCGTAATATTGCTCAATGGTGATGAGGCCACGGGCGGGATGGTGGCCGGTGAGTCTCCACTCGTCATCACGGATGGTCTCCAGCACTTCCAGGGTTTTGGCGCGAGTTTGAGCCAGGGTTTGCAGGAGTTCGGCGGGGGTGGGTGTGCCGGCTCGCTCTTTCAGGCCGGCGTTCCATTGGGTCAAATCAAAGCCCTCTGGCACGGTTTCCTTACCATGGCGGATTTTGTGGATATGAATGCTCATGCCCCGTTCGTTTTCGGCCAGATGGGCTACTACATCCAGCACCGTCCAGGTGTTACCTTCGCTGATGACAGGCGTGCACCACTGTTCGGGGGTGAGAGAAGCCAGGAGGTTTTCTAAATTGGCGCGAGTTTGGGCCAGTTTTTGTTTTAATTCGCTTTTTTTGTCGGTTGGCATGGTGATGCTCCGGGATATGAAAGACCTCAAAGGTACGCTTCGCGAAAACCTTTGAGGTCGGCCAATGACTTAAGGGCGCACTTGCCCGTTGCCCAGGACGACCCATTTATAGGTGGTCAATTCTTTCAAGCCCATAGGGCCGCGAGCGTGCAGCGGCTGGGTGCTAACGGCTACCTCGGCTCCCAGGCCAAATTGCCCGCCATCATTGAAGCGGGTGCTGGCATTGACCAGCACAGCGGCGGAGTTGACCTCGTTGACAAAGCGCATGGCGGCGCTATAGTCTTCGGTGATGATGGCATCGGTGTGGTTGCTGCCGTGGGTGTAGATGTGGTCAATGGCTTCATCGAGATTATTGACGACTTTTATCGCGGCAACCAGGGCCATGAATTCGGTGTCAAAGTCGTCGGGGCCGGCGGGTTTGACGGCGGGGTGGTCTTCTAAAATAGCCAGGGCACGCGGCTCGCAGCGAATCTCGACGTTGTGGGCGGCCCAGGCATCGGCCACACGGGGCAGAATCTGGGGTGCGACGGCCTGGTGCACCAGCAAGGTGTCCATCGCATTGCACACCGACGGGCGCTGCACCTTGGCGTTGACCACAATTGGGGCCACTTTGGTCAGGTCGGCGGCCACATCTACATAGACGTGGCAGATGCCGATGCCACCGGTGATGACCGGCACGGTGGCGTTTTCGATGGCAAATTGGTGCAGAGCCGCGCCGCCACGAGGAATAATCATGTCAATCAGGCCGTTGGCTCGCAGCATCTCTTTAATCAATTCACGGTCGGTGGACTCAATCAGTTGCATGCTCTCGGCGGGCAGGCCGGCGGTGGTACAGCCCAGCCGTACGGCTTCGGCCAGGGCCTTGTTGGAATGGGCCGCCTCTTTACCCCCGCGCAAAATGGCGGCATTACCGCTTTTGAGACACAGGACGGAAATATCAATAGTCACGTTGGGGCGACTTTCATAGATAACCCCAATGACCCCAATCGGGATGCGGCGCTTGCTGACCTGTAAATTGTTGGGCATGCGGCGGCTCTCAAACTCTTCGCCCACCGGGTCGGGCAGGTTGATGATGGATTTGACATCATTAGCGATGCCTTCCAGACGGGTCGGGGACAGCAGCAGGCGGTCAAGCAGGGCTTCGCTGAGGCCATTGGCCCGACCGGCGTCAATATCTTTGTCGTTAGCCTCCAAAATAATCGGCTCTTGCTCCATAATGGTTTCGGCGATGATTTTGAGCGCCTTGTTTTTGGTAGCCGTGTCCAGGGTGGCCAGAACACGAGCAGCTTTTTTGGCCGCGTGGCCTTTGGTCAGCAGTTCATTATCCATGAGTTATTTTTCCTTTGTCTACCTTTAAACACCGTAGCCGTGGGTTTGGTTGCGTGCTTGAACATTTGGCGGGGCAAAACAAGATTTACGCCCCTGGATCAGCCGGGTACATACGCTCGCAGGAGAACAGACGGCGCTAGCGCTTCGATCTCAAAATGGCCGAGGACAGCCGGTAATAAGGTAAAGCGGACGGCTGACAACTCAAGCGGCTCGCCGACCCAGGCCACCCGGCCCTGTCCAGCCATAAGCCCCCAGATTTCAAAGGTGCTGCCATCACAGTGACCCTTAAATTTGGCTCCTTCTTTCGGCAATGTTACTCGCTCTACATTAAAATAGGGGCAAGTGCTGATGCTTTCGCGGCAGAGGTCGTCGTTTTCTTCCAGCAATTGAGGTTGGAAACGGCCCGGTTCAATCTGGGCAAAATTGATGACGTCAATCGCTTTGTCAAGGTGCAGCGGGCGCGCTTGGCCATCGGCCCCGACGCGGTTCCAATCATAAACCCGATAGGTGGTATCAGAGTTTTGCTGAATTTCGGCCAGGACAATTCCTGCCATGATCGCATGAATTGAGCCAGCCGGGATAAAGACAGTATCGCCCGCTTCGACCGGCAGTTGATGCAGACAAGTCTCTAGCGTGCCGGCCTCGATGGCTTGTCGAAAGGAGTCAGGCGTAACGCCGGGCTTGAGGCCATAGATCAGATAAGCGCCCGGTTCGGCGTGGAGGATATACCACATTTCGGTTTTGCCCAGTTCGCCGTTTTCATAGCGATTGGCATACGCGTCGTCAGGATGAACCTGTACCGAGAGGGGCTGGTTGGCATCCAGCAATTTAATCAACAGGGGAAATTTACCCCGGGCCAGCATGGCCTGGGATCGCTGGCCGACTAAATCCCGGCCCAGTGAATTCATGATCTCAAGTAAGGTTTGTCCGGCCAGCGGACCATTGTCGGCTCTGGTGGGCGAGGAGGGATGGCCGGATATTTCCCAACTTTCGGCGATGATGCCGGGGGGCAGGTCCCGGCCCAGCATGGTTTCAAGGTTGCGCCCGCCCCAGATATAATCGCGAAAGACAGGGCTAAAGGTAAGTGGGTAGATTTTTTTGTCCATAGGATGATTTTGACTCAGGATTGTTTTTTGGGCAAATTCCAATTTTTGTAGGAGTACGTTTTGTTTGTTTGTGCCAAATATTACATTCTTTTTGTGTATAATTTTTAATGTGGTACAATAGGGGCTCAGTGCAGATAAACGATGCTGCTGAAGGGTTTGGGTGGAGTTGAAACTTTTGAGCTTTTCAAAGCCTCACCGGTGGGGGCCCTATTTGTTAGTGTAAATTGTAACATTTATCTTGCCATATAATTTTTGGCGTGATATAATCGCTCTCCCAAGCCCAAAAACAAACCCCGTTTTTTTCATTGTAATAAGGTATCAAATAACCGTATCAGCGAGGAAAGGATATTTGGCCTATGCCCAAAACTCCAGAGGAAATTCAAGCACAGCGAGAAGCCTGGTTGGCTCGAAAAGCGGCCAAAGCTGCCGGGCAGGATGTACCTCTACCACCCGCCGGAGATTCTACTGGATCAACGGTTGAGGTTGTTGACGAGCCTCAGCCTGAACCTGAGGTCAGCCTGCCGTCCGTTGTCGAAGCGGCTGCTCCCGAACCGGCAGCAGCTCAACCGCCGGCTCCCAAGGCGGCGCCTCAAGCTCCGGCAGGCACACGAAGCCCCGAAGAGGTTCGAGCGCAACGCGAGGCTTTTTTGGCAGCCAAAGCAGCCAAGGCGGCTGGCGCGGCTGCTCCTCCCCCGCCAGCTCCAAAACCGGCTGAAGCTGCTCCGGCCCCAGCGCCCGTAGCCAAGCCGGTTGAAGCGGCCAAACCCGCACCCAAAGCGGCCGAAGCTGCCCCCCGGCCGGCCTCGGCCAAGGAAGCAGCCGCAGAGAAGATTGACCCTAACATTACCCGGCGCGAATTTCTCAATTATGCCTGGCTGGCCTCCATTGCTTTGCTGACAGTTCAAGGCATTGGCATGGGCCTCTGGTTTGCCTTCCCCAACTTTAAAGAAGGACAATTTGGTGGCGCGTTCCCCATTGGGGATGCCGCCGGTGCTTTACCTGAAGTCAATTCTGGGCCTAAAGCTTATATAGATGGGAAGTTCTGGTTGGTTAATGTAGATACCGAAGTGAACGGCGAGCCTCGTAAGGGGATTATGGCCATATACAAGGTTTGCACTCATCTGGGCTGCCTGTATGAATGGATCCCAATGACCAATCGCTTTGAGTGTCCCTGTCACGGTTCAAAATTCCAACTTTCGGGTGATTACATTTCCGGCCCGGCCCGGCGCAGCTTGGATCGTTTTGTCATTCAGGCCATTGCCCCGGATGGTTCCATCAAAGAAACCGATATTAATGGCAACCCGCTGGTGATCAACGGCGACGAGAAGTTGGTGATTGATACCGGTCGAAGAATTTTAGGGGCTACGGTTTTAGTGCCGGCCTAAGTTAGGGCGAGTTAATCAAGGAGGATAAGCAGCGATGGATATTCCCGGAATGGGCTTTTTGCAGAATTTGGCGCAAAAAGGTGTTAAACAGACAATCAGCGATAAAATTGACGAAACTACGCGGGCTGTGCTGGCTGGTATTGGGGTGAAAGAGGCGCGGGCCTTGCTCAGAGGCGACCCGCCTACCGAAAAGCCCAACCCCCGCTATCGGGCGCAAGTCAAATCATTCATGCTTCATATCCGGCCCAAGTTTTACCAGGAAGGCTCAACCTGGTTTACCCACACCTTTCGCCTGGGCTTTTTCTCGACCCTGCTGTTTATTATCGAAACCATCACCGGCCTCATCTTGATGGTTTACTACACCCCCGCGCCGACGGTGGCTTATTACGATATGCTCAATATTTTGAGCAATGTCAACTTTGGCAAATTTTTGCGCGATATGCATCGCCTGGGGGCAGAGCTGATGGTCATTGCCGTAACCCTGCATATGATCAGGGTTTATTTTACGGGAGCCTACAAACACCCCCGCCAATTTACCTGGCTCACCGGGGTGGTTTTGCTACTGGTCACGCTGTTCCTCAGTTTTAGCGGCTACCTGCTGCCGTGGGATCAGTTGGCGCTGTGGGCGGTGACCATTGGAACCAGTATGGCCGAAGCCGCGCCCCTGGTGGGCTATCAGGTCAACCTGATTTTGCGCGGGTCGCAAGATATTGAGGCCGGCGGATTGCTCCGCTTCTACCTGCTGCACGTCTTTTTGCTGCCTTTGGTGGCGATTGTCTTCATCAGTATTCACTACTACAAAGTTTCTCGGGAGCACAGCATTTCGCTGCCGGCAGTCATTGAGGAAGGCGAAGCACCGCCGGAGAAAATTGCGGCGGCCAAGCGCAAAATTGATCTCATTCCTGATTTGATAACGAGTGAGATCATGTGGGCCGCCGTGCTGATAGCCGGGATGGTGGCTTATATTGCCTTCTTTTATTCAGCCGCCTTAGAGCACCATGCCGACCCCTTAAAAACGCCGCTGCACACCACCGCTCCGTGGTATTTCTTGTGGCTACAGGGGATGCTCAAGCTGGGTGATAAAACCATGTGGGGTGTCGTTATCCCCACCATCATCTTCCTGATTCTCTTTGCCGTGCCTTACATTGATCCTGGTCCCAGCCGTCTGGCTAAAAACCGCAAGGTGGGCATTACGGTGGGGATTGTGACCACGCTTTTTATTGTCGTGTTGACCTATATGGGTACCGGCCTGTGGGGTGTCGCCGCGCCGCCGCCGGTTGAGCTGGTGCAAGAATTTGTGCCTGAAGAAGGGGTGGGCGAAGTTAGAGAAATTCCTTATGACCAACTGTTTGTGGGTACCTACAAGGCCAGTGATCCAACAACCTATCCCTCCGGTCAGTTGGGCCGTGTAATGGCCGAGATGAAGGAAGCCGTTGACCGGGAAAGCGAAAAGGGCGATAACAACTTCTTTGATGGCGACATCACGGTGGCGATTGAGGATTGGCAAACCGATTTAAAGAAGATTACCATTACCGTTTTGTGGGAAGAAGTGCCGGAAGGAGGTACGGAGCGTGAGCCTCGCACCTTTGAAAAAATATTCTTCATGCACCGCGAGTCCGGTTACGATTTGTTGGAATCTAAACTTTAATTTACTCGACTAAGTGGATTAATAACCATGATTGATTCAAGAATTTTGGTAGGGTTGTTAGCAATACTCATTTCAATTAGCGGTATTGTTTATGTCGGTATCGGTGAAGCGGATCGTCAGGCTGAATTTACCCAGGCTTTTCAGGGGCGTTCTGTCGAAGCAGGAGCGGCGCTTTACACTCAGTACTGTGTTGAGTGCCACGGTATGAAAGGTGAAGGCGGTGTTGGTCCCATCCTCAATAGCAAATATTTCTTTGAAAAACGGCTAGCTGATATTGGTTATCAAGGGTCAATGAAGGCTTTTCTGACCCTGACCATTCGGGGCGGGCGTCCGGTGATGTCAGACCCCAACTATGGTCGCAATATGCCCACCTGGAGCGTTGATTATGGCGGCCCCCTGCGCAATGATCAAATAGATAATATCGTTACCTATGTCATGAATTGGCAAGAGGCCGCGCCTGACCTGGGCGATCCGAACGCCGAACCCACACCCGTACCCGGTGATACGCCTGAAGAACGGGGTAAAAACCTCTTTACCGGCATGGGTTGCGTTGGCTGCCATGTATTTGATGGCCAGGGTGGGGTAGTTGGCCCGGAATTGACCAATGTTTATGCCGAAAAGGGTGAAGATTACGTGCGCCAGTCTATCCTTCAGCCCAATGCTGTCATTGCCGAAGGTTTTCAACCCAACCTGATGCCACAAAACTTTGAGCAGCGCCTCAAAGGGCCAACCGATCTGGATGACCTGATTGCCTATCTCAAAACGGGCGGCCAATAGTAGTTTCGTTCGGGTTTTTCGCAAATATTCAAAAGGCGACTGCTCTGCCAGTCGCCTTTTTCTGTGCAAGGACTTACGCTATTTTCAGTATGATTAAACTCAAGCTTTGCTGCGATCAAACATATCTGGAAATTTCATCGCCAGGGTCATATCGCCCTGTAATTTAATTTTTCCGGCCATAAACAGGTTTACCGGATTAGCTTCACCCCGCGAGAGGGCCACATAATCGCTCGTTGCCATGGTCAGGGCCAGATTAGGGGCCGTGGTGTGGCCTGGGGTAACCGTGATGGTACCATTGGTAACTCGAAGGACCCAGTCGCCAGCGCCTTCACCGGTTAGCTCAAGTTGAATGGTAGCATTGAGATTGGCCGCTTTTTCCGGTAAAAAAGCTTGTGGCATTTTTTCAAAGATTTCGTTTAGATCCTCGGCGACGCTCATTTGGTCAGGCTCCTTGCTCGGTGAGATAGGATTGAATCATTCTCTTGAGTATAACCGACCCCCTCAATCCTGTCAATGAAAAAATGTTCAGGTTACTTGGTTGACGATCTGCGCTCAAGGCAGTAGAATAAAGCCTGTTTAAATTTACCGATTGGAGAGGTGTATGGAATTGAAAGTAACCCCCTGGTCCGGCGAGAATCCACCCACGGAAGCTGAACTGGAGAGTGAGCTGACCAAACAAGAACTTAAAGTGTATCAATGGTCCAATCGACCCGAAGAAATCTATCTTGGACATACCCATGGCTATCACAAGATTATCTACGTGGTTGAAGGGAGCATCAAGTTTGAGTGCCCGACCCATCACAAAAGCTTTACCTTGAACCCTGGCGACAGACTCGACCTGCCGGCCGGGATTCGGCATAGCGCGGTGGTTGGGCCGCAGGGCGTCACCTGTTTAGAAGCTCACGTATATTAACCGCGCGCCTAGCCGGAGATTTTGCCCATGTCATCCGACCCTTCAGCCAATTATCATCCCACCATCCACGACTTTCCCTTGGGCGAACGCCCGCGCGAGCGATTACAATATTATGGGCCGGCGGCTCTTTCCAATGCCGAGTTATTAGCCATTCTGCTGCGGGTTGGCTCGCCGGGCGAAAATGTAATCGCTCTCAGTACGCGCCTTTTGACCCAATTCGGCGGCCTGGGCGGCTTGGCCAAAGCCTCCTTTGGTGAACTGGCTACTATCAAAGGCCTTGGTACGGCTAAAACCGCTCAGCTCAAAGCAGCCATCGAATTAGGCCGGCGCTTACTCATTACTTCCCCCGATGCTCGTCCTCAAATTACCTCGCCCCTGGATGCGGCCAATCTATTAATGTTAGAGATGGGTAGTCTGGAGCAGGAACATTTACGAACCCTATTGCTCGATACCAAGAACCGAGTCCTGGCCAGCCCCACCGTCTACGTTGGCAACGTTAACGCCTCAATTATTCGGGTCTCAGAAGTTTTCCGCGAGGCGGTTCGAGAAAATGCTACCGCCATCATTGTGGCCCACAACCACCCTTCCGGCGACCCGACTCCCTCGCCGGAAGATGTGCAAGTAACGCGCTCAATCGTCGAAGCCGGCTCACTGTTGGGCATTGACGTGCTTGACCATTTGGTGATCGGTCACCAGCGCTTTATCAGCTTAAAGGAGCGCGGTCTGGGCTTTGATAGATTTTAACTAAGCCTTGGTCAAATCTGATCAAAACTGCTTAAAGGCTCATGCCCAAACTCAGTTTGGGCATGAGCCTTTTCTGCCAGCAGGGACAAGTTATTGGCTTGCCCCTGCTATTTTATTTTACAAATTATATCCTGAATGTTATACTTTTGCCGCCGACCCAGCAAAATGATTACTCCATCGCCGCGAAAGGAACGCTATGTCTTTGGATAACGGCTATAACCCCATTGCCTGGCGCATTGAACAAATGAATGAGCGGGTGCGTTCTGCCAAAGAACAAGATCTTTATCTGTACTTGCAAGCAGCCGAAGCGGTGGATGGGGTGCAGGTTACGATCAATGGACGCAAAATGCTCCAGTTTGCCTCTTATGCCTATCTCAACCTGCTCCAGCACCCTAAAATTCAAGCGGCCGCTCAGGCGGCCCTGGCCGAGTTTGGCTCCGGCACGCATGGGGTGCGCATTTTGGCCGGAACAACGCGTATTCACGTCGAATTGGAACAGACTATTGCCCGCTTCAAACGCACCGAAGACGCCTTGGCCCTGTCGAGCGGTTATGTGACCAATCTGGGAACGATTGCCGCGCTCCTGGGGCGTAACGATGTAGTTATTTCCGATAAACTCAACCATGCTAGCATTGTGGATGGCTGTTTGCTGTCGCGGGCCAAATTTGTTCGTTTTGAACATAATGATATGACCGCTCTGGAAAGAGCCCTGGCCGAAGCCCCCAAAGGTGCAGGTAAGCTGGTGGTCGTAGATGCTGTCTTCAGTATGGATGGTGACATCATTAATCTGCCCGAAGTGATACGGCTTTGCCGCCAATACCAAGCCCTGCTGATGGTTGATGAAGCTCACTCCTTGGGCGTGTTAGGTGAAACCGGCCACGGCATCGAAGAACATTTCGGCTTGGAAAATGGCATTGATATAAAAATGGGTACCCTCAGCAAAACCATCCCCAGCGTTGGCGGCTATATCGCCGGCAGTTCCGAACTGATTACCTACCTCAAACATAGCATGCGAGCCTTCGTTTTTTCGGCAGCTTTGCCCCCGGCTTCGGCGGCGGCAGCTAAGGCCTCCTTTGAAGTGATTGAAGCCGAGCCGGAGCGGGTCAAAGCGCTCCAGGCTAATGTCAACTATTTTATCAAAGGACTGCAAGAGCGCGGCTTCAATACCCTCAAAAGCGCCACCCCCATTGTGCCGATTATCACCGGCGATGATGAGCGCGCCTGGATGATGGCTAAACTCTCCCAGGATGAGGGCATTTTTGTGCTGCCGGTTGTGGCCCCGGCGGTACCAAGCGGAACCAGCCGCCTCCGCGCCAATGTTACGGCGGGTCATAGCCTTGAGGAAATTGAACAGGCTATGGACGTATTTGAACGGGCCGGTCGGGCTGTCGGAGTTTTATCCAGCTCAAACTGACGCAGGTTTGAAGCGCAATCAGGGCCGTTGGCGGTGCAATAGCACGGCCGGACGGCCTTTGTTTTCGTTGACTGTTGACCCCCGCTGGCGTATTTTGGCCCAAATCTATGGGAGCGGCGGTCATTTATTTGGTACTTTCGTTGAGAACCGCACCCGTGGCAGACAAGATCAAAGTTATTCTGAACCCCTATGGCGGGCGCTTGCCCAAAAACGAGAAAGTGAGCCGGGTCGAGCAAGCGCTGCGGCAAGCGGGCTTGTCATACCACCTGGAATTGACCCGGCAGCGAGGTGAGGGGATTGAATTGGCCCGACAGGCTGCGCTGGCCGGCTGGCCGGTGGTTGTGGCCGCAGGCGGCGATGGCATGGTTAACGAAGTGGCCAACGGCTTGCTGCAGGCCGCCGGCGAGGCCGAAGCAGGTACTTTGGGCATCATTCCCATAGGCACGGCTAATGATTTAGCCGGAATGTTGCAAATTCCCCAGGATGTCACCGCCGCCTGCCAGCACTTGGCTGCCGGAGCGACTCGCCTGATCGATGTCGGCCAGGTCAACGGCCACTATTTTGTCAACAATTCGGCCGTGGGCCTGGAACCGCTGGTCACCCTGGCTCACGACCGCATGCGTTGGGTCAACGGCAATTTGCGCTACATTTTGGCCGCGTTAAAAACCATTGGCCGGGCCAAACCCTGGCACATGCGTTTGTGTTGGGGGGATAACGCCTTCGAGGGTCCGATTAACCTGGTGTCTATCGGCAACAGCAACCGCACCGGCGGCTCTTTTTATATGACCCCTCAGGCCAGCCTCGATGACGGCTTGCTTGATTTTGTCTATGCCACCGGCTTGAGTAAATGGCAAATGCTGCGTTTATTACCCCAAACTTTCACCGGCGCGCATATTCACCATCCCCAGGTGGTTTATCGGCAAACAACTTTGCTCACAATCACCGCCTTCACTCCCACGCACATCCAGACGGATGGCGAAATCATCGCCGAAAACGTCACCGAAATCATTTATCGGCTTATCCCTCATAAACTACGGGTGATTGTTTGACCGTGCTCCTCCCCCGCTGGCTGATCAAACTCGGCTTTCATCTGCTCTACTATCAAATGGCCTGGACTTACGACGCCGTGGCCTGGTCGGTTTCGTTTGGGCAGTGGGCGGCCTGGCGGCGGCTGGCCCTGCCTTTTTTGCAGCTCGGCCCGACGCTGGAACTGGCTTATGGCACCGGCGCATTTTTTGCCGAGATGACCGAGGCGGGTTATCAGCCGGTGGGCATTGACCTGTCGCCTTACATGGCCCGCCTGGCCAGCCAGCGCCTGCGCCGCCGCCAACTACCCTTGCGCTTGAGCCGGGCCAAGGCTCAGGCGCTGCCCTTCCCCTCCAACCACTTCGCTAACGTGGTGGCGACCTTTCCCACCGATTACATGCTGGCCCGCGACACTATGGCCGAAATTCACCGTGTTCTACGTACTGCCGCCGGAGAAGAGCCGGCCGGCCGGTTGGTAGTCGTCTTTGAAGGGCAGTTGCGCGGTCCCTGGCCCCTGCGCCCTCTGCTTGATTGGCTCTATGACCTCACCGGCCAGCGCAGCCTGCCCCCGGCCAAACCGCTCCGGCTGCTCAATGCCGGCGGTTTTGCGGCTCGCTGGGAAATGGTCGAGCGCGAGGGAGCCTCGGCTCGACTGCTCATCGCCGAGAAACAGGGCTGAAAGGTACTTTTTCGTGAATGACCTCGCCGCTTCGCCTTTCGTATATTTAATGGTATAATGCGCCTTCGTGATGGTACGGAGGTACGTGTAGGTTGTATTCTAAATACCCCGTACCGGAGTCAGACCTTCAATTTGGAAGGTAACACGAGTTAAGTAGTGGAGTTTCAATTTTGACAGATACAAGCAATCCTTATCGTCCGGGTGAACCGGTCGCCGACCCGGCCATGCTGTTTGGCCGGCAAAATGCCGCCGACTGGATCGAGATGCAAATTCTCGGCAATGCCCGGACACTGGTGCTCAGCGCGCTGCCGCTCATCGGTAAAACATCCTTCATCCGGCACGTGGGCAGCCTCCAAAATCTGGAGACGCTTAATCTGGCGGTGGCCTTGTCTAGCCCGGTGCTGGCTCAGGAAGCGGGCGGCAGGCGTTCTCGTCAAGAAGAGCGAGGGCCGAGCCACATCAACACGGTTTTACAAATGGTCATTGAGCAGCTTGTCCCGCAATTAAAGCTGTTCAACCTGACGCCCCGGCTGACGGCGGAAGTGTCGGCCCAACCGGCCACCACTCTACGTGAGCTTTTTAGCCTGGTCAACGAGCGCCTCGGCTCGCAGCGGCTGGTGCTCTACTTCGACGACCTCCATTTGCTGCTGACTCATGACAAGGCTCTCATCGCTTCGTTCTTGAGCAGCTTATTGCCTTTGTTAGATGAATGTCCCCGGCTGCACTTCGTTTTTGTTCTCAACCAGGATAAGTTGAAGCAGATTAGCCATCCCCTGCTGGATGGTGCGCCTACGTTCAACCTGGGTGTTCTGACCGCCGATGCCTCGCTCAATATGATCACCACGCCGGTCAAAAATATCTTGCGCTTCGATTACGGCGTCACCAAGCGTATTGCCGAAATTAACTCTCATCACCCTTATTATCTAAGCCTCTTTTGCCATACTTTGCTTAACCGCCAGGTCTACGATGGCTGGGTCAATCAGCGTGATTTTGATGCGGCCCTGGTCGAGCTTCTTGACTCGCCTATCGAGCCGTTCCGCCAGATTTGGGATCAATCCACCTGGGCCGAGCGTGCCGTTCTGGCCGGCATGGCGGCCATTCAGGGGGCGCACGGGCCGATTACGCGCCAGGAGGTTACCCGCTTTTTACAGCGACAGAGTAGCGCCGTGGTCCCCGAAGTGATTGTCGAGGCTTTGGAGTCTCTGGCCGAGCGGGGGGTCTTGGCTCCTATGGGGGCTTTGAGCTATCGCTTTCATGTGGAATTGCTGCGTTTTTGGCTGCGCGAGCATACCGGTCCGGCGGAGATTCTGAAGGAAGTCGATTGGGGGCGGGCTACCGCTCAACTCAAACCTGCCACGCGAGGTGAAAAAGCCTCGCTCCCGGCGCTTGCCTCGGCTGCCCGCGAGGCCAAAGCTAAAAAAGAGGCCAAAAAACGCGTCCTGTGGCCGCTCATTATTGCCTTGCTAATGGCGATGTGCCTGTTGAGTACCGGCGCTGTGTTTGCCGTTCGCTTTTTAGATTTGCCGCTAACTTTCTTGGCGACGCCCACCCTCGTGCCAACCGCTACTCCGGCGGGTCAAGCCGCCGAAGCGGCCGCTCCGGTCGCTACCCTGCCCCCGGAACCGACGGCTACCGCCACGCCTACCCCACCCCTGGTGGTGGCCCGTACCTTACCTTCCTTAACCTATATGGGCCGGGATGTTGACCAGAGCTGGCGCATTTACGTGATGAACGCCGACGGCACCGGCGCGACGGCGCTTTCCCCGGAAGGAGAGGATGATACCGCCCCGGTTTGGTCGCCCGATGGACGCAAGATCACTTTTGTCTCCCAGCGAGACGGCAATCGGGAGATTTATGTAATGGACGCTGACTGCGCCAATTTGTCCGCAGGCTGCGCTCAAAACGCTATCAATGTTACCCGCCACCCGGCTGATGATTGGACTCCGGCCTGGTCGCCCGATGGCAAGCGGCTGGTTTTTTCATCCATTCGCGCCGGTAACTGGGAAATTTTTGTACTGGATCTGGCCTGTCTGAGCAGCCCCGAAACGTGTCCCGATAGCCTGACCCAGCTCACCGACAATGGCAACGGCAACCTCGGCCCGGTCTGGTCACCGGATGGCAGCCGCATCGCTTTTAGCAGCAAAGCCGCCGGCAACTGGGATATTTACACCATGACTACCGGCGGCTCCGATCTGCGCCAGGTGACCACCGACCCGGCCAACGACCTCTCCCCGGCCTGGTCGCCCGATGGCACGCGGATTGCTTTTGAGACTAACCGGGACGGCAACGTGGAAGTTTATGTGATGGAAGCCAACGGCGGCGCCCCTCAAAATATCAGCAATTTTTCCCAGGCCAACGACCACGGCCCCACCTGGTCGCCTGATGGGCAATTACTGGTCTTTTACTCCAACCGTGAGGGCAATTGGGATATTTTTACCACCACCCTCGACGGCCAGACCATAATTAACCTCACCCAAAGCCCCACCCGCGATGAGCAGACCCCCGCCTGGCGGCCGTAAAGAAGCCCAAATAGTCTCACTTTTTCCCTGATCAGATTGTGAAAATTATGATGCGCCTGGGGCTATATAATAGAGAAATTTTACTTTTAGTGCTGGTATTGATTGTGGCCGCCCTGCTGCGCTTCTGGGCGCTGGACCGCATTCCGGCAGGACTTTATTTTGACGAAGCTGCCGATGCGTTGGATGCCCTCATCACCCTGCGTACCGGTAACTGGCCGGCCTTCTATGAAAGCCAGGGGGGCAAAGAGGCTCTGTGGATGTGGCTCCAGGCCGGTGTTTTCTCGGTGGCTGGCGTGGGCGTTTTGCAGATTCGCCTGCTGGCGGCAGTGGTGGGACTGCTCACCGTAGCGGCGGTGTGGTGGGCAGCGCGTGAACTCTTTTTGACCGACCAAGACGAGTCTGCTTCCGAGATGGCCCTGTTGGCAGCGGCGGTTCTGGCCACCCTGTTTGTGCATGTTCATTTTAGCCGCGACAATTATCGGCTGTTGTCACAGCCGTTCGTGGGCAGCTTGGCTATTGCTGTCTTGTGGCGGGGCTTACGTGGACACCGGCGCGGTTGGTTTTTAGCTGGCGGTGCGCTGTTGGGCTTATCTATGTATACCTATTCGGCGGCTCGTTTTTATGTGGTTTTGTTAGTACTGTTTTTTGGGTTGGAGTGGCTTCTGGCCCGGTCCCGAAATGAAGCGCTGCTGCGGCGGAATTTTATCCGGCTGGTGGGCTTGGGTTTAATTGCCCTTATTGTTTTTGCGCCCATGGGCTTATACTTTGTTAACCACCCCGACCTGCTCAGCCAGCGTTCCGATGAAGTTTCATTTCTCAACCCCACCTGGAATCAAGGCCGGCCCTGGGCGGCTTTGTTCGATAGTACCTGGCGCAACCTGGCCGGGTTGATCTGGTACGGTACGGAAAATACCCACTGGAATATTCCGGGGCGGCCCCTGCTGGATGGACTGACCATTCCGCTTTTTCTACTGGGGGTTATGGTGGCCCTACGGCGCTGGCGGCGTCCCGTCTATCTGTTTTTGTTATTATGGCTGCTGATTCTATATTTGCCGGCGATTTTGAGTTATGATCGCGTCCCTATTTTTCATCGCGCTCAGGGAGCTACCCCGGCGGTGGTTATTCTGGCGGCGCTGGGTGGCTGGACTGCCTGGCAATGGCTGTCGCAGCGGTTAGGCCCAAAGTTGCCGCAGGGTTGGAACGTTGCTCCGCTGTTTTCTATTCTGGTGGTGAGTGGCGCTATTACTGGCTATGATTATTTTGCCCGCTGGGCGCCTTCGTGGGTGGCCTATCAGGCCACCCAGCCTTACTTTCTGGAACTAATCGAGCAGATGAACAACGAGCCTGAGCCGGAGGCCGTTTATCTTTTCCCTTATGATGTGCGTAATGGCCGGTACGAGCATCCGGCCTTGCAGCTTTTCTATCACGGTACTTCTCCCTATTTTTCCATCACCGATCACGAAGGCCGGATATTGGCCGCTCTTACCGAGGCTACAGCCGGTCGAGAAGTGGTGCGTTTGGTGGATTGGAAAGTGGGCCGGAGTGTCGAAGCTGACCCTAAACGCTTGATTCCCACCCTGCTTACCATGTATGGACAGCCCTTAGCCGGGATAACCGAGACCCCCGCTTATCGGATCGAAAGTTTTCGCCTGGCCGGTCCTGCCATTAATTTTCGCTCATTTCCAAAAGTACAGTGGGTTGACCTCCCGGCAGGAGCGGGGTTAACTTTGCGCGCCTATGCCTTCGGCCCCACGGGGCAACCGGTACTGACTGTGGGCAACCCGCTGCCGGTGGGTAATCCGGTTTGGGTGCTGCTGCAATGGCAGGCAGCCGGGCCAACCCCCGCCGATTACAAGGTATCGGTCCGGCTGGTGGATGGAACGAAGGTCTTGGCTCAGCAGGATAAATTACTGTTCAATGGCTTTCATCTGGGGACAAGGCAATGGCATCCGGGTGAAGTAAATATGGATTTGTATCTTTTACCGTTGACGCAAGCGGGGCGGTTCGGTTTGCAGGTTATTGTCTATGATGAAGCAACAAATCAGGCCTTAATGCCCGCAGGATTGATATTACCCGCCTGGGTAGAGGTGGCTCAACCATGAGCAGCCCGGATAATCCGGTCAATGGTTGCGCTATAGTAACCGGCCTTTGCAGCGACCAGGCAATGCCATGAGTTTCCGCAGATTCCTCCTGATCGGCCTGCTGCTGCTGGCCTTTGTCCTGCGGGTGGTGGCCCTTGACCAAATTCCTCCCGGCCTCTCCCACGACGAAGCTTATAATGGGGTTACGGCCATGCAAGTTCTGCGGGACGGCCAGCGCCCGATTTTTTTTGAAATCAACAAAGGCATCGAACCGCTCATCATCTATCTGGAAGCCCTGGCCTTCTCCGCTTTTGGAATTGGTCCGGTACCCATGCGTCTGGTCAATGTCATCTGCGGCATGCTGACCGTGGCCCTGGCTTACCCGCTGGCCAAGCGCCTGTTCAACCGGCGGGTGGCGCTGCTGGCTATGGCCGGACTGACCGTGTCGTTTTGGGCCATTTTCACCAGCCGCCTGGCCCTGCGCGCCGTCACTCTGCCTCCCTTGCTGCTGTTGACCCTGTACTTGCTCTGGTTGGGCTTAACCGCCAATCCAAAATCCACGCCCGTCAGACGGGCAGTCCAAAATCTAAAATGGTTCGCTTTGACCGGCCTGGCTATGGGTGCAACGATGTACACGTACCTATCCGGCCGTTTTGTGCCTTTGCTCGTTCTGGCTGTTTTTGGCCATCAACTCCTACGACGACAGATAACCCGGCGGCACTGGCTGGGTTTGGCGATCACTTTCCTGATTTGGGCTATTCTCTTTGCGCCGCTGGCTAACTATTTTTGGCAGCACCAAGACAGTTTTACCGAGCGCTCCAGCCAGGTTTCCACCATTCCCTATGCCCTCAACGGCGACTTTGGCCCGCTGCTGCGTCACACCCTGCGCACGCTGGCCATGTTCACCTTTCACGGCGACGAAACCGACCGCTACAATCTTAGTGGCCGGCCGATTTTTGATTGGCTCAATGGCCTGTTTCTTTACCTGGGCTTAGGTTTGAGCCTGGTGCGCCTGCGCCGGCGTGTTAGCCTTGCCGGACCGGCGGCGTTGCTTTGGCTGTGGTTCTTTTTTATGCTTCTACCCGGCTTTATCACCGACGACAGCCCCCATTTCCTGCGCACCATCGGGGCCATGCCCGTCGCCTACATCCTCTGGGCGCTTGGCGTCGAAACCGCCCTTCAACAAATCAGTACGTGGAAAAGTCATTACGTTTTACGTTTTACGTTTCACGCATCACGTATCATCTTCCACCCTTTCTCTCTCATCTTTCTCCTGCTTCTCGTTGCCACCTTTTATACGGCTTACGATTACTTTGGTCGTTGGACCAACGCGCCAGAGGCACGCTACATTTACGGGGCAGACATAGCCGAGGTGGCCGGCTATGTCAATACCACTCGCGATGAGGGGCTAGTCGCCATCTCGGCGGAATATTATCGTGATTTGGACCCTTTCCGTTTCACCCTACATTCGCACGGCCAGCCACCCTTTGTCATTTGGTTCGACGGTCAGCAGAGCCTGGCCTTTCCCCCGCCAGAGAGCGGCCTGTCACCCCGTTATATCTTTCCGCTGTCAGCCCCTCCGTCCGAGTTTTGGCAGCCTTTTTTGCAGCTTGTTCCGGCGGAGTCGGGTCGGGAATATACCCTGTATCGGCTGCCGGAGGCAGCCACGCTGCGCCAGGCTGAAGCAACCACCTTTTCTGCCCAGCCCAGCTTGGAGGTCAAGGTCAATAATGACCTGATTCTCGCGGCCTATCAAGTTGTGGGTGAAGTGGTGGCAGGCGGCAAAGTTCGAGTGTTGCTGGGCTGGCAGGCGCTGCGAGCGCTGCCCCCTGAAACCGATTACACCTTCTTGGTTCAGTTGCAGGATAAGCAGGGCCATACCTGGGCTACAGTCGATGGCAACGGTTATCCCCCCGGCCAATGGCAGCCGGGGGTGCAGGGCTTGCAACTCCTGCAACTGCGCCTATCGGGGGATTTGCCGGTGCGGACTTACCATCTGACAGCCCAGGTGGTTGACCGGCGCACCGGTCAGCCTTTGCCCACATCTACGGGAGAGCCAGTCATTCCCCTAACTACGCTGGCCGGCCAATTGGCCAAAACACCACGAATGATTGACCCGGCCAGCCTGCCGAATCCTATTTCGGCTCTCCCTACTGCGGGGCCAGGACAGGAGATTGCCCTGCGTGGCTACGAGGTCAAAAATTCTACGGTGCATCGCGGCGATAGCCTGGCCTTGATCCTCTATTGGCAGGTCTTGCAGCCGCCGCCCCAGAATTATCGCCTGGGATTATTTTTGGTGAACGATCAGGCTCAGACAATCTATCGCTGGCCGGCCGTGGAACCCATCAACGGTGAGTGGCCGACCCGTCAATGGCCGGCCGACTACTGGGTTCAGGATCGGCTCAGCCTATTGCTTGGGGCAGATATACCTCCAGGTCAATTTGCTCTGCACGTTGCCTGGGTGGCCGAGAGTACCGGACCACTCCAGCCACTCCCCGGTGATTCTGGCAGCAGTTTTGAATTGGGCCAGGTCACAATTGCAGAATAACCCCAATGCTTGGGACTATTTAACTTGTCATAGATATTGAACTGATGATATAATAGCAGCAGAGCTTCAACTATGATCCTCATGCCACTTGGGAGTCAAATCAATGCCAATGCTCGATGATGCCATTCAAGCAATTCGGATGGGTGATAAAGAAGAAGGACGTCGGCTGCTGGAGGAAATACTCGAAGCCGACGAAAGCAATGAAGACGTTTGGCTGTGGTTGACCACCGTAGTTGAGACGGATGAAGACCGTGAAGTCTGTCTCGAAAATGTGCTGGCTCTCAATCCCAACCACGCTATCGCTCGACAGAGTGTGAACGCCTTACATGCCGGCAATTTCAACCCCGGTGATATTGTTCGGGCCGCCATCGAGGAAGAAGCAGAAGAGCCGGCAACAGGCGCAACCTTTCTGGATGAATTCCGCCGTATTGATGAGCTGCCTGAGGACGAAGATGACGACTTGGTTATGCCCAGCACCATGGCCAAGTCGAAAGCCAAGTCGAAACAAACTGCCAAAAAGAAGGGTGGTGGTTTCAAGCTCAACCCCAGGCTCATCGTGTTGGCCGTGCTAGTCTTGTTGATTATTTGTGCCTTGGGCGGAGTAGCCGTCTACAACTTGATGGGCGGGGGTCTTGAGCCGGCCGGCGGACAAGCCGTACCGGAGACTCCTGCCGGAGGTGAAACCCAACCGGTGGCCACCGAACCGCCGGCCATCGAACCAACTGCTGTACCGCCTACTGATACCCCGGTGCCTACAAAACCAGTGCTTGAACTTCCGACGGCTAAACCCACTGACCTGCCCACTCCTACTGCAACTCCAGTAGTGCTGCCGACCGTTGGGGGCTCTCAATAGCGCCTGTTGCCTGGATTTAGACCGGCCGCTTGCTGAGAGCTGGCCGGTTTTTTATTATTTTTTAACTTGCCATCTCCCCTGGCTTGGGGTATACTCGCGATTTATTGTTCTTTTCAGAACAAATAGGACTAGAAATTGAAACTGCGTTTACTTTTGCCCTTTATTTTATTATTAATCTTGACCTTCGGTTGGCCCGCTTCACCGGCCCATATGCAAGACAATCCCCCCGAAGTTTGCCAACAGCCGGAAAATATTCTGCCGAATTGCGGCTTTAACAATGGTAAGGATCGCTGGCAAACTTTTACCGAGGATGGCTCGGCCACCTTTGATGTGTTGCAAGGCGGTGGGGGGTGCCACGCGCCGCTCTGCCCGGCCGGTTTCATTGTGACCGAAAACTATTTTGTCGGTGGCATCTATCAGCAGGTGTCGGTCGTCAAAGGTAACACCTATTATGCCAACATCGTCTGGTTAGTCTTTGACTCGTTTGTCAACGATAAATCGGTTTATGACCAGGTCGGCGGCATTGGTCGCAAAATGGGGATTGATCCCTTGGGCGGCACTGATCCAAAATCGCCCAATATCATTTGGGGTCCCGAAAATACGCGCAATGATTGCAAAATCTGCGGCAATCAGGAAGTCACCGCCACCGCTCAAGCCGACACCATCACCGTATTTTTGCGTATTGACGACCGCTGGCGCCAGCGTGCTGCCGAAAAGGGTTTTGCTATTCCTCCTTCCAAAGACCAATTCTGGATCGATGACATCGGTATGAAACAGGTGGCTGGCAGCGCTGCGCCGGCTGCCCCGCCACCTACCGATACTCCCGTGCCCGAACCACCTACAGCCACCCCTGTCCCGGCCACCGAGGAGCCTCAGACGGAAGCTCCGGCGCTGCTGGCCGATGCACCCACCGAAATTGCCCAGGCAGGAACGTCCGAAGCTGAGCCTGTCTCACCCATTGCCACGCCTACCCCGGTGCCGGCCAATACCATTGCCCCGCCGCCCACCTTAACCCCTTCGGCTACCCCTTCACCTACAGCGACTTTTGAACCGAGAAAACGCCCCGAGGCCACATCTACATCTTCCACTCACCTGGCTGATTCAGAACCAGACGCCGCCGGATTAGCGTCGATGGGACTGTTAGGGCTGGCTGGAACGACGATTTGCATCGGCGGAGGGGCTTTGCTGCTGCTGGGCGCAGTTCTGGCCGGTCTGGTCTGGCTTTACCGGCTTGGCTGGGGTAAGGTAGATGTTGACGAACTGGATGACGCTGAAGAAATAATCATTGAAATTGAAGAGGATGACCGCTAACAAGACCACAAAGGCATCCTACAATCTGCTACCTTGCTACCCTGCGACCTGCCAACTCTGACTAAGAAAGAAAATATCATGTTCCAAAATAACAGTGCTCCAGAACCTTCCTCTACCATCTCGCTGCAATGTCTCCGCTGTCAAAAATCGTACCCGGCTGAGCAGGTGCGCTACCTGTGTGATTGCGGTGGTCAACTGGATGTCTGGCACGATTTAGAGGCGCTGCGCCCGCTGATTAGTCGTGGCCTGTTCGATGGCCGCTTGAGCGGCGCGCCGGGTCCGCGAGTTGTGCCCACCGCTAATTCTGGCGTCTGGCGCTACCGTGAGATCATTTTACCGGCTACGGTGGATAACATTGTCTCCCGCCCCGAAGGAAACACGCCGCTGTACGAGCATTCCCGCCTCTCCAATTGGGTGGGCGCGGACGCCCTCTTTCTCAAGCACGAAGGTGAAAACCCCACCGGCTCCTTCAAGGATCGGGGCATGACCGTTGGCGTCACCCAGGCCAAACTCCTGGGGGCCAGAGCTGTCGCTTGCGCTTCGACCGGCAATACCTCGGCTTCGCTGGCAGCTTACGCCGCTCTGGCCAATATTCCGGCCCTCATCTTTATTCCCTCCGGCAAAATTGCGGCCGGCAAGCTGGCCCAGGCGCTGGCTTACGGGGCGCACACCCTCCAAATCCAGGGTGACTTTGACGACGCGATGAATTTGGTCCAGCAAGTTTGCAACGAAATGGGCGTCTATTTGCTCAACTCGCTCAACCCTTTCCGCCTGGAAGGTCAAAAATCTATTCCCCTGGAGATTTTGCAGGGCTTCCACTGGCAAGCGCCTGATTGGATTGTGCTGCCCGCCGGTAATTTGGGCAACACCGCCGCTTTTGGCAAGGCCCTTTACGAGGCCCAGCAGTTGGGCCTGGTGGACAAGGTTCCGCGCATTGCCGCTGTCCAGGCCGCAGGCGCCAGCCCCTTTTATCAAAGTTATCAACTCGGTTTTGCCGAACGCAAGACCATGAAAGCTGAGACCATTGCTACGGCTATCCGTATTGGCAACCCGGTTAGCTACGAGCGGGCCATCCGCACCCTGAAATGGACCGACGGCGTAGTGACAAGCGTGACCGACGAGGAAATCATGGACGCCAAAGCGATGGTGGATGGAGTCGGCATCGGCTGCGAGCCAGCCTCGGCTGCTGCGGTGGCCGGGACGCGCCAACTGATTGCCAGCGGGGTGATTCAACCCCACGAAACCATCATCGGCATCCTGACCGGCAACCTGCTCAAAGACCCCGCCGCCACCGTTGATTACCACACCGGCGCCTGGCCCAACGCCCAATTCGCCAACCCGCCGGTGCAAATCGAAGCGAATTTGGACGAAGTAAGAAGGGTGATTGAGAAGCGATTGTGAGGCTTGTATGTCATTTCGAGCGACCATAGGAGCGAGAAATCCCCCAGAGTCACTTTTAGTATAGAACGAGGGCTTCCGATTGAATACGCGATCAGAAGAAATGGTTAGGATAGGATGAGACGGGTTTTGCTTAATACGAACGTTTTTAGCGTTGGCTCTTTTGATATCACCGCCCCACGTGGGCGAATAGACTTTTACCTCTGCTGATTATCGTCTCTGAACTTTATCAATATGTCATTTTGAGAGAAGCATCCCCAGAGTTTAAACGAAAAATCCCTCAAAACTTGATGTAAAGACAATATTCAAGGGATTCTTCACTCCGCTTTGCTGCGAGTGTTACACTGAGTGTCAAATTTTGGTCATCGAAATGGTTGATGAGTTAACA
>CAZRYD010000012.1:0-23939 GCA_964604225.1 uncultured Caldilineaceae bacterium
TGGGCAAAAACTTCCGGGTGGAGGAAAAAGTAGATAAAGAACAGGCCGCCGGCTGCGCCGCCGAGATGAGCAAAAACATTGACCGTGACCAGGATCACGTGTTCCTGGATCAATTGGCCGAGCAAGGCATTGACCAGCAAGTTATAGACAATAAAAAACCAGGCCGGCAGCCAGAACGGCCAGGGGATGGGCAGAATCAAGGTCAGAATGCGCTCATCGGCGTAAAGGAAGAGGTAGGCCGTCATGATCCCAAAAATCGCGCCGCTGGCGCCCAGGCCCGGAATCCAGTCCAGCTTTGGCATGAAGAAGCTCCGGGCCAGCACGCTGAGCAGGGCCGAAGTGTAGAGGCAGAGCAGATAAAGCAAGAAGAAGCGCACCGAGCCGGTCGAATCCTCCACCTTGCGGCCAAAGAACCACAGGAAAAACATGTTACCCAGCAGATGCTCCCAGCCCCCGTGCAAGAAGCCGCTGGTCAAAATCGACAATGCCCCCAGGCCCTGGCCATGGAGCACCAGGCGCGGCACTTCCATATAGGGATAAAGCAAGCGCCAGGAGGCTTCATCATAAGAGTCAGGCTGGCGATAGAGAAAAACGGTAACCCCAATATGGATCAAAACGTTCACGATAACCAGCGTGGCCGTCATCCAGGGAAAGCCCAGCTTCCGGCTGCGGCGATCCTTGAGCGGCAGCAAAAAAACCAGTTGGCTTAAAATAAGGAGGAAAATTAGCAAACTCATGCTGGGAACGGGGGGGCCTCGGGCAAAGATTGGTGGCCTAGCGGCAGCAAGATCAGGACCAGGGCCAGCAGCCAACAGCCAGCCCCCACCACCGCCAGAAAGAGACGTAAACCAGTGGATGGCACTCCTTTTTCGCCTAGCAGCAGGCAGATGAACGGGTTGCGGGGTAGAGATGTCCCGCTGATCCACAACAGAGCGCCCAGTGGAGCCAAAAACAGGGCCAGCCAGCCACTCCAATGAATCCACCAGGGACGCAGGCCGGCATCGAGCAGCGCGGCCAAGACGCAAATAAAAACCGGGCCAGTCATCTGGCGTAGAAATTCCGACCAGCCGGTGGCCATCGCCGCGGGCAGGCGAGTTTGGTACTGGGCCAATTGCTGCAAGGCTTGGCGGCTCTCAGCCGAATCTGGCGACAACAAGGTGGCCGCCCGCCGGTAGGCCTGGCTGGCTTCCTGACGCCGCCTGGCGCCCTCATAAAGCTGGCCCAGCCGCAGCCAGGCCAGACCATGCTGCGGGTCCAAAGCAGTCACCTTGAGTAGATGGGTAAACGCTGCCTGGGTTTCACCCCGCTGCCGCAGCAGCTCGGCCAGGGCGAAGTGAATCTCAGGCGAGTCGGGTTCTTCTTCCACGGCACGCTCAAAATTGAGCGTGGCCCGGTCGGGGCGGCCTACGCCCAGTTGCGCTTCGCCCAGCCGCAACTGAAGCTGCGGGTAATCGGGCTGGAGCGTTTCAACCGCCTGCCAGGCCTTGAGTGTGTCTTCGAACCGCTTAGCTTTCTGGTAAGCGGCGGCCAGCCCGGCAAAGTAAGGCACTCGTTGCTGGTAATTGCCCATCGTCTGATGGCAGCGGGAGCAACTTTTACGTTCTACATCCACCTCCGCGCCGCAGGCCGGGCAGGTCATGACCAGGGGAAGCTGGCAGTGAGCACAGACGGTCGCCAAGGCTGAGATCGATTGCTGGCAGAAAGGACAGGCAATGCCACTCGCTTTTTGCGGTTTGGTGGCAACAATTTTCTCAGGGGGCCAGGCCGGTGAGACTTCAACCTGAGGGGCGGCTTTAGCCGGGTTGGGGGGGGCTTGAGTTGTTGCTGGAGGTTCGCGGCGGGGCGGAGCGGAGCGGGCCAGTTGATCCAGCCGGATCAGGCCGGTGCGGGCCGCTTTGTTGTCGGGGTCCAGGGTGAGCACGTTTTCCAGGCAGACCTGTTTCTCCTCGACACTGTCCATGACCGTGCTGAGCCAGAGCCAGGCGGTGATATTGGTTTCGTCCAGTTCGGTGACTTGCAGCAAGAGTTGGCGGGCATGCTCACGCTGGCTTGTTTTGGGCATCCCAAGCCGGCGCAGGCGTGATGGGGCGGCAGTATTCTGCGGAGGCGGTTCCTGCTGGGCCGCTTTGGCCGCCGCAATGCCCTCACGTAATAGGGTTTGAAGATCAGGCTCAGGCATGGCTTGTTTCGCCTCAGCGACTCCTATGCTCCCATTATATCGGGTTCTTGAGGCGCTGACAACCCCCTGCCGCCTGAAACGCCTGTACCTTTTGTCCTACAATTTTCCTACAAAGCTCCGCCAGGCCAGTCAACCTGGGGCAGCCGCAAGGTTACCCGCGTATAAACCCCCGGAGTGCTCTCTACGGCCAGCGTCCCGCCGACAACAGCCATCATGGTGCTGTGTAAGGCCAGCCCCTGGCCGCTGCCGCCGTTTGGCGATCCCCCGGCGGCCAGGCCCACGCCATTATCTTCAATGACAAGTTCTAACCCATTCCGCCAGGCCAGAGCCACCTGCAAATGCAGCGGACGCTTGGCCTCGGCCCGGCCATGGTGGGCGGCGTTGCGAATGGCTTCGCGAGCAGCATAGAAGAGCACTTCGGCAGTCAATGGCGGCATCGCCCGCACTCTTTCTGCCGCTTCCGGCTCGACTTGCCAGCTTACCTCATCGAAAGCCCGGCTTAATTCATCGTCCACGGCCCGGCGCAGGGCAGAAACCAAGCCCAGCCGGTCCACTTCAGCCGCCGCCGCGGCCGGCATCTCGCGCAGCAGGTCAGAGATTTGGTGGTGAATGTCGGTCAAGAGGGTCATAACTTCGGCTGGTTGGGGGGTTGAGCGGGGACCGGGGATCGAGAAGCGGGTATTCTCCTCCGGTTTCCGCTCTTCGGTCAGCGGTCGGCGGTCATTGCTTAACAGCAGCATAGCCGTGTGCAGGCTGGGCAGAATGTCGTCGTGGAGCACGCGGCGGGTTTGCCGGTCGAGAATCTGGGTTTGGGCCAGCCGCTGGCGCTGCAGGGCCATAAGCCGGCGGGCCAGCTCGACGCTGGCCTGGGTGTCGATGAGACGCTCGCCGCCGGCGCGGGCTATCTCCATTTCCTCCTGGGTGTAGAGACCGCCGTCACGTTTTTCACCCAACAGCAGCAGGCCAATCAGGCCCCGCTCGCTCCAGAGGGGTACGGCCCAAAGCACGCCGCCGTGGCGAGCCGGGTCGAGCGGCAAACCCACGCTCTGGGGCGATAACGTGGCCAGAAAGGCAGAATCAAGCAAGGGCGGGACAGGAGCGTCGTCGGGGTAGAGCAGGGCCGGGCCAACCAGCGGAGCCAGCGGCCCCAGCGCGATCAGGTAGGCCAGGCGAACGCCCAGAATGTCGATACAGAGAGACCGAAAGGGATCAGCGCTGCCCTGGCCTGCCCCTGAAGAAAGGGCTTGAGCCGGGGTAACGGCCAGAAGATGCTCGTAAAGCCGCTGGCTGGCCACAAAGGGGCGCAGGCGATTGATGTAATGGTCGCGCTCGACAAAGGAACGCCAGCTAAAAAGGGCGTAAAAGGCGACCATCAAGATGGTGGTCAGCAGCAGGCTGTAAATGGGCCGCAACTGGATGGTCAAACTCCAGCCGACCACTAGGCCATACCCGGCGGCCAAAATAACCGTGCTGCGCCAGTGGCGAAAAAAACCACGCCGGGGCAGGGTTTTGCCGGTGAAAACCTCATAAGAGACGATGGCCCGGCCCAACAAAACCACCGCCAGGGCAATCAGCAGGTCAATAATCAGGTCAAACCAGCCGATAGTGACGGCCAGATGCAGGAAGTCGCTTGAGGGCAAACGCTGCTGGGCATTGAGCACCACCCAAACCATGACCCAGCCGACCAGCAGGCTGACCAACAGTAGAATCAGCGAGGCCGCCGCGAGCCAGGGCCGCGCCCGGCGGCGCGCCAAATCACCCATGACCCGCCCCGACGGAGCCGGATGGCGCAGCGCATCCAACGACAGGCCGATACAGAGGAGGATGTAGAGCGGATAAATCAGAATCAGCAGCGGCACACCGCCCACTTCGGGCGTGGCCGAGAGCTTTAGCTGGCTGACCTGGATGAAGGAGGGTAAAGGGTTGGCGAAGATGAGCAGTCCAACCAGTATGACCGCCAGCAGAACGGTGACAGTTAGGCCATAACGCTGCCGCCGCAGGGGCGAGGAGGCAGGAGCTTCAGTTGGCTGGGGATTCCAGAAGCCGGCGTACCAGAGCATAGCCACATACCAGGTCAACGGCGAGATGACCACCGGCAGCCAGCCGACGCGCCACCAAAAATTCAAGCCTTGACCAATCACGTGGAAACCATACCCCAGGATGGCGGTATGGCTGACAAAGAAAACACCACTGGTTAGCAAGCCGCCCCCCACCAACCAGACGCCCCAGGAGCGTTGATCGGCCGTGAGCAAAACGGTCAGGCCCAACCACAGTAGGAGGATGGTATTGAAGAGCGAGACCGCGATGATGGCCCAATCGAGGAGGTAGCTGCCGGTCATAGTTTTAGGCGCTCACATCAGTCACAAAAGCAATCTTTGGATACAATAGTGAATTGTGAATTGTCAATCGTTAATTGTCAACTAGATATTCGGCCCAACAGACCGTTCATAATTCACAATTCATAATTCACAATTAACTTCCTGCCCACACCACCCACTCCCCTCGCTCATTTTGCACGCGAGCGACGCCCTCCGCATCCCAGGTGATGAGCCGGCCGGCCTGCAGGATCAAAGCGGCGCGGGTGCGGGCGATTTTTTCGTCGGTGGTGGTTTCGTTGAGGCCCCAAACAGCGTAAATCTGGCCGTTGGTGCGGCTGATGGTGCGCTTGTCGCGGAAGCCGAGGCGGGCGGCGATTTGCTCGTTGCTCAAGCCCTGGGCCAGCAATTTGGCCACGGCCTGCTCGCTTGGTTCCAGCAGGGCCAGGGGCGACTGCTCATCCTTATGGCGCACTTCATGCACCCGCGATTCAATGTCCGGGTCAATAAAACTGCGCCCGGCCACGGCGTCTTGCAGCAGCGGCACGATCATCTGGGGCAATAAATAATTGGATTTACGCACGTAAGCGTAGTGACTGAGGATGCCGGAACGACGAAAATCGCGGTAGTAGGCGTCGTCGTCCTGGATGGAGTAGAAGACCACCGGCAGGCGCGGAAACTCGCGCCGGATGGCCACGGCAGCTTCGATGCCGTTCATAGCTCCGGCCAGTTGTACGTCCATTAGAACCACTTGAGGAAGACCTTTGAGGTTTTTAAAAACCTCAAAGGTCTGGTGGGCTGTCTCCAGACAAAAGGCTAGCGCCTCTTCGCCGCTGCCGCAGTCGTGGGCAACGGTCACCGCGCCGGTGGCGGCCAGGCCGGATTTGAGGGCCGGGCGAAGTTTGGGATTGTCTTCGACGATGAGAAGGGTGAGCATAGTTTATATGAAACGTAGCAGAGGTTAGGCCTTGTGTCAAGCCCTAATTTATTCCGTTCAGCGCTTCATAGGCTCGCTGCTCAGCCAGGTGAAACGACGGCCAACTCTGGGAAGGCAGCGTTGCCGTCAGAGTCTCTCGCCGGGAGCGCAGGTGGTCTATTAAGACGGCTCGCTCCTCGCCGGTCACTTGGTCTAGCGCCAGGACCAGAATCGGCACAACATCGTCGGACAGCCGGGTCAGATAATGCACATCGAGCTTGCCGGAGGTCTGGTAGCGAGCCAGATTTTGCTGGGCGATAAAAGCATCGGGGTTGAGAAGGTTCAAGGTGATGGTGAAGCCTAAAACGGCAACCAAAACACCCAGGGCAAAGCGGTTCGGCTGGAACCACAAGGTGAGCAAAAACCAGATAAATAGGGCGGCCAGCCAGACCATAAAGACGTGGCTGTAGAGGCGCAGTTCGGTGTAGCCGTAGGCAATCTCGTACAGGAGCAGCCGCTGAAACGCCGAAGCCAAAATCACCAGCACCAGGGCGACCAGCAGGCTGCTCAGACCTTTGAAAGTGCGCCGCTGCCAGGGCGCTTCGCAGCGCACCAGTTGGTGGAGGGTAAAGATCAGGCCGAGCGTCAGCAGTGAGACGGCCAGCAACTCGAAAAAGCCGCGCCGGGCATAGTCGGCGTAGGTGTAGCCCTCCACAGTAATGTTGGCCTGCCCGCCAAAGAGGTAGGCAAACTGAATCCCCACGAAGACCAGGAATAATAAATCTACCAAAACCAGCAAAATCGTAACCTCGATAAAACCGATGGAGAATGGCCAGGTCAGGCGGCTCATCTTTGCGACAAGATCGGTTTCGGCGGTGGTGGGGGTACGGCTCAGGGCGTAGACCAGCCCGCCGGCCACCAGCCAGGCCACGACCAGGATGAGGACTCCCCGCCACAGCCATTCCGCCAAATCGGTCAGAAATTTGAGGTGCAGCACGTCTTCCACATAATGGGCAAAGACCAAATCGGCGGAGGCCAGCAGGCAGGTGAAAACCAGCAGGACCGGCAGGGCCAGCATGAGACCGCGCAGCACGGGCAATAAGTTGCGCTGGCTGCGGCTCTGCACAGTTTTCAAATCCACGCCGCTCGACACCAGGGAACCTGGCCGGATAAGGGTGTGGCCGGCCACTTGCAGAAAAACAAGCGGATAGCCCAACAACCCCAAGCGGCTGAGCCAGCCGGTGGCATAAAAGTGAGCGAGCAAGCCCAGCAGCGCCAGGCAAGCCGTCACGTTGAGAAAAGTGAGCAAAAGATTGGCCCGGATGGCTCCCATTGCGGCGAAAAAAAGAAGAGGGGCCAACAGCCAGAGGTTGCGCCAGGCCGGTCGCACGCCCCACAAGCGGCCCAGGCCAAACAATGCGGCCAGCAAGAGGCCCACGAAGAGGAAGACGGAGATACCCAGAGCCTGGCCGTAGAATAACCTATCCCAGCTCCAGCCGAGGAACAAGGCAACCAGCAGGGTCAAAGTGTGGCGATTGGGGTGGATCATGGTTTCTCCTGAACTTGTGAATTCTGTAATTTGCAGCGAGTCTAGAGCCAGCGTATCAAACAAACAGGCCCCGGTCAAGCACTCAAGTGCTTTAAATGGTGCTTTCAGGGGGTGGCTGAGGGCCTGTAACTTAGGCTAAAATAGGCTCAACTTCAACCAATGATTCAGGAAAGGGCAAAATGAGCAAACAATCTACAACAACGTTGATGCTGTCACTCATTGGTTTATTACTGACGGTGATGGGTTTGGTCCAACTCCAGAAGCTCTGGAAATGCCTCAATTCCTTTACCACTGCCTGGCCTCATTTGCTGGCCCTGGTTATCGGACTGCTGATTGGCTATGTAGACTTGCACAATGACGAGGTTTGGGCCGCGCTGAGCTTGCTGCTGCCGGTCACGTTGATCTTTGGCTTTCTAAGCCCACAGCGAGCCTGGCAGTGGGCGCTCCTGGTCGGCGGAGGCATGCCGTTAGCCTACCTGGTGGCTTTGTTGGCCGGTTATACCCTGCCCTGCCATCCCGGCTTCGAATGTCCCACCTTAAATACCATTACCACCTGGCAGACCTTTATGGCGCTTACCCCGGCGTTTAGCGGCGCATATAGCGGAGCCTTGCTCAGATGGGGTCTGTTTCACTTGAAAATCGACCAAATTCTTAGACTACGAGGCAAATAGAAATGAAAGTCAAAATGATCCTGCCCGCTCTGACCGAAGCCAAAAGTCCCTTCTGGCGCCCCATCAAATACTCGCTCTTTCCCCCGTTGGGTTTGGCCACCCTGGCCGGCTATCTCGACGATACGGACGAGGTGAGCCTGCAAGACGAGCACGTCGAAACGCTGGATTTGGACGACACGCCGGATTTGGTGGTTATCCAGGTTTACATCACCTCGGCCTACCGGGCCTACGAACTGGCCGACCATTACCGCCGCCAGGGGGCGCACGTGGCCCTGGGCGGGCTGCACGTCACCTCGCTGCCGGAGGAAGCGGCCCAACACGCCGATACCATCTTCCTCGGCCCCGGCGAGGATACCTGGCCGGCCTTCTTAGCCGATTTTCGAGCCGGGCGACCGGGTCAAGTCTATCGCTCCCAGGTGCGCACACTGGTGGGGCTGCCGCCCATTCGCCGGGATTTGATCAAACGGCGCCTTTATCTCGTTCCCAATTCGATTGTCGTCTCGCGAGGCTGTCCGCATACCTGCGATTTTTGCTACAAAGAAGCCTTTTTTGAGGGCGGTAAGTCGTTTTACACCCAAACCGTCGAGGCGGCTCTGGCCGAAATCGAGCGGCTGCCGGGGCGTCATCTTTATTTTCTGGACGACCACCTCTTTGGGCAGGCTCGCTTCGCCTCGGCTCTGTTCGAGGGCATGGCCGGTATGGGCCGCTTGTGGCAGGCCGCGGGCACGGTGCAGTCGGTTTTGAAACCCGGCCTGCTGGAGAAGGCAGTCGCCTCCGGCCTGCGCAGCCTGTTTGTCGGCTTTGAAACGCTCAACCCCAACAACCTGCGCGAGCAGAACAAGTACCAAAATTTGAACCGGGATTACAGCGCCGCCATTCACCGCCTGCACGATCTGGGGGTAATGATCAACGGCAGTTTTGTTTTTGGCATGGACAATGACGACGAGTCGGTTTTTGAGCGGACCGTCGAGTGGTCCGTCAGCCAGGGGATCGAGACGGCAACATTCCACATTCTGACCCCGTACCCCGGCACGGTCCTGTACCAACGCATGGCGGCGCAAGGCCGCCTGCTGCACTCTGATTGGGATTTGTATGATACCCGGCATGTGGTTTATCGCCCGGCCAAACTGACGCCGGAAGTGTTGGAGGCCGGGTATTGGCAGGCTTATCGCGACTTTTACCGCTGGAGTGCCATTTTTGCCGGGGCGGCGACTAAACCCGATTTGGCCGGCCGGCTGCGGCATGTCGCTTACGCCGGGGGCTGGAAAAAGTTCGAGCCGCTGTGGGATTGGGTCATCCGGGCCAAACGAGTGACCCGCATGTTACCGGCCCTGGAAGCCATTTTGAGCGGGTTTGGCCGCTTCACCAACGACCGCCGACCACGGACGGCAGACCGCCGCTTAGAGCTTGAAAACCAGGAGTATCAAAGTGCACTTTGACACTCCTAAACTGTTCTTGGAGGGGCAGCTATGGACCTGACCTTACTCACCTTCTTCAATCAAACTCTGGCCCATCCCCTTTTAGATGTACTCATGCTCATCGTTACCTACGGCGGGCTGGCCTTGCTGCCCGGTTTGGGTGTCGTTTTGCTGTTCAGCAAATATCGTAGGCTTGGCCTAACGATCCTGGTCGCCATCGGGGCGAGTCTGGCCCTGACGTTTACCTTCCAGTACCTGGCTCTCCGCCCCCGTCCCGACGAGGTCCGGCTGCTGTTCCCGACGCCCAATTTCCCTTCCTATCCCAGTGGACACGCCGCCGCCGCTTTTGCAGTGGCCCTGGTGTTGGCGTTATTCTGGCAGCGCCGGCGCTGGTGGGGGTTAAGCCTGGCCGGGGCGGGCCTGATCGCCCTCAGCCGGGTCTACCTGGGCTGCCACTACCCATCCGACATCTTTGCCGGAGCTGTTCTCGGTGCTGGTGCCGGGGCGGCGAGCTACGGCCTGCTCCTGGGTCCGAAACCGGGCCCCTTGCGCTGGCTGCTCTGGCCGCAGGTAGCTATTGTCGTCGTCATCACCCAGATGGCTTACCTCTACCTGCTGCCCTGGGGTCTGCTGAACTGGCCGATGGCGGATAAAGTCCTTCACTTTGTTTTGTTTGGTCTGGTAGTTTTCTGGCTGAATCTCTGGCTGGAAGGGACCGAGTTACGCTGCGGGCACTGGTCTATCCCGCTGGCAATTGTTCTGCCCCTGTTGCTAGCCACCTCAGAGGAGATCGCCCAAAATTGGTCGTCACTGCGCACCGCCGACTGGCTGGACTGGCTCAGCGACTTGGGCGGGATGCTCGTTTTCTGGTGGCTCAGCCGGAGCTTGATGAATGCAAAAGTCACCGGGACGGTGGAGTGATCGGCAAGAAAGCTTATGATCGGGACAACAATTGAGCCTCTGGGCGAAGGGTTATCGGATCAGCAACCCCACCAGCCAGCGCGAGACAAAGTAGAGGATGGCTGCATTGATGGCCGCGCCAACCGCTACCACCAGCAACCCTACAGCTACAGAACCGGAGCCGGGTAATAGGTTGCTCAATAAAGAACTCCACGGTACGGTTAGCGCAATGGCCAAAATGCCGGACAGGGCATCATCGCCGGTGAAGATGGGGATAATGCTCAGCCCGACCAGAATCAAATAGATGGCAGTCAAAATTGTGGGAAGTTTGCGTAACATTTTTGCTCCAAATGTATTTTGCCTGGAACACGGAGACGCGCAGAGGACTCACAGAGATACACAGAGCTTTGAAAATTCCTCCGTGTATCTCTGCCTTAGCTCCACGCTACTCTGTGTACCTGGACTCTTTTTTTTAATTAAGGCTTCGTGCTGCTGAACTCCAGGGTACCGCCATCGGCCAGCAGGTCAATGAACAGGTGGCCGTCCTGAAAGAAGTAATGGGCGGCAAAGCCGAGCTTTTGGACAAATTCCTCGCCCCGCGACTCCGGCGGGCAGGCAGCCAGGGTGGTAATCCCCGGCTGCACGGTGAGACTGCCGTCTTCAGCCGCAGTATAGGAGCTTGAAACCATGTTGCAATCGGCCTTGATTTGCAGCGTCCCATCGGGCAAAGAGGTGAGGGTGTAATTTTCGGGATTATCAACCGCAAACTGCTGCATCGGGTCGGTCAGGCTGACCCACTGCCAGGTCGAGCCGGTCAGCCTATCAAGCTGGCTGCTTACCGCAGCCGTCGAGGGCGTAAAGAGCAGCCGGCCATAATCGTCCTGGCCTTTGTCGTAGTAGAGCACCAGTTTACCGACCAGATAGCCCCATTGTTTAACCGCTTGCAGCGCCTTGAAGTAGGCCATTTCCTGGTTCATTATCGGCTCAGGGCAGGCCATTTGGGTGGACACCACCGGCCCAACGGTCATGACAAAGGGGTTGTCTTCGCCCAAGGTGAAGCTGTCGCTATAGTTGTTGCAGCCGCCGGAGCCGCTAAGCTGGTCGCCGGCAAAGCTGAGGGTGCTGGAAGCGTCGGCCAGGGCCGGTTGGTCGGTGTCCAGTTCCCGCAGCGTCCAACTTGTGCCGTTCAGGTCGGCGGCGGAGATTTTTACCGGGGTTTCTTCAGGGCCGGGGACCTCGGCCAGTTGGCCGTTTTGCAGAGCGTAGGTTTTGTGGATTTTGTGGCTCTTGCAGCAGGCGGCGTCGCCCGGCCCCTCGGCGGTGATTTCCAGCTTGATCTGCCCGTTTTCAATGGCCGCCGATTTGACCTGGATGCGGTCTTCAATCCACATCACCCCGGCGTCAACCGGCTGGCCGTTTTGGTTGAGTTGAGCGGCCACGTAAACAAAATTGCCGGTGCCGCCGCTGTTTTCCACCAGAAAAACAACCGCATCCTCCACCCCGTCGCCGTCAAGGTCGCCCCAGATGATCCCGTTGTTGAGTAGTGTCACCCGCGGGCGGTCCGACGAGTCAGCGCTGAACGGTTCACCTTCATATTTGCCGTCGGTTAGGGGCACCGGCTGGTTGTCATAGATGCCGCTGTAGGTGGCGTTGGCTAAGGCGTCCACCGTCAGCGCATTGGGATTGGCTGTCGAAGCTGGGGCAGACTCAAGCAGTCCCATCGCGTCGGCGGCGTTGGGAATACAAAGCTTCCAGCCCTCCTGGATGACATTATTTTGACCAATGACGGGGTAGCTGTTATCCACAGTCGCTTTGGCATTGGTGGCGGTGATAATGGCCGGGTAGAGCTTGGAGTTGTCCAAAGTATCGGCGGCAATCTTGGTCAGAAAGTCGCCGGCCTGGACGGTGTAATCCGACTCGCAGGCAACTTCATTTTGCGCCAGCAGGTTAGCCGGCCAGAGGGTCATGAGGATAATGAGTATTACAATAGAAGAATTTATTTTTTTGTTCATAGATTTACCTCCTGAAAATTGGAACTCATTAGAACCTATGGCAACCCGAGGGAAATAAAACTATTAGAGTCGTCGTCACGAACCGGAGGTACACCACCGATGATGAAAATATGTAGGGGCACGGCCTCGCGCCTGCCCCACCTGGGGCGACCGCAAGGGTACGCCCCTACACCAATCCGGTTATTTTCAGAGAAGAACCCCGGAGTTTCTACTCATAGGCGGTCTTCGGCTGTGAGTTACCGCGAGTTTGTCTTCTTAACGCCGCACCGCTCTCACGACTGCCAGCAATACAATCGCTCCGACGAGCGCCGTGATGATGCTGGTGATGTTAATACCGGTCATCAAATTGGCTCCCAGAAATAGCTGCGAGAGAAAACCGCCGATAAAGCCGCCGATTACCCCAATAATCAGGTCGCCAATCAGCCCCGTGCCCGACTTCATGACCAGCGAGGCCAGCCAGCCGGCAATCAAACCAACAACGATAGTCGCGATGAAACCCATGAAAAACCTCCTATTATAAGATAATAGATTTATTAAGGACATTTCCTATAAGTTCCTTTAGCTCCGTAGGAACTCGTGGGAACTGAGGGGAACTTTTTCTGACAGCTTATGGGTGATAGGTGGACACATAATCCTGGACCACCCAGCCGGTGCGCTCATTTTGGTCTATCACCTTGACCCAAATCTGCCAATCCACCGAAATTTGCTCGTTCAACATCAACACCCAGGCTCCCTCGGCCAGCGTGCCGGCTACCAGGCCGTTGGGCTGCCAGCGCAGTTTCACCCCGCGCCCGCCGGTAAAAGCAATCACCGCGGGCACAGGCGTCGGGGTAGGGGCCGGGGTAAAGGTAGCGGTTGGGCTGGGCGTGGCACTGGGTGTAGTCGTCGGACTTGCCGTTGGGGTGGGAGTCAGGGTGGGGCTGGGTGTCGGGGTCAAGGTTGGCGTATCGGTCGGGGTGGGGGTTGGACTTGGTCCTGGGGTGGGGGTCGGGGTGAAAGTAGAGGTCGGCGTCGGCGTTGGGGGGATAACCGGATTTAGTTCGGTGATCGGAACAAACTGTAATACCAGGGCCAATGGTTGCTGCACCGCCTCAGCCACTCTATTTTGCAGATCAACGACTTGCTCGTAACTGAAACCACGCGGCGATCTGACCAGGATTTCCACTTTGAGGCTGCCGTCATCCTGGCGAAACTGATGCCACTCGCTCAATTGGGCTGCCGGGTTCAGTTGTTTAATTTCACGGGCCAGGGCCTGTTCAATCTTCTTTTCCAGCGTTGTTTCTTGAAAATGAGCTATGGTAAGCTGCCCTAAAATGCCGCCCACCAGCACAAACAGGATAACCGAGCTAAAAATGCTGCCGATAAAAACGGTCAAATCACCCTGCCGGTCCAAATCGGGTCGAAAACCGACCAGCAGAAAGACCAGTTCGCTGGCGGCGCAAATGGCGACCAGATTGGTTAAAAAAAGCAGGAGCGCGCCCCCGGCAATGGCCCACTCCAACCAGGCCAGCCCGATACCGACCGCTACCAGCGGCGGCACCAGGGCCACCGCAATCGCTACGCCGGCCAGTGCCGCTGACACATTAGGCCGGCACAGGGCATAAGCGCCGGCCATGCCCGATAGCAAAGCGACCCCCAAATCAAACAAGGAAGGGGCGGTGCGGGCCATAATCTCGCCGGTCGGTTCGGCCCCTGGAATGGCCAGGCCGGCCAACACCCCCATCAGTACCGCCAAAAGCATACCCCGCAGCAGGGTGTTCCCGGAAATCAAGAGTAATTTACCGTCAGCGTGGATCGCGCCCAGGCCCAGGCCCACAATGGCCGCCATTAGCGGCGAAATGATCATCGCCCCCACAATGGTCGTCGGGCTATTCAAGCGCAGGCCCAAACCGGCAATCCCGGCCGCCAGAGCGATCATTATAAAAAAATCGGGCCGGGAACGAGCGTTCCGGCGGACTTGTTTGTAAATATCCAGGCGTTCCGCCAAGTCTAACCGGGGCAGGAGCGAACGTCCTCCCCAATCTCCGCGCTCTGAGTTGGTTTCGGGATCGAGTATCTGTCCCGGCCGGATAGTCATCTGAGCTTTACCTGTAATAACTCGTGGGAACTCAGGGGAACCCTTGACAAGTTCTTCCAAGTTCCTATGAGGTCCCTCAATTCCTGGGACCTCATAGGAACTCATTTTTCAATCAATTGATCTGTTGGCTGGATAACTGGACCAATTGATCGTCCTGCAAGCCGAAAACTTTGACCACTTCCTGGGTGGGACAGCAGGCGGCATCATTGGGGCCAGCCTCGACCATGTTCACTACTAACAAGCCTTGCTTAACGCTGATAGAGCGAAGCTGCACCCGGTCGCCCAAGGGAGTCGCGGCCAGTTGAGTTGGTGCGGCGTTCTGGTCGGTCATGACCACCAAATCGTAAAAACGGCCGGTGCCGCCGTATTCGGTCACCAGAAAGACGATGGCCTCGTCCTGGCCATCGCCGGTCAAGTCGCCGTAGGCTACCAGGTCGCCCAGGGAAACTATCACCATGTTAGCCGGGTCGAGATATTCGCCATTGGTTAACGTAGCAGTGATTTCAGCCGTGATTCCAACTTGATAGGTGGCGCGGCGCAGGGCGGCCAGGTTCAGGTTGCCGACGGTCAGGCTGGTTTCGATTTTGGAAGCGCCCACAGGCCAGCCGGTGTTAAGTTTGCCGTCCATCAAATCCAGACGCAGTTGAGCCAGTTCATCTTTAAGCGGCTGGGGCACTTTGTCCTCAAAACTGTGGAAGGAAGCCAGGTCAACCCCGCCGTCGGCCAGGGTGCCGATGTAGTTGCTGCCCCCGCCAAAAAGACCTTGAGCCATATTTCTAACCGTTGTCGCTACAGCCAGATCGGTGTGTTTGACCACACTGGTCAGGTACACGTCGGCGTAATCGGGGTTGCTGACCGCCTGATCCGCGTCTACCCCGATAACAGTCAGTTTGTTCGCCTGAGCCACTTCAGCGCTGCCTAGGCCGGTCGCCCCGGCCACGGGGAAGATAATATCACAGCCCTGCCCGGCCAGTTCGGCGGCAATGGTCCGGCCAAAGGCCGGATTGCCAAAGTCGCCGGCAAAGATACCCTCGCCGCCGATATCTATGCTCGGATCGGTTCGCCAGCCCAACACTTTTACGCTGGCTTCTTTTTGCTGGTTGTAATAGTCAACCCCGTGTTCAAAGCCGACCATAAAGATCAAAACCGGGGGGATGGGGACGCCGCCATAGGTGCAGACCGTGCCGGTTTGGCTCATCCCGGCGGCCAGGTAGCCGGCCATAAAGGCCGGCGCGTCCACATCGAAGAGGATGCCTTTCATATTGGCGGCTTGGCTGGGGAAGTCCACGATGGCAAAGGGCACGGTGGGGTTGGCTTCAGCCGCCGCTTTGGTGGCCTGCGCCATTTCAAAACCGACGGTCACAACCCCATCGAAGCCATGATTAAGGAATTGGGTTATGCGTGAGGCGGCTGTGGCAGCGTCGGCATCAGGCAAAGCCTGCACATAGGCGTTCACCTCGGAACCGGCTTGCTGCATTCCCTCCCAGGCCAGTTGCTCAAAGCCCCGGTCGTCAATCCGGGCCGCCACGAGGCCAAACTGTTTTTCGGGGGCAGGGGCTTCGGCCGCCGTTTCGGATACGGTGTCCGCCTGTGGCACGAGGGAATCTTCAGTGGTAGTCTCGGCGGCCTCGGTGGTTGGCGTGACCTCGACTGCTTCGGTCGGTTCGGGTGTCGTCTGCGCGGCTGCAGATTGAGCCGGAGTCGGGGCGACACTGCCACAAGCGGTTAATGCCAGCAGTAGCATGATTATCAGTGATGCGAGTAAAGGTTGTTTCATCATATTTCTCCTGAGCTTAATTCGTGGGAACTCATGGAAACTCGTGGTCGTTCTGAGTTCCCCTCAGTTCTCCTATTGTCCATCCGCAGGTGCATCCTGCTGTTGTTGGGCTTCCTGCGCTTGTTGCAGTGCTTCCTCTTCGGCCTGGCGGCGGGCTTCTTCTTCGGCTTGACGCTGTGCTTCCTCTTCGGCCTGGCGGCGGGCGGCTTCCTCAGCTTGACGTTGGGCCTCTTCGGCCTGGCGGCGGGTTTCTTCTTCGGCCTGATGCTGGGCTTCCTCGGCTTGCCGCTGCGCCTCGGCTTCGGCCTGCTGGCGGGCGGCTTCCTCGGCCTGGCGCTGCGCCTCTTCTGCTTGCTGCTGTGCTTCGGCCTGGGCAGTTGCTTCGGCGGCCGCCTGCTGCTGAGCCGCTTCGGCTTGGCGCTGTGCTTCCTCGGCTTGACGCTGCGCCTCGGCTTCGGCCTGCTGGCGGGCGGCTTCCTCGGCTTGGCGTTGGGCCTCTTCCGCTTGCTGCTGCGCCTCAATTTCGGCCTGGCTGGGGCCGACAAAAACGGTCATGGCGGTCGTGTTACTGAGACCGTTTTCATCGGTCACGGTCAGCGTGACCTGATACGTGCCTTGAGCGCTATAGGCATACGCCACATCGGGACCCGCGTCCGCGCCGCCGTCGCCAAAGCCCCACTCATAGCTGGTAATCTGGCTGCTGCCCGGCTGCGAAGCCTGGCCACTGAAAGTAACCTGGGCCTGAGCCTGTACCTGGTTCGGGCCGTTGATAACGGCCGTCGGCGGTACAGCCGGCAGTGGAGCGGGACGTGTCTCAACCGGAGGCTCGGTGGGTTGGGGCTGCGGCTCAGCCGGAGGCTGGGTTGGCTCTGGCTGCGGTTGAGGCTGGGCCGCGGCGTCAAGAATTTCGATCTGCTGGGTAGCGCTGCTGCTGAGACCATTCTGGTCGGTCACGGTCAGCGTAATCTGGTACACCCCAGGCGCGCCATAGGCGTAGCTGACGCCCATCCCGCTGCCACCTGCGCCGTCACCCGTACCCCATTCATAACTGACAATGGGGCTGCTGCCGCTGGAAAAACCACCGTCCAAAACAATTGTTTCACCCACCTGGGCCTGCATGGGGCCATTGATAACCGCCGTCGGCGGCTGGACAGGTCGGGTAACCGGCTGGTCGGTTGTCGGGGGCGGCGGGGGCGGCAGGGTGACGTCAACCTGGCTGGTGGCGCTGCCGCTCAGGCCAGTCTGATCGGTGACGGTCAAGGTGACTTGATAGCTGCCCGGTTGGGCGTAAGCATAGCTAACGCTGGGGCCGCTGCCGGTCACACCGTCGCCAAAATCCCATTGATAGCTGGCGATAGGGCTGCCGGCCTGGGAAGGCGTGCCGTCGAAAGTTATCGTCCCGCCCACCTCAGCCGTGGGCGGGCCGGCAATGGCGGCCACCGGCGGCACGTTCGGCACAGAAGGAGGGGCTTGCACATCAATGGACGTCGTGGTGCTACCGCTGAGACCATTTTGATCGGTCACGGTCAAGGTGACCTGATACGTCCCGGCCGTGCTGTAGGCGTGGCTGGCCAGTTGGCCGCTGCCAGTATTACCGTCGCCAAAGTCCCAGTCGTAGCTGGCGATGGGGCTGCCGGCGGCAGTTCCACTGGCGTCAAGGTTGATGGTGTCGCCGGCGACGACGCTGGCGGCGCTGGCCTGAATGGCCGGCTGCGGCGGCTGGTTGGCGGCTGGCGCAGCCTGGATAGCGACCTGCTGCGAGGCGGTGTTGGTCTGGCCTAAATCGTTAACCAGGGTCAGCAGCACGGTGTACGTGCCGGGATTCTGATAGACGTGGTTGACGACCAGATTGCCGCTGTCACTCGTGCCGTCGCCAAAATCCCACTGGATGCTGTTCAGCGGGGCGGCCGAGGTAGAGAATTGGCCGTCAAAGGCAAGCGATTGGCCGGCCTGTCCCTGGGTAGGGCCACTGATTTTGGCCGTGAGCGGATCAGGCACTGCTTTGGGAATAATCTGTATCGGGGCGGTCGTGCTGGCGCTCTGGCCCTGATCGTCGGTGACGGTAAGGGTAACGGTGTAGTCGCCGGGGGTGGTGTAAGCATAGTTGACCACTTCGCCGGTGTTGGAACTTCCATCCCCCAAATCCCAGGCGATGTTGGTCAACTGGCCGTTGTGCTGCGTGCCGCTGGCGTTGAAGGTGACGGTCTGGCCGGCCTCGGCCTGGGCTGGCGCGCCGATTACCGGCACCGGCGGCGTATTGGGCTGCGGCGCTGCGGCGATGGTGATCAACTGGTTAGCGCTGTTGCTCTGGCCGTTCTGGTCGGTCACCGTCAGGGTTACATTGTAAACGCCGGGGTTGGCGTAGGCATGAGGGATATTCAAGCCATCGGCGGTGGCTCCGTCGCCAAAATTCCAGAGCCAACTCACCATCGGGCTGGAGGCGGTTGACTGGCTGGCGTCGAAACTGACCGGCTGGCCGGTCTGCCCCTGCGGCGGGGCGCTGATTTTGGCCACCGGCGCAGCCGAGGGCAGCAAGGGGCTGTCAATACGGACGGTCAAATTATCGGTGCTGCGCAGGCCGTTCTGGGCAATGACGGTGAGGCTGACATTGTAAAGTCCGGCAGCATTAAAGGTGTGAACAGGATTCGTATCCTGGCTGGAACCGCCGTCGCCAAAGTTCCAACGGTAGCCGACAATTGGCGTGACCGAGCTGGAACGCTGGCCGCTGAAATTGACCGCCTGGCCCACCTGACCGGTGGAGGCGGCGTCAATGATCGCCACCGGGGGGATATTAGCCACCGGATCGTTGTTGATGCGGATGTCAACGCGGGTACGGTCGCGTAGGCCGTTGCGGTCAGTTACGATCAGCGTAACCCGGTAGGTGCCGCTGGAATTGTAAGTATGGCTGACTTTGTCGCCTTTGGTGCGGCTGCCGTCGCCGAAATCCCATTCATACTTGTCCAGGCGACTGTCACCCTCACGGGAACGCCGGCCATCAAAGGTAACCGGCTGGCCGGTCATGCCCTCATCCGGGGAGCGAATGATGGCCAGGGGACCGATTTGGGGCCGGTCGGTGCGCTGCCAGGCAAAGCCGATCAGGGCATCGCCGCCGCGCTCAAAATATTCCACCCGGAGTTGGTGCAGGCCGGACGGAATATTACGGCGGGCTTCTTGCAGTTGGGTGTTGCCGTCGCGCCAGTTATCAAAAATCAGGTCGTTGTCAACCCACATGCGGTGACCGTCGTCGGACTGGATGCGGAAGAGGTAATCGCCGCCGTCCAGGTAAACGGTCCGGGTCCAGCGAACCGAGAAGTTGTCGGCGGGCACAGCCGCGGCGGGCGACCCCTGCCCCCAGTTGTGGTTGATAGTGCCTTCATTGCGGACCAGCACCGGCGCGCCTTGTAGGTCGGGATTGTTGTAGTATTCGACTTTCCAATCGGGGAAGGTGTCCACCCGCTCCCAAGAAAGGATGGCGGTGGCCCCACCGGCCAGTTCGTTCCACTCCATCCGCAGATCGTGACCGCCGTCGCCCAGGTAGATGTCGGCGGCATAAGTGACCGGCGACTGCTCGCGCCACTGATTGATGAGCAGCGCGCCATCCACCCACAGGCGCACGCCGTCGTCCACGCGGGTATAGAAGCGATAGGTTCCGGCCGAGAAGTTGACGTTGCGGGTCCAGCGGGCCGAGAAAAAGTCGGCGGGCAGGCGGGAGTCGGGGGAACCGAGGCCCCAGTCAAAGCTGACAGCCGGATCATTGCGCACAAAAACGGGCTGGCCGCTCAGGTCTTTGTTATTGAAGTATTCACCCCGCCATTCGGTGATGACCACGTCCGGGGGCGTCTGGGCGGGTGGAGCCGGCGTCGGCGGCGGGGCCGGGGCATTGACAATCGGCACATTGCCGATGTTGCTGGCCTGGGCAAACTGGGCTGAAACCCAGCCAAAACCCTGTTTGGCCCCGGCAAATTTGATTTGCCACCAGGTGGCGTCCTGGTTGCGGCCAATGATTTCGGCCTGCTGGCCCAGTAGCAGCACCCCCAGAATGTCGTAGTTGGTACCGGGACCGCTGCGAACATTGAGATTGGCTGTAGTCGTCAGTTGTGCCGCCGAGGCGGGCGGCGGGGGCGGCGTGGCCGAGGGAACAGCCGCAACAATAACAATGTCGCTGGAAGCTGCCGCTGTGGCAGCCGGCGCACCGCCGCCAGGGGCCACAATGGTCAGTGCGGCCTGGGCTTTGGCGTTTTGCCCATCCACGGCGGCGACAATGGGTACGGGGCTTTCATCGAGCCAGCGGGGATCGCTGGGCACGATCAAATCTACGGCAAAATTGCCGCTGGTGTCGGCCAGGGCGCTGTTGACCGCGTAAGCCGGCGGTTGCGATGGGGCGAGCGAGATGACAATCCGGCTGCCGGCCGGAAAGCCGGCCCCGCTGACTTTAACGGTGCTGCCCGCTGCGCCGGTGGTTGGGTTAAGGGTCAGCGCCGGGCCTGCCGCAGCCGGGGCGCTGTCGATCGGGGCGACCGTTGCTTGCGGCTGCGGTGCGGGGGGCTGCTCCGACTCCGGCGCGACCTCCTGGGTAACAGGCACGGCCACAACCGGGGTCTGTCCTGCCGACGGAGCGCTCTGCTCACCCAGCAGGCTGCCCAGCGAACAGGCCAGCGAGGTCAGGGCGGCCAGGCCAAAGATGATGGTCACAGCCAACCACGGTCGCTTGAAGCGACCCTGACGGCCTAAAACGCGATTATTTTCCTTCATACACCTCTCCTTTAGGTGGCTTTGACAGTATTAAGAGCCATTTTAGTAGAAAAGCAAATATTGTGCAAATACTTTGTCTATATTTTGTCTGTATTATTTCAACCTATTTAGTGATAAACGCAGTATTAGTTTGGTCAACGCATAGGTTATCAAAAGTCAAACTGGATTTTAATTTGTTCACTCACGGCTGGTTACGGACTGGAGGAGCAGTTCAGCGGCATCCAGGAGTTTTTTGGCCTGAATACCTTTGATAAAGGCTACGTCTGCGCCGGCAAGACGAGCTGTTTGCTGCTGTAGCTCATTTTCAACCAGGACGATAATTCGGGCCTGGGGCCAACTGGCTTTGATACCCTGGACTATCTCAGTCAATTTATCATCGCGCAAATCTGCATCCAGAAGCACCAAAACCGGATGCTGGTGTTCTATCAACTGCCGGGCAGCCGGGTAATTTCTGGTGCGCCGTATCCCTTCGATTTGAGGGAGAGATTGCAGCAACACCAGCAAACTCTCGCCGATAGGATCAATCTTAGCGATGACGAGGGCCGTCACCGGATTCGCCATTGACCTTACTCCTGTCGTTAGGATAAAACCTGTATCCAAGCAGACGCCATTGATTCTGAGAAACACCTGGATATTAGTTGATATTAAAATAGAGAGGGGAGAATTTCGACGCCAAGGGTTAAGTATAACCAACTTCAGGTCAAGACACATCCAGAAAAAGACCTGTCTTGACCCTGAATTTTAACTACCCTATCTAGGTAAAATTACTCAGAGGGGATTACGAGGAACTCAAGGGAACTCATAGGATCTTGGGGGAGCTTAGGAGTTCCCATAAGCTTCGACGAGTTCCTACGAGTTCTTTTCATATCGGCGCGGATTGATTTTTAGTCGGGGATAACGGCATCATCCAGAGTGGCCAGGCCCTTTTTCAGAGCATAGAGCGCGGCCTGGGTGCGATTGGCCAGATGCAGCTTATGGAGGATGTTACCCACATGATTGCCGATGGTGCGCTCGCTGACAACCAGTTGGGCGGCGATCTCCTGATTGGTAAAGCCCTGAGCGATGAATCTCAAAATTTCTACCTCCCGTTCAGTTAACGGCTCGACGGTAGGCGGTAGGGTTGAGGGCTGCTGGATTTCTTGTATCATTTTAAGAGCAATAGTGGGATGGAGTGAGGGTTTGCCCTGAAAAACATCATAAATCGCCTGGAGCAGTTCTTGGGGCGCTGAGTCTTTGAGTAGATAGCCCAATGCGCCGGCTTTGATGGCCGGAAAAATTTTATCATCTTCGGCAAAACTGGTGATGATTAGAATGCCGACCTCGGGATAGCGGGCCTTGATTTGCTTGACCGCCTCGACCCCATCCTGGCGCGGCATGACCATATCCATGAGAATAATATCCGGACGCAGCGCCAGTGCTCGCTCAACCACCTCGATCCCGTCGGCGGCTTCGCCAACCCATTCCAAATCCGGCTCACTGCTAATTAAAGTGTGCAACCCTTTACGCACGATCGGATGGTCGTCGGCGACAAGAATACGGATGGGATTGGTTTGATTCATCGTTTCAGCTCCATAACTCGTGGGAACTCAAGGAACTCAGGAGATGCCCCGAGTTCCTATGAGTTCCCCTCAGTTCCCCCGGCTTGCTCCAGGTTCCCTCTTACCCTCACCTTAACCGCGGTCCCTTCCCCAAGTTTCGACTCAATCGCCAACTCCCCTCCCAACTGTTCGGAGCGCTCGCGCATACTGGTAAGTCCTAATCCAGGCTGCCCGTTCAGCCTATCAGGCTCAAAACCACAGCCATTATCAGTGACCTCGACTTCGATCCACTCTCCGCTGGCTCGCACAAAAACGGTGACGGTCGTCGCTTTGGCATGTTTTAAGGCGTTATTGAGCGCTTCCTGGGTAATTCGATAAAGACCTTGCTCAACCTGGGGCGGCAGCTTAATTAACTCTGCCGCAATCAGGCGAGCATCAATACCCGCCCGCCGCTCAACCGCGCCCAGACGTTGGTGCAGCGCGCCCAGCAGCCCGGCCTGCTCCAGCACCGGTGGGCGCAGCTCGTAAATCAACAGGCGCATCTCTTTGAGCGATTGCTGGGCGATCTCGCCTAACTCGGTCAGGGCGCTGTCCAAATCGGCCAGGCGACCTCGTTGGGCCAGCCGCCGCCAGCCTTCGGCCAGCAGGGTCAAACTGTAGAGCGATTGAGTGACCGAGTCGTGCAGGTCACGGGCCAGCCGGTTTCGCTCCTCTAGCGCGGCGGCAGTTTGGGCCTGTTGATGCAGCCAGGTGTTTTCCAGAGCAATGGCCGCATGGGCCGCCAGCAGTTCCAGCAGTTCCAGGTCATCGTCAGTGTAGGTGGCTAACTCATAACTCTGGACGGATAGCAAGCCCAACACGCGCTCACGCCCACGCAGCAGCACGGCCAAACCCGACCGGGTATCCTCCGGACTGCCAAATAGTTCGAAGCTGAACTCTTCTTGCGGTAGGGTGCTGTAATCGTCAGCCAGGAGCGACTCACCCCGGCGCAGCAAATAGTGGGCAAATGTACCCGGCAGAGAGTAACGCTGAGCGGGCCAAACCTGGCCTTGATCAAACAGGTAAACATCCTCCACTTCCTGTTCGGTTTCATTGATCAGGGTCACTACAAATACGTCGGCCGGCATGAGCCGCGCCACCGCCGCATGGATGCCTGCATAAATCTGCTGAGGGGCAAGGCTGGCGGCGCTGATGACCTGGCTGGCCTGATAGAGAATACTCAGCCGCTCACGGGCCGTACTGATCTGCTGGTACAGCCGGGCGTTACTAATGGCCGTAACCGCCTGGTTGGCAAAGCTTTGTAAGGTTTGCAGGTTTTCCTGGCCAAAAGCAGCCAGGTCACTCCGAACGAGGCTGAGCAACCCCATCACCTCTTGACCGGCGATTAAAGGCGCTCCCATCCAACTGTGGATGAGACCTTCTTCATCCCAATCAGGCCACTCAGGCTCGCAGGTCACGTCGGCGATGACCCGCGGCTGCCGGTGACGCACAGTCAGGGCTTGCGGGCTGTCATTCCTTAGAGGAAGCTTCCAACCGACACGACGGAGACTCAGCCCTGCGGCTTCAACGATAGTTAGTTCCTCACCGTCTACCAGCCAGACTGTTGCCCCATCATAGGGTATAATTGTTTGTAATTGGTCTAAAATGGTAGTTACAATCTGTTTCTGGTCAAGTGTGCTGTTAAGAACCAAAGCGACTTGCTGCAAACTCTCGGCAATTTGGCGCTGGCGGCGCTCTCGCGCTTTAGTCTGCCAGCGCTGCAAAGCGCCACTGAGCATTTCGGCAGCGGCGCCCAACAACAAGATTTCCTCCTCATGCCACTCGCGCTCGTTGAC